>JANMRU010000004.1:0-12016 GCA_031388585.1 Pseudanabaena sp. SOY_30_concoct_251 | reverse complement strand
ATGCGTTGATTCTCTTGCTGTTTAAAGTGTTATCGCAGCACTTCGCCCAATCTTTACGCCTGAAAGTGTGTCTTACGTTTCACGATGGCGAAGGAGTTTAACCTTGGCTATCCTAGTATACTCTAAATACAAAGCCGTCCTTTAGCGAAGCGTAGGACGGGGTTTTTACCCAAAATTCTGATAATACCGCTGTAAGGCATCGCCTGTAGTTGCTTTGCTTGAACGATCTTATTAACCTCGTGGCTTTAGTGAAATACGCGATTAAGCTAAAATTGCGGCGGCTTACGTTGCGATCGCAGCCACTGGAGCCAAACTGTAGCAAGTTGTACAGTTAATCTGATATCGTAATTGAGCTTTTAATCTCGAAATTTCTTGATGATTGCCTGTCGTAAGAATAGATTTCTGCTTGTTACAGCAGTTCTAATTAGTTTTTTAGCGTATGGGTGCGGCGAGAGCCGTGTTACTCAGTGCAACAAACTCAACAAAATAGCTAATCGAGCTAAAACCCTTAAGCCGCCTAAGGGTGCTGCTGGTTTTAACCAACTGGCTGAAGCCCTAGACTCAATTGGTCTAGAAATGCGGGCACTTAAGCTAGAAGACCCTAAGTTAAAAGATTTCCAGATCCGATTTAACAATATTTATAACGAGTCGGCTGAAGCTGCCAAAAATATTAGTCAGACATTTAGCGACAAGAAACCTGCTCCTGAGATCGCCAAAATAGCTAAAGATGTAAAATCGACCAGCGATCGCGAAGGCAGCCTGATCGGTGAGATCAATAAATACTGCGCGGGTCAATAACTGCCGCTGTTCGAGCGCTTACCAAAACCTCAATCAGACTTAATAGCTATCATCACCTACTGGTTGTGCCGCCAATAGGTGATTATTTGCCTGATTCAGGCGATCGGCGATCGCTTGCCGCCAGGTGAGGCTAACTTCGGGATCGGCAATTACCTCCTGTGCCAGTTGGCGATAGACTGCACTTTTGTCTATATCGACGCGATCGAGCAACTGAAGATTATCGTAGGCAGTTTGAGGTGAAATTTGCATTGTGGCTCCTCACTTCTTGTGAATTCCCGAATAAAATCCTGGAATCAGGTTTAGATTCTGTATCTATTGTAACCCTTTGCCGCTCTAATATTTCCTGCACTCTCTGCACAGGCAAACCAATGGGTCTGCCCTCTAGATATGCCGCATAGGGAGCTTAAGGCAAGTCAGTACTACCCATCAAGTATAGATCGCACTCACGAGCAGCACCGCGCCCTTCATTAAAAGCCCAGACGACAAGACTCTGACCGCGTCGGCAGTCACCAGCCGCAAAAACACCAGGAATGCTAGTGGTGTATTTGCCATAATCAGCTTTGACATTACTACGCGCGTCGCGTTCTACACCAATGGCATCGAGCAAAGGCTGTTCGGGCCCGAGGAATCCCATCGCTAGCAAAACAAGCTGAGCAGGTAGAACTTGTTCGCTACCAGGCACATGCTTGGGGATGAATTGACCTTGTTCGTTCTTTTCCCATTGCACCTGAACCGTATGCACAGACTTAATCTGACTATTCTCATCACCCTCCAATTTGGTGACAGTAGTGAGATAGGCACGTGGGTCAGAACCAAACCTGGCCGCTGCTTCCTCTTGACCGTAGTCCATTTTGTAAACCTTTGGCCACTCTGGCCAGGGATTATTTGCGGCTCTCTCAGCAGGAGGTTTAGGCATGATTTCAAATTGCACGAGGCTATTGCAGCCATGGCGCAGTGAGGTTCCCACACAGTCTGTACCAGTATCCCCACCACCAATAATAATTACATCTTTGCCCTTAGCCGAAATAAAATCATCACTGCAATTATTGTCTAGCAACGATTTTGTATTAGCAGTGAGAAAATCCATCGCGAAGTGGATACCTTTCAATTGCCGTCCTTCAATTGATAGATCGCGCGGTTTTGTAGCTCCCGTACACAGCACTACAGCATCAAAATCCTTCAGTAAATTATCGACGGGTAGATTTTTACCAACTTCAACATTGCATTTGAACTGTACGCCTTCCTGCTCAAGAATGCTCAAGCGGCGAGAGACTACTTGTTGTTTTTCTAACTTCATGTTGGGAATACCATACATAAGTAGACCGCCAGGGCGATCCTCGCGTTCGAGCACGGTGACCCAATGTCCGGCTTTATTAAGCTGTGCCGCTGCACACAGTCCCGCTGGGCCAGAACCAACAACTGCAACTTTCTTACCAGTGCGTTTGGCAGGAGGTTCGGGTACGATCCAGCCCTCTTCCCAACCTTTATCGACGATTGATTGTTCGATATTTTTGATTGTGACAGGTGGGTTGTGGATACCCAGCACGCAGGAGCCTTCGCAGGGTGCGGGACAAACGCGACCAGTGAATTCTGGAAAGTTATTAGTTTTGTGCAGGCGATCGAGTGCTTCGCGCCAAAGTCCCCGATAGACAAGATCGTTCCACTCAGGAATGAGATTATTGATTGGGCAACCACTCGCCATGCCGTTAATTAGTGTCCCCGTATGACAAAACGGCGTACCGCAGTCCATACACCGCGCACCCTGGTTGCGTAGCTTCTCATCTGGCATGTGCAGATGAAATTCGTCCCAGTTATTGATGCGATCGCTGGGCGAAAGCTCAGAAGCTACTTCGCGGATATATTCAATAAAGCCTGTTGGTTTGCCCATGATCTTGTCTTACCTAAAATTTACGTTAATTAACGCTTTAAAAAAAGCAATGCCACAAAGTCAGCAACCTGCACGTTCGTAGACATCCTGACAGGGAATTACCCATAACATTATGATCTAAAAAGTATGGAAGCTATGGATCTTAGCAGGGCTTGACAAGCAAAACCAAGTAAAAAATTGTAACTACTCAGGATTCAAATACACGGAATAGATGAAAAGAGTATGATTTTTTAATTCTGCTCGATCGTAATCTTGAGGAAACTAATAGTGAATTCGATGAGATCGCAATTAAATTATAGGCTTTCAAAGCTTTTGCTAGTTTCTTGTCTCTTTCTGGTTGGATGTACCACTAACGCTCCTAAATCAAAACAGGAATTAGCTAGAGAAATTCTCGCAGAGATCGGTATTGCTCAAAAATATGATTTGCATTTTGCCAATGCTATCGATCTGGGCGTCGGTTCTAGCTCTAATCCTAAGTTCGATGCGTGGTTGCACGGGATGTTAGTTCGAGGGGCTGGATGGAAGTATGCGGAGGCTAAATATATTGCACGCCTTGAAACAGATTTTTCCGAAGCCGAGTTACAAGAATTATTAAATCTATCCAAGCAACCCCTCACAAAAAAGTTACTACAGGCGGAAGTGCAAGCTTATGCAGATACGGGGAAAGAAAGGCGCAAACTCTTTACTCAGTTTTGGGATGACTACAATTCAGGAAAAATCCAAGCTCCAAAGGAGATATTAAAATAACCACCTTAATCAATCTTTGCGAACTTATAGACCGCTTAAAAGCACATAACTCCAGCTTGCGTTGCGATCGCCGCAATCTAAGTTGCCCTGATCGTTTTGTATCGATCGCACTACCGACGAACTAGACGGTAAAATGGGGGATAAACAATAACTGCGGTTACCGAACCTCATAGGAGCATTCTGAGTCATGAATCCTGAAATCGTATCTGGTATAGCTGGTTCAATTGCTCTGGTGGCTTTGATAATCGTTTTTGGATTTAGTCGCCAACAACAGCAACAACTCCAAGCTGCTACACAAGCTGAACAAGCTCAGCGGGAAGAAGCTGAAAAAACGGCTTTACAAGCACAATTACAAGCGCTAACGGGTGATAATCAAAACCTCACCGAAGCGATCGCGATTGCCAAGGAAGTTGTAACAGCCCAGGGGCAAGAAATAGCTAACTTGACCCAGAGCAAAATAATCCTGACCCAAGACTGCGAATCGCAGAGAGCTGCTTTAAATACTTTCCAGAGCGAAATTCAGGTAATTGGGCAACAAAAGCAGCAGCTTGCAACAGAACTAGAGCAATCACTCCAAGCATTTACATCACTCGAGCAAAAGCTTAAGGATCTAACTCGGCAGACCATTCAACTTCAAATCGATCTCCAACAAGAACGAGATAGAGTCCAATCTCTCCAACAAGAACTAGAAACTTTAACTCAAGTTCAAACTACGCTTCACGAAAAGTTAGAGTTACTTCAGAACAACACCGAAGCCCTGAATACTGGGATGGAAGCCCTCACCCAAGAAAAAGAACAGCTTGACTTACTACATCAGCAAACTACAGTTCAAGTTTCTGAGCTAGAAGAACAGCAAACACAGCTCTCTCAGCAAAACCAACAACTCAAGCATGAGCTGCAACAAAAGCAAACAGAGTACGAACAAGAACTAGCCGCGCGGGAAACTGCAAACGCAGATCTCCAACTGCAACTACTAACTTTAACTGAAGCTAATAGTCAGATAGATCGCCTAGATCGGGATTTTACCCAAGCCCAAGCAACCATTGCCACATTAGAACTACAGATCCAAACTCTCGCCCAAGTAACAAGCGATCTAGAAGGCTCGCTAACATCTAGCCAGGAACAAACGCAAGCATTAGAAGCGAACAGAGATCGCCTGAATCAACAACATGAGCAGCAAAAGCAACTAGCAAGCCAAGATCTACAACAAGCACAAACCCAGATTGCCGCGTTGCAAACCCAATTAACTGAATTAGAAGAACTGGAGCAAGAGCGATCGACTAATCTGACTCAACAACAAGAACAGAACCAAACCCTCCAGACACAAATTACCCAAGAACAGCAGCAAAATCAAACAGCGATCGCAACTCTCCAGCAGCATATCCAAACCATAGAAGCAACGCTCAAAGAAGGGGATCCACAATTTCAGGCCCAGTTACAGGCATCCCAACACCAGATTTTGGATCTCGCGCAAGAACGAGATCGCCTTAAGCACTCACTCCAAAGCACCCAAGGCGATCTGGCCAACCTGCAACAACAACTCCAAGTTTCACAACAGGAAAAGCAAGATCTTGAAGCAATGGCTGCGATCGTCCAGGAACGGGAGGCAAACATCGCCACTCTCGAAGCACAAATTGATCAATTAACAAAAGAGTATTCTCAAGTAAATCAGAACCTCCAATCATCTCAAACAAATTTAAACGAACTCCAGTCATACGTTATTGAACTAAAACAGAATAATACCGACGCTAACAGACTGCTTAAGGAAAGCGAAGCGAAACCAATTGCCCTCGAACGCCAGCTTGCTGAGCTAAGCCAGGAAAGAGATCGCCTGCACAAAACCATTGAGACAACTCAACTAAGCCTAACTCAAACCGAAGCTCAAAGAGCTCAGGTCGAATCAGCCTTGAAAGAAGCCGAATCTAATTCCACATCCCTTACCGAACAGATTAATAATCTCACCCCAACAGTTCAAGAGCGCGATCGCCTAGCCGAACAATTGCAGAGCGCTTGGGATACGATTGCCGATCTGCAAAAGCAAATTACTGAACTAGAGAAACTATCTGTTGAATTGCCAAACCAGATAGCACCATCAGAGGAAACAGAGGCTCCCCTAGAACTAATGCAGCAACTTGAAGCACTTAAGCAAGAGCGCGATCGGATGAATCAAGGTCTGCAATCGGCTAGTCAGGTTGTAGGATCTTTGGAACATCAGGTCAAGACATTGCAACAGGAAAAAGGGCAGTTAGAAGAAGCGACCAAGATGGCAAGAGATGTCGTTGCCTTTTTAGAGGAACAGGTGCAAAATCTCACCACACAGAATCAACAACTTGCAAAGACACCTCAGCAATTACCAACTGAACCTTCACTTCCGTCGCAAACATTGGATATTCCATCGCCAGTAGATATCCCTCAAATTGCTACTTCAAATGAGCTGGAACTAGCTAGCCAAACTCCCACAGAAGCCCTAGAAGATAAAACTTTCGTAATCACAGGCACATTCTCCACACTTAGCTATGAGCAAGTAAAAAATCTAATTGAAGCCGCAGGAGGAAGTATTAACACCATGCCCAGCGGGAAAACTAGCTATATAGTGGTAGGGCAAAACCCAGGTAATAATAAGCTGGCAAAGGCCGAAAAACACCGCGTACCGAAACTCACCGAAGCACAGCTAATGGAATTACTAGGAATGCGATCGCCTTAAGAAAAGTGTTTTAACGCAAACCGAGGGGCAAGAAATACGATCGCGTAAGTACCATGCCCCACTAACGTCAAGAAGCATAAACAACTTTGCTGAAGCGTGATATTTTGGCAGAGATCGTAAATTCCTATGACTGCATGACTACCGCTCTACCCGCCAAAAAATTAGCCAACAAATACGGTTACTACTCCGACGACTACAGAGAATATGTAATTACCAATCCGCGCACGCCACGCCCTTGGTTTAACTACATGTGGAACGATCGCTACACAGGTCTGATTTCTCATACAGGCGGCGGATTTAGTTGTCTGGACTCACCTCGCGATAGTCGCATTTCACGTATGCGCTATAACTGCTTGCCATGGGATCGACCAGGTCGGTATGTCATGGTTAAGGATGTAGAAACGGGCAAGTACTGGTCTTTAAGTTGGGCTCCAACTATAGATTTGGCTTATGACAGGTACGAATGCCGTCACGGTCAAGGTTATACCAAAATTACGACAGAAATTTATGGCATTCGCGGCGAAATTACCTACTTTGTCCCCGCCGATGCCGATGCTGAAATTTGGCGCGTTAACCTCACCGATCTCACAGGCGCAAATCGCAAATTAGAGATTTACTCGTTTACCGAATTGCTGATGGGTAATGCCCTCAACGATCTAATCAATCAACCGAATGACAAGCACTTTACCGAAATCAATTTCCATCCCGAACAACAATCTCTGATCGCTACCCGCCGCTACTGGGTATTAAACAAAAAAGTCTCCGTCGCACAGCCCAATATCGATTGGCATTATCGCGTCTACTTCACACAAACTCTGCCAATCTCTGGCTTTGATAGCAGTCTGGATACATTTATTGGTCGCTGGCGCTCTGAATCTAATCCAGAGGCCGTGGAAACAGGCAGAATGCAGAATACAGAAATTACGGCAGGCGATCCGATCGCTGCCCTACAGTCCAAATTAGAGCTAACAGCCAATAGCTCGGTTGATTTTGCCATAATCTGCGCGATCGCCCCCAAAGAGAATGAACAATCCCCCATTGATGTCGCAGACTTACGCAATCTGGACACGATCGATCGCGCCTTCTCGGAATTAAAGACAAAATGGGATAAACATTTAGATGTCGTGCAAGTAGATACGCCAGACGAGAAATTCAATACCATGCTGAATGTATGGAATCAATATCAGGCGGCGGTCACGTTTGATATGGCCAGAAATGTCGGTTATTATCACGGTGGCTTGCTATTTGGCACAGGACTTCGCGATCGCTTTCAAGATATCCTCGGTGTGGTGATGGTAGACAGCGATCGCGTCCGCAGTCGGCTATTAAATGCGTTGCAGTTCCAATTCCAAGATGGCTCTACCTTACATAATTTCTTTAAGTTAACTAATACGGGCGAGCGTACCAATCATTCCGATACGCCGTTATGGATTCCCTTTGGTCTAGTGGAATATCTGAATGAAACAGGTGATTTCTCGATCCTCGATGAAATAGTCGCCTATCATGACGAAGGTGAAGGCAGCGTCCACGAGCATATGGTACGGGCTTTGCACTATGCGATCGGCAATTTAGGCGAGCATGGCATGCCCAAGATTCGCAATGGTGACTGGAATGATACGCTCGATCATGTGGGGCCACTGGGCAAAGGCGAAACTGTCTGGGGCGCATTTTTCCTGGGTTACGTTCTGCAAAAGACTTTGCCTGTATTAGAGTTAAGGGGCGATCGCGAGAATCTCAGGAAATTCCAACAAGTTTATGAGAGCTTGGGTAAAGCGACAAATACCTACTGTTGGGATGGCGAGTGGTATCTACGAGCCTTTCGCGATAACGGCGAACCAATTGGCATCTCTGCCCACAAGCAGGGCAAGATTTTCCTAAATGCCCAATCCTGGTCAGTGATTTCGGGCTTAGCAACCCAGGATAGAGCTGATGCCGCCCTGGCTTCCTGCCGCGAGTATCTAGCTAAACCCTATGGTATGCAGATCGTCTATCCTTCTTACACGGAAGTCGAAGATGATGTGGGATTAATTAGTCGCTGCGTCCCTGGCAAAAAGGAAAATGGCGCAATTTTCAACCATGCCTCCTCCTGGTTTGTGCTGGCGAGTTTAATTAATGGCGATGTCGATTTTGCCTATGAGATCTATCAACGCATGATGCCGATCAACTCGGCGCAGGATATCGATAGATACGAAGTGGAGCCCTATGTCTACGCCGAATACGTCACCAGTCCAGATCATCCCACCCAAGGACAGGCTAGTCATTCCTGGTTAACTGGCACAGCAGTTTGGATGCTGCGCATTGGCATCGACTACATCATTGGCTTCAAGCCCACACTCGACGGTATGATCATCGACCCACATATTCCTTCCCACTGGCCGGAGTTTAGCGCCCATAGGAAATTTCGAGGTAAGACGCTGAAATTACATATCACAAATCCCCAAGGCAAAAATTCTGGCGTAAGATCGATGCATGTGAACGGGCAGGAAGTTGCAGGTAACTTCTTAAACCTAAGTGACTATGACGATCGTAATTTAGCAATCAGCCTTGAACTCGGATAAGTATGGATAATCAAACAATAGAATTACAAGTCCAATTCCAGGCTGGGCAAGAATTAGGCGATCGCCTCGATCGCTACCTCACCGAGCAGTTAGATGGCATATCGAGATCGCGCATCCAAAAGCTGATCGAGCAGGGTATGGTAATGCTGAATCAACAGGTGTGTGGTGACAAAAAAGTCACGGTTAAATTCGGTGACTTACTTAAGATCGATATTCCTGAAGTGCAACCTCTTACCATAGAGCCGGAAGCGATCGCGCTTGAAATTCTCTACGAAGACGAACATCTCCTGGTAATTAACAAGCCAGTTGGTCTAGTCGTACATCCATCGGCTGGACATGAATCAGGGACTTTAGTAAATGCCCTTTTAGCGCATTGTTCTAACTTGTCGGGGATTAATGGCGTGCAAAGACCAGGGATCGTGCATCGCCTTGATCGCGATACCAGTGGCGCTTTAGTCGTTGCCAAAAATGATTTCGCCCATCAGCATCTCCAGCAGCAAATTCAGGCCAAAACAGCGCGGCGTGAGTATCTAGGTGTTGTAAATGGCGTACCAAAAACGACTTCCGGTACAATCGATGCCCCGATTGGTCGCCATCCTGTCGATCGCAAAAAAATGGCTGTGATATCAGGCGATGCGGGTAACAGTCGTCATGCCATTACCCACTGGAGTATCCAAGAGCGGCTGGGAAATTACACCTTAGTTAAATTTGAACTGGAAACCGGACGCACGCATCAAATTCGCGTCCATGCTGCGTATATCGGACATGGGATTGCCGGCGATGCGGTCTATAGCAAACCCTTAAAATATATTCATCGCCAAGCGCTTCATGCCTGGAGATTAACCTTTGTGCATCCAGTTACAGGGGCAGAAATTAGTGCGATCGCGCCGATACCAAATGATTTTGAGAAATTCCTGACCCGCCTACGGCAGCAATCTAGCTAGCAGAAGATGATTCTGTCGTGTCACTCTGCTGAATATATGCGATCGCAACGAGTAGTGCATCTAGCATGACTTCATAGCTGGCATCAGTAGAGCGATTCAGTGTCATTAGTTCAGATAATTCTCTAGTAATGAACCCATAAATTGCTGCATTCACCATTCGCATCACATCGATCAGAGCATCATCACTCAATTCGTATAATTGAAGCGATCGCTGGAAGAAGTGCAGAGAGTTCTGGATGATTTCAGCTTCTTCTCGATCAGTGGGACGCATTTGATATTGCATCATCACAGTGTATCGAGCAGGATACTGTCGGGCAAAGTTTCGGGTTGCCTGCGCGCCGACACGAAGTAAGGTTCGGGGTTCCGTAATATCCATTGTTTGCGTTTGGCAGTCCGTCAAATAGTTGCGCCAAATTTCCAGGGCTACGGCGCGGCGTAGTCCAGTATTGCCATCCAGATGTTTGTAAATGGCTGGCGGCTTAATTCCTAACGCTCGTGCAACTCGATTTACCCCCAGAGCCGCATCTCCTTCTTTGTCGAGACAAACAATTGCCGCATTGATCACATCCTGCTGCGACAGAGAATTTTCTTTGAGTGGACGACCCATAATTTAATTAGTTAACATAATTAACTAAAAGTGAATATAATTAACTTTATCAAAAATGATCTACTTGATGCTCAATGACTAACCTACCTTTTGTCCCTGCCCATCAACTCGCTCAGATGATTCGCGATCGGCAAGTCTCTGCGGCTGAGGTGCTTGATGCTTACCTCGCCCAAATTACTAAGCACAACTCGAAGCTGAATGCCATTTGCACCCTTGATGAAGAGAATGCCCGTGCTAGAGCCAAGCAAGCAGACTTGGCCATCGCAAGCGGAGAAAACTGGGGCGCTTTGCATGGTGTTCCAGTCACTATCAAAGATATCTTTGAAACAGCGGGAATCCGCACCACAGCAGGTTATATTCCCCTCAAAAACTACATACCTCAGCAAGATGCAACGGTTGTTTCGAGGTTGCGCTCAGCAGGAGCAATCATTATGGGCAAAACCAATATGGCAGAGTTGGCGGGGGATTACCAAAGCACCAATTCTCTCTTCCCACGGGTGAATAATCCCTGGAATCTTGACTACACCCCAGGAGGAAGTTCTGGAGGTAGTGCCGCTGCGGTTGCAGCCAGACTTTCGCCCTTAGATTTAGGGAATGATCTTGCGGGTTCAGTCCGTCAGCCTGCTCATTTCTGCGGGGTCTATGGCTTAAAGCCAACTGATCGCCGAATTTCGACAGCAGGACAAATTCCAGAAGTCCCTGGAATGCCAATCTGTCTTCGACAAATGATCACTGTGGGTTGTTTTGCGCGATCAATTGAAGACCTTAAACTCTGCTTTTCGTTGATTGCTGGAGCTGATCGCCGTCGTCCCGATGTTCCATCTGTGCCGCTGGATATTCCTTCTGGCAAGTCTTTACAAACTCTCAAAATCGCCTGGACTGATCAGTGGCCAGAGGTTCCCGTTGCCTCTGAACTTCGAGCGGCGATGCAATCTGTTTTTCAAACGCTGACTCAAGCAAGTGTCCAAGTCGAGTACTGGCTTCCTAAAGATTTTGATCTTTCCGAGATCCTCAATCTTTATGGACGATTGGCGGTTTACATCAATGTCTATGCTCAACCTGTTGATCGCTACAATTTACGTCGCAGCTTAACGCAAATCTTTCGTACAGCAACTCAGGGCGATCGATCGCTTCGCAAACTAGGAGATTTCAGCCGTCTTCTGCCACAACTACTGAATCCGAGTTTGAAAGGGTATTTTGAAGTATTGACTGAGCGCGATCGCTTCACAGCTCAACTCGATGAAGCATTAGAGGATTGGGATGTCTGGCTGACTCCCGTTGCTGCGACTTCGGCATTTTCCCATCGTCCTGCCTGGAACGCAGTTGAAATTGACGGTAAACCCTATCCTCATGCGGTGGCAAACGGTGCTTATACTATGCCGTTCAACCTGAGTGGACATCCTGCCGTAGTTATTCCTATTGGCCAAACTCACAACGGTTTACCGATTGGACTCCAAATTGTCGGTAAGCGGTGGCGGGAAATGGAGTTGTTAGCGATCGCTCAAGAGCTTGACAAAGTGGTTGGCGATTTCCGACATCCATCAGGCTATTGAGTCTTTTTCAGGAGTGCGATCGCGCCATTGCCAAATGACTTCGAGAAATTCCTAACCCGCCTACGGCAGCAATCTAGCTAGAAAGATTAGTTCCTGTTGTGTCATTTGGAGATTATGCTGTCGAA
Organism: Pseudanabaena sp. SOY_30_concoct_251; assembly: GCA_031388585.1. Classification (GTDB taxonomy): domain Bacteria; phylum Cyanobacteriota; class Cyanobacteriia; order Pseudanabaenales; family Pseudanabaenaceae; genus PCC-6802. Next base: position 92 of record JANMRU010000004.1, on the reverse strand, counting down.
TCATTTTTGAAGTTAGTCTCAGCTTCGATCGCTTGCAGAAAGTGTGAAATCTGTTTAATAGATCTGAGGTGATAAATCCTTTTAGTAGTTTG
>JANMRU010000508.1:0-4411 GCA_031388585.1 Pseudanabaena sp. SOY_30_concoct_251 | reverse complement strand
GATCTAGGCGCTGGCTATATCTCCTTTCCATGAAGCTGCCGTATGCTCTATGCGCAAGATCTCGCGCCATGTCCGCTTTCTTCTGACTTTGGCTTTTAGCCAAGAACTTGAGTTCTTGGTTTTTGAACCTTGCGCAGACTTTCGCAGTCAGATACTCCATTACGCATCCATATACACCGCGAGATGGATTGGTCAAAACCATGGATAAGATGGAGCAAAAAGCGCACTTTTGGCGCAGGGCTAGCTTTGGAGCCACACTTGAGGAATTGAATAGTTCGGTGAGCAATGCCGATCTCCTGCAACGCTGGCTGCAAAGTAATCCGGGTAATCAGGCGATCGCAGTACCAAACCTAGGCCCCGCGATGAAAGGTAAAGGACGGCGCAATCAGTTTCTAACATTTGGGGACTGGTTACTCAAGCAAATGATTACCCCAACTAATCCTTTACAGGAAAAAGTAACTAACTTTTGGCGCGATCATTTCATTGTCGCATTGAACAAAATTTCATTCCCACAACTGCTAACTGATTATGAGCAACGCTTGCATACCCATGCCCTCGGTGATTTTCGCGAACTGCTGCTGAGTGTCACCACCAGCCCCGCCATGCTCTCATATTTAGATAATGCCAGGAATCGTGCAGGTAACCTGAACGAAAACTACAGCCGCGAGGTGATGGAATTATTTACAATTGGGCGAGGTAATTACTCCGAGAAAGATATCCAAGAAGGAGCCAGAGCCCTTACGGGCTGGCTAATTAAAACCGATCGCGAATCTGGTGTAACAGCCGTTAACTTTCTACCTCGTCGTCACGATCGCGGCAATAAGACCTTCCTCGGACACAGTGGCAATCTCAAAACCGAAGATGTCGTGGATATTTTGGCAAACCATCCCAACACAGCCAAGCTGATAGCCGCCAAGCTATGGAGCACATTTGTCTATGCCAATCCAGAACCAGCGATCGTGCAACGGTTAGCCCAGGTCTACAAGCAGAGCGATCGCAGTATTAAAGCAGTCGTTGAAGCTATATTTACGGCACCAGAGTTTTACAGCACCAAGGCATATCGTAGTCGCCTCAAAACTCCCATATATTTTGTGATCGGTACCCTACGGCAGCTACAGGTTAAAGCCGATACGGTAAGAACGATCGCTAGTCTCAGATCGATGGGACAAGTGCCATATAACGCCCCCACCGTCAAAGGTTGGCCTCAGGATGCCGGTTGGTTAACCGCGCCATCACTATTAACAAGATTGAATTTGGCACAGCAGATTGTCAAAGATGGCGACGATGACAATGGTTTTGAATACGATGCGCAGCGCTTTACCACAAATGATTTGGTGGCACTGCTACTAGATGGCAAGGCCGATCCTAGTTTGCGTAATGCCCTCAACGGCTTATCGCCGCGAGAATCTACCGCCCTCATTTTGTCCTCACCCACCTACCAATTAGCCTAATGCCATGAACAGACGCGACTTTCTTGCCACGATGGCGGCAGCTGCACTCTTAAGCGCTGCCGACCCGCTCAAAAGCGCCACAAACAACAAACGAACCCTCATGGTGATTGAACTAGCGGGGGGGAATGATGGCTTGAATACGTTTATTCCGTATAAGGATTCCAGCTATTTCAAACTACGGCCAAATTTAGCCATCTCAGATGGGATTCCAGTCAGCGATTCAGTCGCTTTGCATCCCGCCCTCAAAGAGTTAAAACCAATTTTAGAGAGCGATCGCCTCGCCGTGATCCAAAATGTCAGCTATCCCAATCCCAATCTGTCACACTTCCGTTCTAAGGATATTTGGCAGAGCGCCCACCCCAGTGGTTCTACAGATACAGGCTGGCTAGCTCGGTATTTAGAGGTGAATAAGGCCAAGACTGCCGATGCAATTTTCTTGGGAGAAGAATATCCCCTAGCTCTGATGGGAGCAGGTACAGAGCGCTACTTACAACTATCTCCACGCCTAGCCGTAAAAAGCTCAGGTAAGCTCGCCCAGGCAATTCAGGCTGTGTATGCAACTCCGCAGGCTATCCCCTTAGCAGAACAGGTACGCCGTACTGTGTTAGAAAGCGAAGCAGCGGTGAAGCAAATAGCGAGTGAAGTTCAGCGGCGCACCTCTAACCACAGCTATGCCAAAACTCCCACAGGTCAAAAGTTTGCCCTCGCAGGTCGGCTACTAGAGACAAATCCTCGCGTACTTTACATCACTATCGGGGGATGGGATACACACGCAGGTCAGGCGCAACGCCATCACAAGCTACTCGAACAACTAAGCTTGGGACTAGCGGCACTGAATCGGGATTTGCAGGCACGAGGCAAAGATAAGGATGTACTAATCCTCGTACAAAGTGAGTTTGGTCGCCGCCCTGCCCAAAATGGCTCTGGCGGCACCGATCACGGCACTACAGGCCCTGTCATACTACTGGGACCAGTTAAACCAGGATTCTATGGTGGTAATCCCAGCTTAGATAGCTTAGAGAAAGGTAACTTGCCCGTCAAAGTGGACTTTCGTAATATTTATGCCGAAATTCTCCAACGTTGGGAAAAACAAGATCCTAAACAAGTATTGGGGCAATCATTTAACTTCGTAGGCATTTTAGCGTAGCTTACTTTCCTGGATCGTCAATCTTTGATAGGCTTGCATCCGACGATTGTAAAGCCAGTAACAGCACTGAAAAACATCCCTTCACTATCAGATCGACGTAATTCTGTTAGCCAGTCTGCGATCAGCCCCGCCAGCTCCGGTGCAGAGATTATACTCCTTTAAACCCAACTTCCATATCTATCGCGATCGCAGAAGGCATCATTCTTCCAGTTGATTTAGTACTCATGCGAGATATGCCAATCTGCCCAAGTATAATTCCTACGAGAATTAGACTACCCCCGATATACTGAGCCGTATTTGGTACTTCTCCCAAAATTAAATAAGCTCCTAAGATGCCAGCAATTGGACTAAAAGAATTTGCTAACGAAATCTCTGATGCGGTCGAATGCTTTAAACCTGAGAACCAGGTTAATTGACCGCCCACAACAATAACAACGCTATAAATCAACATCCACTGCCATAGAAATGGTGAAAAAACATCGGCAAAATGTACTGGCCCATAAAGATTCAGTACTACTAAGAAGAAGGTAACTGTACCAATAAACATTCTAAATACGCTGAAAATCCCCAAAGGGATGCGATTTAATTGCACTTTACTAATGATTGATGAAACTGAGGATACTAAAGCGGCGATCGCGATCGTTAACTCCCCTCTACCCAAGCTAAAACCTACCTGTTGCAGCAAAATTGTTAAAGCAACTCCGACAAAAGCGGCGATCGCCCCAGCAACCACCCAATTGTTTACTTTTGCCCGAAGCAACCAAACAGAAAGGGCTAGAGAGATAGGCGGCTCAATCCGTCCGATCAGAACAACATTATTAACTGTCGTTAGATCCAAAGCAGTAAAAACTAGCGCAGGAGCTAAAGCCCCTCCCAGAATAGCAACAATGGATAGAGATCCCCAGTCTTTCCAAGTTATTTGTCTGAGCGTCTGGACATTCCACTCACGGTGGTAAATTAAGCTCAGAGCGAAAAACGCGCATAAATTGCCCACAAACAAGCTGTTGCAGAAAGAAATAGGGTTTCTACCTTCGATAGGATTTTGAGCGCCTAGGATGTGGAGTTGGCGCGTCACGGCATTGGCTGCGCCAAAAATTAACGTGGCAATCAAAAGGTAAAATCGACCTGGCGATTGAGTGATTTGAGCAATTAGTTTAGGCATATACCGCCAGCCAGATTTAATAGGATTATCCACCAATTAACTCATATCTAAATTAAAGATCGCTGAGAAATAGCTTGGTGTTGCTTAAGAAATGTATTTGTTAGCTTTTCTAAGCAAAAACTCAGAATTTAATTATGCTACCTTCATCATATCTATCAACATTTCTACTACAGTTGAAGTTATATGTTTTAGGCAATAGTCCTGGTTAGCATGCGCCATGCGGGAGTTGTAAGCAAGTGAATTATAGGAGGTTAATTTATCGATTTAGGCGGCTACCGTTACATATTTCTTTGACCTCAGGCGTAGCGATCGTTATTTTATTAGGGGTTGGAGGTGTGTTTGGTTGGGCTAGTTGGGAAATGCATCATATGGCGATCTCTACTCAGGCTAACAACCTTAATCTTGGATCGGATAATCGCGCCATTTGGGTGGGCATATATCAGAAATTATACGTAGTTAGCACGCTAGTCATACTTGGGACGATTTTAGGGATTGCTGTATTTATCAGGTTTGCTTTAAGACCGCTCCACCGCATAAATCGGATGGCAAGCCAGATGGCAACTACCAACCAATTTCAGAATTTCGATGCCCAACTAGATTCTCTCCCTGCTGAGTTAAAAGGATTTGTGCGCATTTACAGGAGTGCGAGCG
>JANMRU010000501.1:0-8086 GCA_031388585.1 Pseudanabaena sp. SOY_30_concoct_251 | reverse complement strand
TCCAAAACCACCTCGCACAGCCAAACGCCTGAGATAGCGCTTCTTTCTGCTCGGTAGTTGGATAAATTCTGACTTTGACTACGTTTCTCACCCTATTATTCTAGCATGAATCCTGTTCGTGGTAAGCAGTCATTTATTTGTTCGGCGGCGGGGCATCGAACCCCTTGACTCACGCGCCTTTCATCCCGCCGCCAAATGGAGTGCCATTATGACGGGGGAATTCCCGTCTGCCTAGTTAAGAACTGATGTTATAGCCAGCGCCTAGATTGTTAGGACAGATTTTAATTGGGGGTGTGGGGCATTGCCCCCACGGAACTCCGTCCTAACCTAATTGGCGATAGCTATATGTGGGGAGTTTGAGGGCTGCGCCCTCAATTGGGGCATAGCCCCAAACCCTTTTAAATATAGATCTTCTTTTGGTTCTACGTAAGGTGAGTTAAGAATTTGAGCGCATCTTTTGCCAAAACTGCGCGTACCTTTGCTTAGTTTCTGGGGATAGGGGCAGTAGGACTTCGCTATTGGCGATCGCCTCTGCCTGGGGAAATTTTACAGGATTGCCTTTGACACTGGCAGGCAACTTGTCCAGAGCAGGAATAGTGGCGGTGGCATCGGTGAGCGCAGTAATCTGGGCGGCGATTTCAGGTTGCAGGCAATAGTTAATCCATTGCTGGGCATTTATGAGGTTTTGGGGGCGGGCAGGTTGACTTGTTCTGTGTTTGGGTAATACCCACAGATCGCACCACAGAGCTGTGCCCTCTTTGGGGATAACTACTTTAATGTTGGGTTCTTGTTGCTGAGCGCGGCGAAAATCTTGCGACCAACCTACTGCCGCCCAAGTATCGTCAATCATTAAGGGTTGGAGGTAGGTATCTGAGGAGTAAAACCTTGCCTGTGCGTTTAGTGATTTCAGTTCGGTTGCTAAGCTTGCGATCGCATTTAAATCCGTAGTTTGATAGGACTTTCCAAGCTTTTTGAGTGTGAGACCGATCGTTTCTCGGGCATCATCGGGCAAGCTCAATCTGTGCTTTAGCTCTGGCCGCCATAGGTCAGCCCAACTAGTAATCTCAAAGGGGATTTTGTCGGTACGATAGGCAATTACGGTTGTGCCCCACCGATAGGGTATGCCCCAAACTTTCCGATCTCGTGTGACTAGCGCTTGCCATTGCGGAGCGAGTTGCAGCCATTGCGGAATTTGGGCTAGGTCGGGAGTCTCTAGTGGTCGAATTAGGGATTGGGCGATCGCTGCATCCAGCCAACCGTCGCTTAAACCGATAACATCAGGAATTTTCTCAGTTTCTTTGCTCTGATGAAATTCCTGGAGTGCTTGCCAAAGTTCAGGTGGGGTCTTAGCAGCTGTATATTCTGTCTTTTTGTCAAATTGTTTCTCGAACTCGGCGATCGCTTTACTGGGAATAGAACCTGACAAACCGAGTATACGCAGTCGCTGCGGGTCAGCAAACAGACTACAGCCACCACTGCCTAATCCTAAAGTAACCGCACCTAATCCCCACAAAAGCTGTCTTCGCTGCATTATTTAGTCGCCGTCGTCAAATTTTCAAACCAGGTGAAACGCGGCTCAAATAGTAATTTCACCGTACCGACTGGCCCATTTCGATGTTTAGCAATAATTACCTCAGCAATACCGCGATCGGGACTATCGGGATTGTAATATTCATCGCGATACAAGTTGATTACCAGATCCGCATCCTGCTCGATCGAGTTATGCAGAACTATATTGTTGCCAATAAAATTATGGAGTTTTTCTACAGTCAAGTCGTAGACGGCTTCTTCACCGTTAGCTTCTATGGATAAGATCTCATCCCAATCAATATCACTGGAAATATAGCGTGGTAAGGCAAGCCGATCGCCCTCTTTTAATTCATCCAGTCGCTTCCAACCATAAATTGTCAAAAACTTATGATTGCCAGTTGCTTTGACTGTCCTGCCTAGCTTAGTTGTGAGCGTATAAACGGTTTTAATACCTGTACAAAAAGCATTGCTGACAATACCCCTTTCTAACTTCAGGGTCGTTTCATTTAATGCCCAAACTGCAAAGTTGGATTTGCCAACTAAATCTCGAATTGGCACCTGAGAACTACTGTCAGCTAGAGCGATCAGAGTATCGCCACTCACACAACCAGACTCCCTCAAATCAGAGAGCATCGGACGCTTGTTGGTTCTGGCTTCTACACCACGACTGAGCTGTGATAGAGCGATCACTGGTACTTGCAATTCCCGCGCCAAACCTTTGAGCGATCGCGTAATCCGCGACAACTCTTGGACGCGGTTATCCGAACCTGAACCTTCCATTAATTGCAGGTAATCGATCAAGATTAGGCCCAGCGCGCCACCTTTTTCTGACTGTAACCTGCGGGCTTTAGAACGCAACTCTGTAATTGATGGATTAGGTGCATCATCAATATACATAGGTAGTTCGGAAAGAGTGCTGATTGCATTGGCAATGCTACTCCACTCATTTTCGCTAATATTACCCGATCGCAGGCGGCTACTATCAATACGCGAAGCATTAGCCAACAGACGATAGACTAACTGCTCCTTCGACATTTCTAAACTAAAAACCACGATCGGCAATTTGTGCAAGCCCGCCATCTTGTAGGCAACCGCAAGACTAAAAGCTGTGTTATGCACGCAGATATCGTTAGCAACAAAATTATGAGTTTCAGGTATGGTCAGATCGTAGACCTGTTTCATTCCTAAGGATTCAATTGAGACAATTTCATCCCAATAAACTTCGCTGTCAGCAAGATTTTGTAATTCTTGACTCCCCAGAGCCGTAGCAAGTGTAAACAAACGTTCGCGGGTGGGCGATCGCTTCCCAACATGAATATTAGATTCACCTTTGATGCCAGCGCGACGAGCCAGACTTTGCCAGGATTCACAATCTTTAGCAACTGTAATCGTTTCCCAGATTTCAATCGGAATTAGATCGCGGTTCGTTTGATAGTTTCGGCTCGCTAAAGCTTGGTCTACCTTCTCTAAGGCAGCCTCTTTGCCAAAGATCCCAATTTCAGCTATGAAGGTTTTAATCGAAATTGCATCGGTAATATCTAGCTGCCACGCTTGGTTTCGCTGCGATTTATACTTAACCGTTCGCGATTTTAATCTGGCAATAATCCCAAACCTGAGCAATAAATGCTGAATCTGACGCGCTAACCTTTCGCTGACAGAAGCATAGCCCAGTTGGGACTGACCGCTAGCAAGCAAGCAAGCCCAGCCATCGGTGGCAAATAGCCTGTTGAGAAATAGGGCAAGCTGCGATCGCTCCAGCGTGAATACAACCTCTGGCACGAATTTGGCATGGGAGTTTTTACCCCATAGTCCTAATTCTCTAAGCCAGATCGTAAGATGATTTTTCTGTCCCCTGGGATTAGCGGAAACGCAGAAGCTGGGGGCGCGGGTACCGTTACTATCATCTAAACGAATCTTGAGGTTGGCAAATTCTCCTACAGCAATTGCAAAGTCATCCTGTAGACGCGGATTAGTATTTGTAAATTCCGGCGTGGTATCGGTTAAACAGCCATCTCCAAGTAGGTAAGCCAACAGCTTAACTTCGCATTCGCGCAGACTGAACTCACCAAAAACAGCTAGTTTGCGAGGTACAGCGATTTTGTCACCCGATCGCAAGTCAGAAAGCGATCTCCAGCCATTAACCGTGAGATAAGGATGAGTCAGAGTTGACTCTACACATCTGCCCAATCTAGTCGTGACTCGGAATACAGGTTTAATCCCATCATCCACATAAGCAGACGGTTGGGTGAACTCAAACTGCCAATCAGAGTTGAGCGTAAGTAGTTTGGCTTCATGCCGGTGATATAGGTCGGCAATTGTCGCCATACTGCCATTGGCTAAAACAATCTCGCTTTCGGCACTCAAGCACTTGCCCATTGATGGCCGGCCAGCCACAATGATCAAGTCAGAGCGCTGAAACCCTTGCGTCATTGAGTCGAGATCGTAAAACCCCGTGGCCAGCCCAGGTAGATTTGTGCCCGTGTCACCCAGCGAATTAAACCTACTTTCTAGCTCGTAGAAAGTTTTGGTGAGGATATCTCCAGCTAAGGTAAGCCCCTGTTGCGTGCGGGATTGAGTTACCGCAAATATTTTCTGCTCAGCCATATCTAGGGCCTGGGGTAGGTCAATACTAGTGTCATAACTGACATTGACCGTCTCCCTACCTGCTTCCGCCAGGCGACGGCGCATGTATTTTTCCGCAACTAGCTGAGCGTAATAATCGACATTAATTGCACTAACGGTGCGATCGCAAAGCTGCACGATCTTGCTCTGTCCACCTAGCTTTTCCAGCAGATCGCGATCGCTTAGCCAGGTAGTAACGCTCATCATGTCCGTCGGATTCGACTGACCATGTAGTTGCAGACAGGCACGAAAAATCTCCTGATGCGCTGCCACATAGAACATTTCTGGCTGCAACAAATCGATCACGCGAGCGATCGCCTCCGGATCGAGCAAAATGCCCCCCAGAATTGCTTCCTCCGCATCAATATTCTGCGGTGGCAGGCGATCGCCTATCGCTTCGAACTCATTGCTCATAAAAGTCAAGTTTAAAGGCTATATGCCACCAGCAGAAAGCAAGCCTCTATGAATTGTAAGTTAGGGGTGAGGGAGTGGATCCCCCGCCCCTATACAAATAAGAACCGATTGCTATAAGTGCTTTATTCAGGTACCACTTGCAACTTAATGATGGCAATGACTTCGGCATGTAGCTTAACTTCAACATCGAAAGTACCTGTATTTTTGATGTCGGGTACGGTGATGTCACGACGATCGATTTCCAGCATAGCTTTGTCAGTAATTAGCTGAGCCACTTCGCGATCGGTAACCGTGCCAAAGATGCTATTACCTTCGCCCACAGCTTTTTTGATGATAAATCCACCAATTGTCGCTAAAGCAACTTTCTTGCTTTCCGCTTCCTGGCGAATCGCAATTAAGCGTTGACGCTCGACTTCCTTGCGCCGCTCGACTTCTTTAATCACCCCAGATGTGGCACGTATAGCGAAACCTCGAGGAAGTAGATAATTTTGGGCGTAACCAGGCGCAACTCCAACTAGGTCACCTATTTTTCCTAGTTTTATGACTTCCTTAGTCAACATAACCTGAACATTACTCTTTGCCATGATCTGTAATTTCCTTATCCTTGCAGTTTTAGGTCAATGAAGGCTAAATTAAAACTGTATAGGTAGCATTAATTGGGTTGGCAGCCTTAACCAGAATTTCTAGTATATCGAAAAAAACGTGATCTACAAAACTCAGTTATGGAAAACGCGATTCCTTGCAGGATGCGTCCCGCCGCAGCAACTATGGCGACTACTGCCATTGTTTTGCCTAAGCTCAACTTTAGCAGTATTGCCCGCTTGTAATTTTGGTAGCCCAGCTAAACCATTTAGTGCTGAAGTTAACCCTACAGAATCAATTGCGAAGATTACTGAAGTCAAAAGCCGTCCAGTCTGGATTCGCTTCCTCAACTCCAGCAATGACAACTCGGCCTCAGTCGGAATGCTTGTTAAACCTGGAGAGGGTATTCGTACCGAAGAGTCATCACGCGCTCAAATCCACCTGCTGAGCGGAGCTGTAGTCCGTGTTGAAGGCGAGTCATCTCTAGTTATCAGTGATAAAGATTTAGTTACGCTCGATAAGGGACAGTTATTAGCTTGGTCTGCGCCTAGCCAAACTACATCAACGCAGATTAAGACACCCTTTGGTAAAATATCGGTCAAAAATACCACCGTATACATAGACATCCCCAAGGATGCCTCTAAGGATAAGCATATTTTGGCTTTACAGGGCAATGTCGAAGTGCTCTTGAATAGCGGGTCTGAACCAATTAAGCTCAAACCTGGTCAGGAACTCACAATTAAAGCAAATGGGACTGCTGCAACACCGCTAACTCTAGATACCGCAGCAGTAGAAAAGAAATTAGCTAAAAGCAACCTCATCTATGGCTTTAATAGTCGCCTGGAGAGTTTAGCGGCGATCGAATCCCAACTAAAAATTTCGGACAACTCTAACCAAGCTGATAAAGCGTCGAATCGATCGAAAGCGGCAACTCCAGTCAAAAATAATTCGCCCCAACCAGCTCGCCCATATCAAGAGCCGACCCCAGCCTACGATAATTATCAAGCGCCTGCTCGGGAGGCACCTAGAGTGGCACCTTCCCAAACCACCACCAGACCCTCTAATCCCGATCCACTGCGCCCAGATCCTCTTGCCTTGCCTAAGCCTGCACGAGTTGCCCCACCATCGCAAGCAGTGGAGCCACCTCCGCAGCCTGTGCAACCAGAGGTAGCTCCAGAACCGCCACCGCAGCCAGCGCAGCCTGAGCGAGCCCCAGCTGCGCCAGAGCCTTCATCCGAAAACACAAATCAAACTCCCTAGAGTTGCTTTTATTGATGCCGATCGCGCAAAAGTTCCTGTAAAGCGATCGCGACCTCACAAAATACGCTTTCCCAATCCCCTAGTTGCGGCTGACGGAATAAGCGCATTGTATGCGGATACCAGGGACTATCGTTGCGACCTAACAACCATCTCCAGTCAGCAGTAAAAGGTAGTAGTACCCAGGTTTTTTTTCCTAGCGCACCTGCTAGGTGAATTATGGATGTATCAACTGAAATCACTAGATCTAGTTGAGTTACGATCGCCGCAGTATCGGCAAAATCATGAATGCGATCGCTCAGATCGGCAATTAATGAGCCAGGAGTATTGCCCAGATAGTCATATAAATCGGCAACGTCTTTCCCCACCTGTAGGCTGTAGACGCTAACCTCAGGGATTTTCAATAAATCGATAAAGCAGGACAGGGGACACGAACGTTTTTTGTAATCCTTTAACAAAATTACTGTTTCATCTTTATATCCGCTTGCCCAGGCAATCCCCACTTTGAGTTGGGTTGAAGGTGTGATAGCGGGTAATAGAAGATATTTCTCAGTTGGATTTAGGTAAGGGATGGCTGCGGGGATGGTTTCTAAAGTGGTGCCCAAGATTCTGGGAAGGCTCATAAAATGGGCGTAAACATCAAACTCAGGTAATTTTGCTTCGGAATCTACTACATGCGAAATCTGACTGCATGTCGCAAATAATCTGGTCAGCGAAAAAGGACATTGCACGATCGTCCGACCGCCATATTGAGCTACTAAGGGTACATAGCGGATAAATTGGAGCATGTCACCCAAGCCCTGTTCGGCGACGAGTAAAATCGTTTTCCCTTCCAGTGCCGAACCATCCCAGGTTGGTTGAGCAAAGCTTGGTGGTGTCATAAAGTCGATCTTCCACCGCCACTCATACTCCACCCATCCCTCTGCAAAATTACCCAGCTTTAATAGAGCCAGGGCTCTATTCCAAAGAGCATTGATATGATTGGACTTAACTGCTAATGCTCTTTCATAGGAGGCGATCGCCTCCTCCACGCGGTTATGCGCGAACAAAAGCAACCCCAAGTTATTGAGAGCTTCAGGAAATTCTGGTTCTAGAGCTAGAGCTTGCTGACAATAATCCCAAGCTGTATCAAGATTACCGATCAGGAATGCCACATTTGCTAAATTGCAGTATGCCCCCGCAAATTCGGGCTTAATTTTTAGCGCTGTTTGCAAACAATTAAGCGCCTCAGCATATTCACGTTTTTGAGCCAGGGCATCGCCAAGGTTATTCCAGGTGTCAGCCAGGGCTGAATTTAATCCTAAGGCGGCGCGATAACCAGCGATCGCCCGATCGAGTTGCCGCATTTGCATATATGCCGATCCCACCCCAGCATAGGCTTTCGCATATTTAGGATCGAGTGCGATCGCGCCCTCGTAGGCGAGTACCGCCTGCTGATATTCACCCTGCGCCTCTAATACACTACCCAGATTGAAGCTAGCCTGAGCATCGGTAAGATCGATCTCTAATATCCGTCGAAAACTGCTGGCAGAAGCCTCCAATTTCCCTTGGTCTCGAAAAATCCTACCCAGATTGAAATAGGTAAGTATGTAGGTGGAGGAATAGTAAACTATATAAATATAGATTAAGAAACCTCTTTAAAGGCAGGTAAAACTATTTATGGGTGCGCGTTTGAGAGTAT
>JANMRU010000426.1:0-11776 GCA_031388585.1 Pseudanabaena sp. SOY_30_concoct_251 | reverse complement strand
GTTTGAGATTTGCTATCCTCTGCTTTATCTTCTATAAGAATGGGAACAGCAAGACGCGATTTAACTTGTCCTTGTTTTAACAATTGCAGAGTGTCATTACCAAGGTTGGCGGATTCAACATCGTGGATAACATGGCATTCTCCTCGACTAAATGCTTCTATATTTGCCCCCAAGCAATCTATATTTACAGATATGCCGAGCCTGGGTGTGTACTCACTATCGACTGACTCTGCTACTACAACTCCTCGTCCTTTCTCTCGGAAGCGATAAATGATCGTGCGATCGCTCTGGAGAAACTGGCGCAACTCAGCCACCGTAGTCTGAAGAATGTCATCTAACTTTAGGGAAGCACGAATCCGCTGTCCGATCAGCGCAACTAGCCTTTCGCGTCTGGCTTGATGTCGCAAAGCCTTTTCGACCTGAACGCGCTCTGTAATATCAAGGGAGATGCCAGTTAAGCCGATCGTTTTACCATTTCGATCTCTGTCAGGCATAAAGCGATGCTCGTAGACAACATTGCGATAAGTCGATGTCCAGATCCGTTGTTCGCCTGCTAATCCGCGTTGGATATTTTCTCTATTGATAGGGTGATCTTTGTGCAGATCTAAAATTGATCGTCCGACCAATTCGCCAGGTTGTAATCCTAAAGTATTAAGGCCACTGCCAGTGGAGACAGTGATATTTCCTTGAACATCCGTAGCCCAAATAATGACAGGTAACTTGCCAACGACATCCAGCAAGTATTGCTCGCGTTTTTGTAAAAGCTCATCGGGAATAGGATTTAGTACAGTTGAGGAACTTTTGCCCATCTGACTATCCAAGTTATTAAGTTCTTCTGGTGGCAAATTAGTCATTTGAGGCAACTATTCCGCATTCTTCTTGCGTCTTTTAGGATTTATAGCAATCAGTTTTTATTTGTTTAGAGGTGTGGGGGGCACACCTTAGTGGGGGCGCAGCCGCCACACACCTAATTCATATAGGATTGCTATATTCAGTGCATAGCAATCGCTAGTAATTTGTGAAAAAGTTGTAGGGGACAATACCACTGTCATGGGAACCACGTTCAAGTCCCTAAAAGTATCGCCGCTTAATTTGTATTTAACAACTTAGAAACTCGAAAGATCTTCGACCAATTGCATGAGCCTGAAGTTTTCATATAATTACACTAGACTTAACTTTTGTCTTACATTGCACTATGGTAGTCAAAAAACTGTCAAACTGCGACTCTTGAGATATTTTGGCTAGAAAATAAGGGTTATTTGTGTTTTTGTTGCTAACCTAAAAACTTTTAGATAGCCTTTCGCGATCGATTGCTCCAAAAACTTTCGAGCAAAAGCATTAAGCTTGCTAAAATCTGAAACTGAATTCTATGCGGAGGCAGTTATGTCACAAAAAGCTCCAGAGATTGTGGACAAAATATTACAACAACTAAGGCAGGTGTGGAGTAAGGTCGCCCCTACACTGCGACTCCGACTAATCGAGCTTTTGGCTAAAGCGATCCCTGCTTTGGAGAAACTGAGTAGTAAATTAGTTGTCAAGTCTGAAAATGACTCTTCTGTAACTGAATCGGTCTCCCCAAGTTCAAGCTCTAATATCATTCTGGTTGTGCGATCGCAAGCAGAAAAACTCTTAAAGCAATTAACCCAGGGTTTAGTTACTCTCCGCCAGAAACTAGAGGAGACTGGCGATACTCCCGATTTAGCCTCTGCAACCCAAGCTGCCGCTGCCCAATCAAACACACAATCCACTCCAGAATCTCCAACTGCACTAAACCCTGCTTCAACCGGCTCACAAATGCCTCTGTCCGACCAAGTCCGCCAGGAAATCTCGATCGCCTGGAAGTTTGTACGCGAACAACTTGTACCAGTCATTTTGTCTTTCTTTACCAGAGTGGTCACAAAAATTGACCCACCTCTAACCAAGGCATACGGAACTGTTTCTGAAAAGGTTAAAGCCACACCCGCGATTGTCAAGAATTGGGAGAAGCTCAAAACAAGCAGCTTCTGGCAGAAAGCAAGCACATCGATCGCACCAGTCTGGAGAACTGCGAGTGAAAAGCTCTCGTCGATGGAGATCCCCGATAATGTTAAACCGATCTTAGAGAAGCGCGTTGCGACAACAACTTTGGCTGTTGCCCTGGTAATGCTGATCTTGCTGAAACCGTCGCCTACACCCCGAGCGATCGCTCGGGCACCCCAACTCCCCACTGCAAACTCCTCTAGAACTAACCCCAATCTTCCAGATCGCTTTACTGCGCCTGAGAAAGGAGAATCTCCCCTATCAGCCGATCAAATTGCGATCGCCAATATTCAGAGCCAGGTAGCTGATGTCTCAAAAAAATATGGAGAGGCATTAATTCAGTCCGTTCAAACCAACTTTAAACTTGGTCGCCTGATCGTCCAGTTAACGGATGCTTGGTATCAACTAGATCCAAGTCAACAGGATCGTTTGATGACTGAACTTCTAGGACGATCTCACCAACTCAACTTCAAAAAACTGATGATTGCTGATGTCTCACAACATTTGATCGCCCGTAGCCCTCTGGTTGGGAATCAGATGGTGATCTTAAAACGTTAGGGTTCTCTCGATAATCTACTGAAATCTACTGACAATATGGCCGAACTTAAGGATCAAGAGCATCCTCAGTATTTTAGCGATCGCCAAATTGTGAATACATTGCTACAAAATGAACCAAGCGATCGCAATCTAGCGGATTTGGCGCGCTTATGTATTCGCTACAAAGGGTTTCCTGGTGCTAGGGATATTCAGTCTGACCTACTCAAGGTGCTGACAAAATGGCATCTTACCGAAGAAGAACTTTACGCAAAAACTAGAGAAATTCACTCTATAACTAGAGTATTTAATACCCACAATGATGGTCGGGATGATTGGGCATAGTGTATAAAAAATTTAGGGTTAGTACAACTTTGCTAACCCTAAAAGAATCATGGAGGATTTACCTAAAGTCCTACCGACGTTTGCTTTCTTGGAAATGTGAGATTACTTGATCTTCTGTTTCACAAAAGCAACAATCTGCTGGATTTGCTTTTGCAGTGTTAGCACTTGTTGTTCTAATACCTGGATTTTTTTCTCCATTTCCCCCATATCTTTGAGCTGACCCTCTAGGCCAGTAATTCGCTCAACTAGAGCCGCATCAACTGTACTGACTTCTGCGGTTATAGGAGTTACCTCAGAAGAAATTGGTGCAGGGACATGAGGCCGCTTCTGAGCTAGAATCATCGCCCTTTTGATCGCCGCGATCAGTTCCTTTTGCTCAAACGGCTTTTCAATAAATACTAAATATTTGTCCTCGAAGGGCTCAGAAATTTTGCTTGTAACTTCCTCCTTACGTCCAGACATAAGTAACAGAGGAATTCGGCACAATTCATGACTCTGCTGAATATTTTCATAAACCTCAAAGCCGCTCATGCGAGGCAATAAAAAATCCAACATGATCATCCAGGGGCGCTCTTTCTGAACCATCTCTAATCCCTTGATGCCATCTGGCGCTTCAATAACTTCAAAGGTATCTGGTGGCAACATGTCTCGGACCATGTTGCGAATTACTCGGCTATCGTCAATCACCAGTATCTTGTGAGGTGCCACTACTAAAACCCTCTTGTTAGTTGAATAATTTATTCACGATTAATCTACAGAGCCTCAGGCCACCCCCCAAAGTGCTCTTAACCCTAATACTCAAATTGTGATACTTACGATCTAAATGAGTTAGGACTATATGTTATCAATAGACTAGATAATCTAGCAAAGTTCGAAGTTAATTTCCTATGCGAGATAGAGCTTACCCAAAATCTTTGCCATCAACTCTAGCGCAAAAACTAAAAATCTGTCATCAGTTAACGATGTATATTGTTGAAAAATGTGAAGGATATAGTTGAAATTCAGCCAGCAGTGGACCTTGTGCGATTACCTAAATGGCTGCAACCTAAGATTGGTAAAGCCAGTGAGATTTCCACTGTACAGCAGATAATTAAGAGCAGGGGCATTCATACCATCTGCGAAGAAGGGCGATGCCCCAATCGAGCTGAGTGTTACGCTCAGAAAACCGCTACATTTCTGCTGATGGGACCAATCTGTACCCGCAGTTGTGCTTTTTGTCAGGTGGATAAGGGACATCAACCTATGATTCTAGATCCCGATGAACCTTCCAAGGTAGCGGATGCAATTAATTTGCTGGGACTAGATTATGTAGTGCTGACATCAGTAGCCAGAGACGATCTAAGCGACCAAGGTGCAGGTCATTTTGTTGAGACGATCGCAGCAATTCGCCACCTTAGCCCCCAGATTAAGATCGAGGTGCTCACTCCCGACTTCAGGGGCGATCGCGCTTGCATTACCACCGTAGTATCTGCTAAGCCTGTTTGCTATAACCACAATATTGAAACGGTACGCCGCTTGCAGGGAGTTGTACGGCGGGGGGCAAAATACGATCGATCGCTAAGCGTTTTGCAAGTTGTGAAAGAGTTAAACCCGCAAATTGTCACTAAATCTGGTCTGATGGTGGGGCATGGGGAAACGGTTACTGAGATCGTCGAAACTATGCAAGATCTTCACAATATTGGTTGTACGTCGTTAACGATTGGGCAATATCTGCGCCCTTCTTTAGAACATTTACCCGTCCAAAAATACTGGGAGCCATTGGAATTCGAGCAGTTGGGGGCGATCGCGCGTCAGATTGGTTTTACCCATGTCCGCTCCGGCCCTCTAGTACGCAGCTCTTACCATGCTGGGCAAGATAGTTAGCCGATTGCCTGCATCTGTTAGCTCCCCAAGGTACCCAATACCCATTCGCTATATCATTGACAAAAATTAAGCTAAAAACACTATGGCAATGCAATTGCGTATCTATGTTCCGCCGCATCCACTAGTGGCGCATTGGTTAACTGTGGCGAGGGACAAAAATACACCAGTAGCATTATTTCGGAGTGCGATGCATGAAATAGGCCACTGGCTCGCCTATGAGGCAATTAGAGAATGGCTCCCAGTTCAGGAAGTTGGGATCGAAACGCCTTTAGGGCCTACAACTGGCAAAATTATTGACGCTAATGTCCCCCTGGCGATCGTGCCGATCTTAAGAGCAGGATTATCTTTACTTGATGGCTGTCAGTCACTTCTGCCTACTGCTACCATTTACCATTTGGGCTTTGCGCGTGACGAAGAGACCTTAGAAGCCAGTTGTTATGTAAATAAGCTGCCTGCTAGGTTTGCACCAGGCACTCGCATTCTGATTGTCGAGCCGATGCTAGCCACTGGTGGCACCATTATCTCAACTCTAGAAATGCTAGTAGAACGGGGAGCCGATCCTAGCTTTATACGGATTGTGAACGTCATTTGCGCCCCTCCAGCCCTACAAAAAATCAACCAAATGTTTCCTGCGGTCCAAATCTATGCCGCAGGTATAGATGAAGCATTAAATGAAAAGGGGTGGATCGTGCCTGGGTTAGGTGATGCTGGCGATCGCACATTCGGCACTTAAAATCTTATCTACTTGGATTAGTGAAGCTAGTATTAAGTATCGTGGTTGGCGATCGCCTTTGGGCTAGTATGTTGAGAGCAAAAGACTTAACTGCAAATATATTTATGGAATCTATTTTGGACTTCAAGCTAATCTTAGTTGGTCTAACAGTAGTCTTTACCGTTAGCTGTCTATTTTTTGGGACTCGCAACGGTTTCTACGATACAGATAAGTATCACGGTAATGGTTCCGCCCACTAAACTGCACATATTATCAGCGGTAAAAGCTATAAAAAGCTCAAATAAGTATGCTAGGCTAGTATGCCTGACTAATATTCAGCACTAAAAACAAAAGTATAATTCTGCACTATGGCACTGTTGCAAGAGCGCAAACAAGAACTGTTTGCTGCCTATCAAATTCACCCCACTGACACAGGCTCTTCCGATGTTCAGGTGGCGATGTTAACGGAGCGCATCAATCAGCTTAGCGCTCACCTCAAAATTCATTCTAAGGACTTCTCGTCTCGGCGCAGTTTGCTGAAGATGATCGGACAGCGCAAGCGCCTATTGGCATACATACGTCAAGATAGTGCCGATCACTACAAAAATCTGATCCAACGCTTAGGAATACGAGGTTAGTAGTGTCAGAGCGTATTCCCTTCGAGCCGACCGGAAAGGGTAAAAAAAAGAAAGTCGAGAAGCAGAAAAATCAATCTGCTCCTCAACCTTCTTCATCGAATTTGCAAATTCCCCAGGAAGTGAATAACCGCATTGTGCGTCGGATGGCGCTATTCTGTGGCGTTCCTACTTCACTGGGTTTCGCAACATTTATTGCTAGCTATATAGTTGTCACAAACCACTGGTTTGAGTTGCCAAACACCGCAGTAGTTTTGGTTAGCATGGCTTGTTTGGGGTTAGGTGTCCTGGGGTTGACCTATGGCGCACTGTCTGCTTCTTGGGAAGAAGGTAGATTGGGTGGTTGGTTTGGCTGGCCAGAGTTTCGGCAAAATTTTGGTAATCTTCTGGAAGCTTGGAAATCCCAACGCAAACCACCGAATAAGAATTTAGATACCTAGGTAATTCCCACAAAAAATAACGATATTTATAGTGGTAATCCTCCTTTGGCTGCCCCGATTGGTTCAGGGTAGTCACAGAATTTCTGCATCTACATTTTTTCTCTGAACTATGGCAGAACTTTTGATCGCGCGCCTCAATACTGATGAATTGAGAAAAGCTCAGGCAAGTGTTGAATTGTTTTGGGACACTTTGCCTAGCCAAAAAACTATTACAAAATTTCTGAGTAATTCTCATAACATTCTGCTGTCAGCAGAGTTAGATGGTGTAATAGTCGGTCAACTAATTGGTTATATTCTGGAGCGTTGGGATATAGGTTTGCCAATGCTTTTTTTGTATTCAATCGATGTCGCAGAAGACTATCGACGTCGGGGAATTGGCACAGCATTAATCGCAGCAATCAGAGAAATTGGCAGAGAAGCAGGATATGCTGAAGCTTTCGTATTTACAAATGAAAGTAACTTTGCGGCTATGCAGTTGTACCAATCTACGGGTGGGAAAATATCAACCCCAGATGATGTGGTGATGTTTGAGTACGATTAGTTTGCGGCAATTCAGCGTCACCATCGAATAGAATAGTTGTCTGAAACATGAAGTTTTTGCGCGATACCTACGCATAGTTCAAAAAATAATGGCTGCAGATACTAATAATTCTAATAATTTATTAACGTTTTTGTTGGAAGTGGGCACGGAAGAGTTACCTGCTAGTTTTGTTGCCAGTGCGATCGCTCAGTGGCAGTCCCGCATTCCCCTCAGCTTAAGCGATCGCCACCTCATACCCAGCCAGGTTAAAGTTTTTGGTACGCCTCGTCGCCTCGCTGTTTTGATCGAAGGTTTACCTTCCAAACAGCCAGATCGTCTTGTTGAGAGCAAGGGGCCATCTGTTGCCGCCGCCTTTGTGAATGGTGATATTAAGGGAGATCCAACCAAAGCTGCGATCGGCTTCGCTAGATCTAAGGGTGTAGACGTTAGTGAACTGATCGTGCAGGAAACAGATAAGGGAGCATTTGTGTTTGCTAAACAGCAAATTGCAGGTCAGCCCACGGCCGAAATTTTGGCGGAAATCGCACCTGAATGGATTACAGGCTTGGAAGGTAAAAGGTTGATGCGCTGGGGTACGGGCGATCTAAAATTTCCTCGTCCTATTCGTTGGCTAGTTGCCCTACTCGATCGCGATATTTTGCCCTTTACCTTAGGGAAGGTTAAGAGCGATCGCATTAGTCAAGGACACCGCGTCATGCATCCCGAGTCGGTCGCTATTGATACAGCCGCCGATTACGTCGTAAAGCTTTATGAAGCACATGTGATGGTAGATGTTGAGCTAAGACAGCAGGTAATCTGCAATCAAATCAATGGTGTTGCGGAACTCATGCAAGCCCAGTCAGAAATCCCCTCAAATCTGCTAGCCGAAGTGACGCATTTGGTGGAGTGGCCAACGGCGGTAATAGGGGAATTCGAGCGGGAATTTTTGCAATTGCCAGTGGAAGTGATCAAAACGGAAATGGTCAGCCATCAGCGCTATTTCCCCATGCACTCATCTACTAGTTCTGATGGTACGGAGCAATTATTACCCTTCTTCATTACCATTTCTAATGGCGACCCTGATAAATCTAAGTTGATTGCGGCTGGTAATGGTCGCGTTATTCGGGCTCGTTTAGCAGATGGGAAATTCTTCTATGAAGCCGATCTCGCCCAACCCCTAGAGAGTTATCTACCTCAGTTAGAAAAGGTCACATTTCAGGAGCAACTCGGATCTGTGGCAGCAAAAACTGAGCGCATTCGCGCCATAGCCCAAGCTGTAGTTAAGGCAGTTCCTAATCTTAAAATTACTAAGACAGATAGCAAGCATATCGATCGCGCTGCTCAATTGTGCAAAGCTGACCTGGTAACGCAGATGGTGAAGGAATTTACTGAATTGCAGGGTGTAATGGGTCAATATTACGCCCGTGCAAGTGGGGAAAGCCCTGAAGTCGCCAGCGCCATTCTGGAGCATTACTTACCCAAGGGGGCAGGCGATACTCTGCCGCAAACCCTAGCTGGGAAAATTGTGGCGATCTCTGATCGTCTAGACACCTTGTTTGGCATCTTTGGTTTGGGCATCATTCCGACTGGCTCCTCCGATCCGTTTGCACTGAGGCGGGCAGCCACAGGCATCGTGCAAATTGCCTGGGATGGTGACCACGCTCTGGATATCCCGCAATTGCTAAACTCCGTATCTGAGATCTATAAGGATCAGATCGAACTGCCACAATCAAACTCACAAATTCTACTCAACCTCTATAAGTGGTTCGAGCAACGTATTCGCACGCTGTTGCAGGATCGTGATGGCATTGACTACGATCTGGTTGATGCCGTATTTGGTGTAGACGATCCTGACTATGCTATTGATGCTTTGCGCAATGTCAGCCGGACTCGAGATCGCGCCCTATTCCTGCAACAAGCCCGACAAGATGCCACACTGGCGGCTGTTTATGAAGTTGTAAATCGAGCCGCAAAGCTCGTTGCTACTCAAGGAACTTTAGCCTCTGAGGTGACGGATATTCGGGGTATTGTCGATCCTGCTAGCTTGTTAGCGCCCGCCGAGCAAGACTTATATAATGCGATCGCATCTTTCCCAAAGAACCCTGACTTTACGAAATTATGGCAATCGATCAAGGCGATCGCACCCATTCTCGCGAAGTTCTTTGATGAGGTTTTAGTAATGGATGAAGATATCCAGGTCAGGCAAAACCGCCTAAACATGCTAGGTGTAATTCGCAACTACAGTCGAATCCTTGCCGACTTCAGTGCCATTCATCAGTAGAAATAATGCAGGGGCTTGTAAACTGTCCGCACTTAGTAGGGGGCAAAGTCCACCTCTAAATCTGCAAACGTAGCCAATGTGCTCAAGGATAGAATGGTTAATTCGCGCGATCGCTAATATCAAGTCGGGATGAATACCCATAATATATAGAGTAACCTAAACATAATTTCCCCCCATGCCTAAGCGAGTTTCTATTACCCTATATAGGATTCTTGTGTCTATTTGTAGCTGATTTAGCCTTTTTCACCCTTTTTTAGCCACTTTATCCTGCTTCTCTGCTTTCCGCTTTTGCAAATCTATTCCTATTTCCCTTAATTTGGCAAAACTGGCATCTTCTCATATTCCTCATGAATAATGCAGGCTAATCGAATTAATAGCCTCGATTCGACTTTGTTCACTATTAAAGGTTGGACAGTTACGCTGGTTTCGGGTCTTGTAGGCTTTGCATTTACAAAAAAATGCCCTGATTATAATCAGGTATGGTTAATTGTTGCGATCGCCGCTACTGCGACCTTTATGATCGTTGATATAGCCTTTAGAAGAGTTCAATTGGGACATGTTGAAATAACAATAAGGATTAAGAAGCTTCTGAAAGAAAAAGCAGGATCTAACCGTTCAAATGACAGTGATTTTAATATTTGGGAAAGAATATGGAGCAACGAGTTTGACAAAAAGAGAGCTATCTAGAGTCTTTGCCCAAATCATTAAGGATTATGGATATGCTCTTCTTTTGTATGGCACTTTAATTTTTATTGTACTGTTTTACTTGAGGTCACACTCTTGCTGACGTGCTGCTCTCCCAGCAAAAAGGGGATTTAATACAGTGATCGTAATATTCTGGATAATCTCTCCTGACCCGATTCTCCAAACATTGGGTTTTACACTCAATTCCGTCTGGTACCACTGAATCGGATGTAAAACTTATGGTTTGTTCTAGACTCACTCCCATTGCTGTTTCAGCTTTCTTCGGCAATCAACAGGAGAGGTGATTCCCCCGTCAATGCCTACTGAAATTACGGTAAGAGGGGCGTAGTGATGGACTACGCCGTGCGGAGGGAGTGCTACAGGATTCCCATCTAATTTTGGCCACTCTACATCCCCAGTGGTAGTTCGAGCCGGAATCAGCCAGTAATCTCCTGTCCGGTATGAAAAAGATGGGGTAGGAGTTTCTGCAGACGGAAAATAAATCTCGACGCCTTCTTCGAGCAGAAGCCATTTATTCTCTTCAACATATTTCACTCCATTATCGATCCCAACGTCTGATGTGTTCTTGTCTCGATCCCAACGTCTTACAAAAGGATGCTTCTTAGGGTTTTGTCCAAGTCCATTATCTATTGTTCCAGTCAATGAAACTGTTTGCTCATCCCTATCTATAGAATCAACCTTGAGTAGAGGTTTAGCAAGATTTTGGAAAATGTAGTCATCATCAACAATTTCAACCCAATCACCTGGCTCAAGTGTAAAACGATTATCCTGTCCTAGGTGAGCAAGGGTAATAGTAACTTTTGGTGTAGTACCAGAAGATGTTGCAAGCTTGAGAATGGGGAAAACAACTGAACTATTTTCCCGAGACCATTTAAAAGTAGCAGTTTCTTGATTATTTTGGCCTTCTTTCTTTCCTTTCCCCTTATTATGAATTTCAACTCGATAAAGTTGATTTTCATTTCCTCGGTAGGAGGAACTTGGTTTAACAATACAAGGATCGGTGTTACTTGAATCGAAACTTTTAGCTCTTACTTTTAACTTTCCTGTTCCTTGTCCTGGATGATTGATAGATTCACCCAAAGCTGTCAAAAATTCGTTATAGTCAGCTTTAATTTTTGTTGGTTCAATCTCTATTGGTTTTAAATTCACTTGCCAGATAATTCGTGATCGCGTTGCTGTATCCACTCCACCAAGTGCAACTTCACGGATACTGGGATCTTGAATATTGTTGCTAGAGAAAATTTCATCTTGAATATGGTTGATATGACGTTCCCAAACATCGAAATAAATTAGATATTTTTTGTCTTTATCTAACTCATTTTTGCCAGATTTAGGGATAGGGAAAGGCGGTGCAGGCTGATCAAAAAATGTAATGTAATCATCATTTTCACAGAGGATGCCATTCACGTAATATTTACCCTTGGTGATGATAAAACCATTTTCCGTTAAAACATTTTTTAATTTATCCTTATCATCATCAGTCAAGGGCAAGTTTTTAATTTGTGTATCTATATCTTTATTATCTTTAGTCATGATTTCAAAACCACCACCCTCGAATGGTGCTGCATGAGGTCCCATTAAATCTACGGCTAGAGATTGAAGATAATGGATAAGAATGCTGGATTGTTCATTTGGCTCAGCATCAAGTTGCACCTGCCCTTGTTTGATGAGTACCCGCAAAAAATGTTTTTTGGGATTGAATGTATCGCGGGTAAAATCGCC
>JANMRU010000419.1:0-3216 GCA_031388585.1 Pseudanabaena sp. SOY_30_concoct_251 | reverse complement strand
GTTGGCACTTTTATGTCGCAGCTACCTAGAAACAACTTTCGGGATATTCTCTATGACTTCCATAAGTCGATCGCAATATTAACAATGGCACTTCTAACTTGGCGCATTGCCACGCTAATTCAAGTACTTTGGAAGAAATACATGAGTAGGCTTCCGAAGTTCTCTGGGCAATGGCTAAAGAATTTTGCGCTCCATACCCTGATGTATATATTTATGTGGGCAGTACCAATCGCTGGTTTTCTACTTTCCAATTCCGTTCGCCCAAACAATGTCAGTTTTTTTGGTCTGCTTCTACCAGATATATTTCCTCAAAATAAGGAGATGGTTGAGGTAGGGCGATCGCTCCATTTCTGGCTTTCCTACACATTTTTAGCATTCATTTTGTTGCACCTAATTATGCAATGGAAAGTAGCTAAAGCTTACTGGCGAAGATTTACAGTTTTTTTTAAAGCAAAAATTAATGCTGGCAGGGATTAAATCCTTTAGGTGACGCATCTAAAAATGTCCCTGGATTAGGGACTTGGATGGTTTTGTATCGCACAACATTGTTATTATAATCTTGCTGGAAATTGCTGCAAAGCAAATAAAGTCGTTGCCAAAATTCAATAAAATTTATGTGCCATGACGGTAAAATTGACACCTGAAGAAATTGACAAACTCCGCCAAGAGAATGAACGACTCCAAACCGAACTGACTCAACTACGGCAAAAATGCGATCGCTCACTACAATTCATGTTGCTCTAAACCTGCCGCCAAAGCTAATGGATATACTACGTCAGCCCAGGTAAATCTGTGATACATTCTTGAGCCAGCATTCTCAGAATTCTGAAAGACAATGATCTCTACTCCTTTGTCTTTTAAGGCTCGAAGATAAGGAACGTAAGCAAAATCATCTGCTACTAGAAACACATGCTCTACACTCATAATTCGCTCAAGCTGTTCTTCTATCTTGAAGCACAAAAGATCTTGCGTCTTCATTTTGAACAAATTGTAGTGAGAACCAACAGAACTTGCTCCTTGACTCATCATGAAATCATCCTCATCTATTTCACCTATGTCTACTGTTGACTCTAGATCAAAATCGCTTGAGTAGATTAAATAACAATTTACTCTTTCTTTTCGCTCAATGGAAGCATATCTCAAAAACTGCTCGACAATATCATCAATGTTCGGCTTTCGGAATGTCTTTGCAGGATATAGCTCTCTGTAAATTGCTTGCGTCTGCACTACAGCTTTCTCAATGAATATTCCATCTATGATTATGTATTAGTCTGTTTTTGTTATTTTTTGTCTTACTGCTTGTTTTAGGAGGTTATTTTCTATATTAAATATAGCTTCTCTAGTAAATTCCCGTTCTTTGAAATATTCTCTACACTGGAAATCTTTCGGAATAACTAGCTGAAAATCGCTTCCTTGAGCTTGCCAAGCATTGATATCATCTTGGAAAAACGCATATAGAAAGTCATCCTTAGTTTCGTCCTCCTGCACATATAGAAAGACAACAAAGTTTTCCTTTACATACTTTACTGGTATCGTTACATTTGACGCTTTCTTTATAGTTCTGCCCTTACACTGAACCTTGATAATCGGAGTGGTTTTTTCAGAAAGATCTTTGACTATCAATAGATCAGTTCCCTCCTTATCGAAGGAAGGTTTAGTGACGAGTAAGCCATGCTTGATTAAATTGTGCTGGATGAGGCTTTCTGCCTGCATCTCTAATGGCTTATTATCCATTGTCTACTGGGCTGAAATCGCTGCTTTAGTGTAACTGAAAAATAAAGAAAACCAGTTTTTCGAGCGCTGACTACTAGACCCCTCTCAGCCTAATCTAAATCTTTGCCCCTGACAGACAACCTTCAAAGGGCTGTCATAACCTATAACCGAAGCAAGCTAACGTTCCCGTTCACCCGCCGCTAGCAGACTTTCGGACTCAACGAAGAGACTCAATACGGTCGGAGTGCAACGGGCTTGTTAGACCGTGCTTACTTTGCTGAGTTCGACACGACCGCCTTCAAATACTTGCACTATGAGCTGATAGCCCTCCATCAGCGACATTCCGACAAGTGGTTCTGAATCAGCCTCATCAATCGGAATTGTTAGAAGAACTCCATCCCAGACGACAACAGCTTCGTAAACATTGAAAATGCATTCGCAGCCATCTCCGAGAATGGCACGTCCTCGCCTTTTCCATCTGAGGCTTAACAGGGCAATTAAGCTTGGAGGCAGTGAAAGCCATCCATTAAAGCCTGTGTCCACAATCGCGTCTTGTGTGTAAATTTTGCCATCGGAGGCACAAACTGAAAGTGGAATAATCGGTTCAAAGTCCGCGTTGACAATTCCGGTAATCATGCAGTTCTCTTCGTGCGTCCGCCAAATCGACGAACATAACGAGAACCAATGCGGACAATCCAGATTTGAGCGTCTGGGTGACGGTCTTCGAGGCGATCGCAAGCCGCTATTTCACTCGCATCAACTTCAAAGTCCCCGGTTTCGAGATCGATCGCCACAATCTTGCCATGATTGCCTGTTTCGATCTGCGATCGGATCTCTGACTCATAAAGTGTATCGCCTCGCTGGGCAAATTCTTCTTTGCTATATCGGGGTTGTCGAACCGCCATGGGATTGACCTCGCTGCGACCTTAGTAGTTCCAGTATAGTTTGGAGTTGCGATTGATAGCTTAGGCTGCACTAGAATTCCTTTTTCATGTAATAACGGTTGTGACCACATGGGCAATTTCCCAGAATGCCGAAAACCATGTAACCAAAGATGTTCATAAAATTCTTTTGCCTGCCAATCAAAAGTATCCAGATGCGACATGTATCCACCTACGCTCTTAGCTTTGCCTTCTGCTTGATCGAGGAGAAGCCTTCCATAACCTTTCCCGCGATGTGAATCATCAACATACAAAATGTCTACGTACATGATATTCCAACAATAAAGCGTCGCATTAATCAATACTTCGGACAGTTTTTTGGAATTGCTGAGAGGTGATAGACAAAAGGGCTATTTACCGAATAGGGTAAAAGTATCAACACATACCCAGATAAATAACCCTATGGATATTGTACAGAGAATATTTGTAACTACTCAGAATCAAAAGATACAGAATAAAACAACAAAAGGAAGTAAGGATAGATAAGTAAAACAAAAAGAGATGCCAGGAATTCATCGAGAAGCGATAGAAATAGCATACCAGGAAGGGTTTGAGGCAGTAG
>JANMRU010000399.1:0-12508 GCA_031388585.1 Pseudanabaena sp. SOY_30_concoct_251 | reverse complement strand
GATCTCAGTAATGAAAGCGATCGCCCCAAATTTCCCCTATTGTCGATTAAATGGCGATCGCAGTTTTAGAGACACAGCAAAACAAGTTCGCGATCGCTCTCCCAAAGTGTTGCTAGAAAAAGCGATCGCAATTATTCTATAAACCTGTATTTCTGAAACAATACTTCGGACAGTTTTTGGGAACTACCTCTGGGGCGAGGGTTCTAGCCATGTTGTTCATCGAGTTGATGAAAGAGAAGTCAAAGGTTTCAGCCTTTTTACAAAAAATTTCCGAACCATTGTTAATAAGAGATGCCTGCATAATAATCTTCCTTATATTTCGTTGGAATCCGCGAAGTGTCTAGGGCTAACTTTCGTAATTCCTTTTAAAGCAAAACAATAGGGTAGAAAAGGGTATAATCCTTGGAGAGCAAGATCAAAACAACAAGCACTCCAATATTTTTCCATTCGCTCGATAGATTCTTAGCCCAACACTTTCAATACACATTTGACAAATTATGAATCGCAAAACTTTTGCGTTAGGCTTACTCACTGCTACATCAGCGATCGTAATTAATGCTTGTAGCGATCGCAAAAAGTCGATTGTTGGTAAGTGGAAAGTGGATGGAATTAAGGATAAGGCGATGGTTTTTGAGTTTTTAGATAATGGAACAATGCAGCTTACATTCAATGGGAATCTTTTTCTCTCTGCTAAGTATGAGTTTGCTAATGACAAAATCACAATAGATAGTGGCGACGGTGTCATTTCTACTTTACCCGTCAAGTTTGAGGGCAATCAAATGACCATGACCCAGAAGAATGGTGACATAAATGTTCTTAAGCGCATCTAGTAAACTCCGCTACGATCGTACTAATGCTTGCATTGGTGAACAGCGCAACGGGTGCAAACGGGTGCTCTGAAACCGCGAGTGGAGTCGATCTGTCGGGGAACGAATCACGAGGTTCGTCTAGAATAAGTGGCTTTGAAGCTAGAGATTCTCAAGATCGCTCTTGAGAATCTCTAGCTAGAGCGGTACTCCGTTTAGCTGAGAGAGAAGTCACTGGCACTGCGCAGTAAATTCTCTCACGGTAGTTAGAGAGTTTTTGGAGCTGTGAAAAGCGAAATGCATTAGTTTGAGGCAATGAAATTACCAAAAATTCCAATGGTTTGATATTTCTTGCCTGGAAACTCAGTCGTGTAAATGCTAAAAAGCAGCATGTTCTCTTGGCGCGTGCCACTATTGATCGCCACTTTTGCCAGATCCTTTTGCAGATCGATGCCTGACTTGCAAGCATTAGCGATCAAGCTATTAAGATCTGAAGAATTTTGAGGCTTACAGACTGCTTCCTTTGCCTCTGTTGCTAACTTAGCTGATGCATAGTCCAGATATTGTTCTTTCTGCGGATTTGTAAAACCCATCGCCGCCGCGATCGCACCCAATCCCACCAATGCTATGACTAACTTATTCATTACCTAATTTACCGCCTAGGTGGTAAAGCCTATGTTTTAACTCTGTTTTCAAATTTTAGTGCAAATCGTGACTAAATCTTAGCAACGTTGCACTCTAGTTACTAACAGGGCGATCGCATCCACAATTGCCCGTAAGTCTTTAGCGGGGAGATCTCCGTGCTCGAGCATAATACTGAAAGCTAGTTCGTCGTAGGCATCAGGTTTAACATAGCCAGCCAGAGAAACGACATTACTAAGCGTACCGGTTTTGCCTCTAAGATTCGCTTGTGCAGGCGTATCTTTGAAACGATTTTTTAAAGTGCCATCAATTCCTGCGATCGCCAGGGAATCCCTAAAGGCGCGATCGCCGTGCATCACCAGCAGAAGTTTTACTATGGTTCTAGGTGTGATGGAGTTGCGGCGCGATAGTCCCGCTGCATCGGAAAGGTTAAAGCTATTTGGTTGAATTCCCAGGCTCTGCATAAATGTCGTTGCAACCTGGATACCTGCTTCACTGGCGTCTGCTTGAGGATCTTTTTGTGGCGATCGCGCTCCCAATTGACGTAGTAGTAACTCGGCATAGAGATTATTACTATCCTTATTCGTAGTCCGCACAAGTTCGGCAACCGTCGGTGACTCTATCGTTGCCAATTCTGGAGGTAGTAATCCTTGTTTCTCTACTAATGAAGTATTGACATTGGATGTAAGAGAATCAATTTGAATACCCTGAGCAATTAGTTCGGTGGTCAGTAATTTTAGGAAATGTGTTGACGGATTAGGTACTGCTGTTGCTCCCAACTCTGCCTCTGCATCCAGGGGCATTTGACCGCTAATTATCAGCCGTTGGGCATTTAAAGGACGTTCTATCTTGATCGAATATTTACTGCCTTTTGCGCCAGTTCTAGCGCGGTTCTCCACATTCCAACCCGATACTAAACCTGGATTATCCCAACTAAAATTTACAGGCTGTCCCAACAGGGAAGGTCGAATTGTCCAATCTAGAACATTACCGTTAATCGTCAAGGCATGGGCGATCGCGCTGTAATCTTCCTGTAAGTCTTGCCATTCCCAACCCATTCCCAATCCCGAACTGTGAAACTTTGGAACTGTATGGATACCACCCCTAATGCGTTTCACCCCTTTTTGCACTAATTGCCTCACTAAATTCTTTAGAACATCTGAGGTAAAGCTAGGATCGCCGCTACCAAATACCCATAGCCCGCCGCTAATTTCGCCATTCGCGGCGATCGCTTGCGTAGTATTAAGCGTAGTCCGAATGCGATAGTTTAACCCCAGTAATCTCAATACTGCCGCCGTTGTTAACAACTTGGCATTAGATGCAGGAATGAAATACTTGTCGCCATCTAAATTTACTAAAGTTTGGGAAGACTCAGAGAGCGGACTTACAAATACACCCAGACGAGAAGACCGCAGGCTTGGCATTTGGGCAATTTGATTAATCTCAGTCTCCAGGTGACTGGCACAGACTTTACTCTTTGTGGCGCGATCGCTTTCTGCCCAGGATAGATCGGGGGAATAGGTCGCGATCGGGGCGATCGCAACGAGCAAACAGGTTAGATATCGGCAAAAAGATTGAAATACCCTAGATTCCCATCCAAAAGGCTTGCATGAGAAAGATTTTAGGTGGTCTTCAAAAAATAGAGCGTTGTCCTTCAGGGCTAACACCAATAATAGTTAGTTGACAGTCTAATACCTTGAATCCATATTTATCAGCTACTTTCTGGCTGATCGTCATGATCTGATCGTTCTTAAACTCAATCACACGGTTAGTTTTGACACAAACTAAATGATGGTGGTGATGAGGTCGAGGTTGGTTGATCTCATAATGCTTATGATCTTCAGTCAATTCTAACTCGCGCAATATACCCATGCGCGCCATTAGCTTTACCGTGCGATAAATGGTCGAGAGACTGATATTTTCACCCTGTTTTTGCAAACGGTAATACAAATCTTCGGCGCTGAGATGCTCCCCCTCTGGTAAATTTTGGAAGGTACCCAAAATAACCTCTCTTTGCGGAGTCATGCGCCAACCCTTGGAGTTCAACTCAGCTTTTAGGGATTCTGTTGAGTAAGTACTTTCTTGTAGAGTCATTTTATTTTCAATAATGACATCTTCTTGATAATAGCCTATATTGCCACAACAAAAAACGTCATCAAGTGGCGGTTAAGCTAATTTATATGGTAGCTATAGCCGTCGCCAATTCGGTCGCCGCTTGGAGGGCTTACCCCCAAGGGGAGAATTGCCCTCCAAGCCCAAATTGAAATTTGTCCTAACGATCTAGGCGTTGGCTATAGATAGTAGGAGGCAGGTTTTTTCAATAAATCTACGGCTATAACCATTGGATTTAGGCTAAACTCGCTCCTAAAGGGATTTTACGCTTTTAGCAATCGTAATAGAGGCTAAACTCATAGGGGTGAGGGCGAATGCTTACAGGAATAGCTTCATTATTCAGTTTGTAAGAAATCCAAGTCTTCACGAAGTCTTCGGTGAAAACATCACCAGCTAACAGAAATTCGTGATCCTTCTCTAGATTTTCCAAAGCATCCATCAAGGATCTTGGTGTAGATGGCACCTTGGAAAGCTCTTCGGGTGAGAGTTCATAGATATCTACATCAAGAGGTTCACCAGGATGAATCTTATTCTTAATACCATCAAGACCAGCCATCAACATAGCTGCAAATGCTAAGTATGGGTTACAGGTTGCATCTGGGCAACGGAATTCTAACCGCTTAGCCTTGGGATTACCGCCAGAAAGTGGAATCCGAATAGAGGCAGAGCGGTTACCTTGGGAGTAAGCCAGGTTTACTGGTGCTTCAAAGCCAGGGACAAGACGCTTGTATGAATTGGTTGTGGGGTTAGTCAGTGCCAACAAAGCAGGAGCGTGCTTCAGTAAACCACCAATGTAATGCAGTGCCATTTCGCTCAGGCCAGCGTAGAGATCGCCCGCAAACAGAGGCTGCCCGTCTTTCCAAATTGACTGATGGCAGTGCATACCAGAACCATTATCCCCGAACAAGGGTTTGGGCATAAATGTGACTGTCTTGCCATAGCGCTTGGCGACATTCTTGATTACGTATTTGTATGTCATCAAGTAGTCTGCTGCTTCGATGAGGCTAGCAAATTTGAAGCCCAATTCAGCTTGCCCACCTGTGGCAACTTCGTGGTGATGCTTTTCAATTGGCACGCCGCATTCTGCCATGGTCAGCAACATTTCAGTGCGGATATCTTGGAACGAGTCTGCAGGGGAAACGGGAAAATAACCTTGCTTGCTACGAATCTTGTTACCGAGATTGCCGCCCGGCTCTGATCGGCCAGTATTCCAAACTCCTTCACTGGAATCTACCTTATAGTAGCCAGTGTTCATCTCTTGACCATATTCGACGCTGTCGAACATGAAAAATTCAGCTTCTGGGCCAAAGAATGCGGTATCCCCGAGACCTGTGTTAGCTAGGAAGTTAAGAGCATTTTTGGCAATTACTCTCGGACAGCGATTGTATGGTTGCCCCGACCTCGGTTCCTTAATGCTACAGATCATGCTGAGGGTTGGCACTTCCATAAATGGATCGATCCAAGCTGTACTTGGATCTGGCACCATCGCCATGTCTGACTCGTTGATTGCCTTCCAGCCGCGGATACTAGATCCGTCAAAAGGAACGCCATCGGTAAAAGAACTTTCGTCGATCTGATTTTGATAGAAAGAACAATGTTGCCAAATACCTGGCATGTCAATGAACTTTAAATCAACGATCTTGATGTCCTGCTCTTTGATCATGTTCAGGACTTCTTGCGGGGACTGAGCCATACTATATCCTTGCTATATCTTGATTTGGGTGGATCTTAAGAATCTACAATTGGTTCATAGTAGGGATACAAGAACAGGCATTTTGTAGCTTCCTATACATTCGAGACAAGCATAATCAGTATTTAACCTTTAATTTGCAATTTAATCTTGAGATTTTGCAGTTATAGCTATCGCCAATTAGGTTAGGACGGGGTGGAGGGGTAGAACCCCGTCGTGGGGGCATTGCCCCCACACCCCCAATTAAAATCTGTCAATACGATCTAGGCGATGGCTATAAGGTTAGCTGCAGGGGACTATACCTCTGATGATCGATGGAGTTGTAATACCATCAAAAATTTAACGTAAATTTAATTGCGAAAGGCAATGCGACCTTGTTTTGGCAAGCTAAATATTAAGAAACTAGCCAGGTATAAAACATATACAATCACCCCTACAATCCCGCAAAATCCAAGATTTTCGATAGGGGTTCCGCCATGAAACATTGCCCTAAAGGCTAAGGGCGGCTCAAGCCAGATTTTGCAAGTACTGCTAAGTTCGCCAAGGGGTGTAAACGCACATGAGGGAACGTAGAATGCGATAAACATTGCACTGACCGCAAAGTAAGCGGAAACTTCCCACCGCCAGATATTGAAATAGGTTTTGAGGATTCCTCTGGACATGGCAATATCTTCGTTGATGTCCTGCCAATACCATAAAGAGAGAGGAATTAGTAGCCTTGCTACAAACCCTGCTAAAAAGCTGATCGGCCAAGCCCCGATCGCGAGGTAAATAGCGATCGCAAACAGGCTAGCTACCCGCCAATAGATGAATAAAGATTGCTTGAGCGGTTTGGCCTTGGCACGCAATGACCAAGCTAGAAGTAGCAGTGGGATGATTACAGCAAACAAGATCGCTAAGCGAAAATCGAGCCAGACAAATTGTCGAATCATCGTTTCCATACGCAAAGTCTAAAGTTTTTTCATAGTGCAGGCGGATCCCCGCCAGTTCTGGCTAAAGCAGTTGTTACTTCTTAAGTGTCTATTTAAGGGCGAACGATGGGAATTGAACCCACGAATGGTGGTACCACAAACCACTGCCTTAACCACTTGGCTACGCTCGCCGTGAGGCGATTACTACAATAGCACTGATCCAGAGTAATTGCATTAGGTTACTTAAAAATTCTAGTTGTAATAGACTGTAACAGCCAGGGAATCTCAAAGTTGGATTGGGTTATGACTAAAAAATTATTAATAGTTGATGATGAGCCTCATATCAGACTGCTGTTAGAGCAAACTTTAGAGGATCTCGAAGACCAGGGGGTTGAGTTATTAACGGCAGATAACGGTGAGGATGCACTGGAAATCATAACCACGGAGA
This sequence comes from Pseudanabaena sp. SOY_30_concoct_251, assembly GCA_031388585.1. GTDB lineage: Bacteria > Cyanobacteriota > Cyanobacteriia > Pseudanabaenales > Pseudanabaenaceae > PCC-6802. Next base: position 5,899 of record JANMRU010000399.1, on the reverse strand, counting down.
AGCCTAACCTCGTGTTTCTCGACGTTATGATGCCTAAGATGAACGGCTTTGATGTCTGCCATAAGGTCAAAAATGAACTCAAGATGTCAGATGTTTACATCATTATGCTGACGGCGAAAGGGCAAGAATTTGATAGGCAAAAGGGCAATGACGTTGGTGCGGATATATACATGACCAAGCCTTTCGATCCCGATGAGGTGCTTGAAAAGTCTATGAAAATTTTGGGGCTCAGCTAACCTCGTGTTTCTTCGTAGAGAGGAGCTGGTTTTTGCCGTACGCGGGTAGCAATCGGTCTGACTCGCTCCACGACTTTGATCATAAACTCATAATTTGGTACGGGAGCGTTGGCAATATAGTTTGCCTCTTGGATTAGATTAGGGGGAGCTGACTTCATCGCCGCAGTAATCTGTTGCTGGAGGTTGCGATCGATCGTAGGAGAAACTAAAACTGCTCCACGGGGGATTCCTAATTCGCTAGTGTGCAGAATGCGAAATTTCCCTTCGCTAAATCCCGAACGATAGCGCTCAAACTCTTCTTTAGATATGGCTCCAGCTGCGACCTGCCCCTGCTCGACCATCTCTAATATATTTTTGGGCGTAGGGCTAAACTCGATCGCTGCCAAGTTAAGTCCATATAAGGCGTAGATCGGTAGGTAATAGCCCGTAGCTGAGCCAATTTGTCCTATGGCGATCGACTTATTTGAAAGATCTGTCAGGCTTTTGATGGGACTGTCTGCCAACACGATAATTGATGAGCGCTGATTCTCTAGCCCCTGCATACTAAAGATGGGGATGTACTGATCCTTTGAAATGGCGATCGCTGCTAAGCCAGGTGGGGCAAATACTAAAGACCAAGCACGACTGCGAATGCGTTCCACTGCTTGCAGTTCATTCAGGGCAGGCTCTAACTCGATAATCGCACCAAGTTGACTTGCCAGGTGGTCTCTAAACCGTGAATAGCGATCGACGGATTTCGATCCTTCACCATAGCTAACTACGCCAATAGTGAGCTTGTCAGGAGTTTTAGTCTTTTCTGGAGTACATGCTGCAATCAACCACAGCAGCTGGGTTAGCAACAAACGACGCGATCGCATATTGATCAAAAGTCCACTTTAAAATGGTTGGTAATAGCTTATCAGAGCAGCTATTTTTTGAAGAATTTGCGAGATGATTATTTACTTTCTCTGAAGCTTGTCAGAATAGATAAAATTTTATGAGTTAATTCCAACTCCCTGACTTATCTAATCTATAATCACAATGCAGATGAGAATGGTCATAGGCAGAAGCCGATAGATAGAAATGCTACACAACCTCAAGCTCGGATCGAAATTCAACTTACTGCTGATTACGGTATTTTTGATCGGTATCCTGATTAGCGGTGCAGCTTTATCGGTGATTTTAAATCGTAGTGCTGAGAATCAAGTCACGACAAAGGCACTCATTTTGATCCAGACGATGAACTCGGTGCGCAACTACACCAGCACAAAAGTAAATCCTCTACTTAAAGAGCGGCTAAAAACAGAGCCGGAGTTCCTGCGTGAGACAGTACCTGGTTATTCAGCCCGCGAGGTATTTGAGCATCTGCGTAGCAACAAGGACTATAGCGATTTCTTTTACAAGGAAGCCACACTAAACCCCACTAACTTGCGCGATAAAGCTGATGACTTTGAAACAGAGATCGTACAGCGCTTCCGCAACGATCCAGCTCTTAAGGATAAAGAAATTACCGGCTTTCGTGCTTTTCCAGGCGGCAATTTATACTATATTGCTCGTCCGATCGAGATTAAAAATCCGACCTGCTTGCAATGCCATGATACTCCAGAAATCGCTCCCAAGAGCCTTTTAACCACCTACGGTAGAGAAAATGGGTTTGGCTGGAAGCTCAACGAGATTGTTGGGGCACAAATTATTTCGGTGCCTGCTAGCGAAGTTATTAATAATACTAGACAATCACTATTGCTGGTATTGGGAGCAGTAGGTGCGATTTTTGCTGTGACCATCCTGTTAATTAATCTCATGCTGCGTCAGGCAGTTATCAATCCACTCAATCGCATGGCGATGGTTGCCCATGATGTGAGTGTTGGCAAACTAGATTCAGAGTTTCAGCAAACGTCCCATGATGAAATTGGCGTACTAGCTTCGGCATTCAATCGCATGAAGCTGAGTCTATCCATGGCCATGGATATGTTAAACAAGCAATAGTACTGCGCATTTACTTTTTAATACCAATTTAAATAGCCGAGGTTATAGATGGGGGTGTGGGAGCTGCGCCCCCACGAAGGGGTTCTACCCCTTCACCCCTTACCATCCGAGCTGTTTGCTTTTGAAATTAGTATAAGCAATCGGCGAGATGATGATTAATTTTCTATTTTTGGGATAGATAAAAGTTTGTTATGAGTTGATCCCCATTCTCCAAATTGTCTAATCTATAATCGAGATGTGAATGGTCATAGGCTGAAGCTAATAGATAGAAATGCTACACAACCTCAAGCTCGGATCGAAATTCAACTTACTGCTAGTTACGGTGTTTTTGATCGGTATCCTGATTAGCGGTGCAACTTTGGCGGTGATTTTAAACCGGAGTGCCGAGAATCAAGTCACGACAAAAGCACTCATTCTGATCCAGACGATCAACTCGGTGCGCAACTACACCCAAACACAAATATTTCCTCTACTTAAAGATAAGCTAAAAACAGAGCCAGAGTTCGTGCGTCAGACTATAGCGGCTCATTCAGCCCGCGAGGTATTTGAAAATCTCCGCAGCAACAAGGATTATAGCGATTTCTTTTACAAGGAAGCCACATTAAACCCCACAAACCTGCGCGATAAAGCTGACGACTTTGAGACGGAGATCGTACAGCGCTTTCGCAACGATCCAAATCTTAAGGATAAAGAAATTTCGGGCTTTCGTGCTTTCCCTGGCGGTAATTTGTACTATATAGCGCGTCCGATCGAGATTAAAGATCCAACTTGCTTGGAATGCCATGATACTCCGGCAATTGCTCCCAAGAGCCTTTTAACCACCTATGGTAGAGAAAATGGGTTTGGCTGGAAGCTAAACGAGATTGTTGGAGCGCAAATTATTTCGGTTCCAGCTAGTGAAGTTGTTAATAACACCAGACAGTCATTATTGCTGGTAATGGGAGCAGTAGGTGCGATTTTTGCCGTGACTATCCTGTTAATTAATCTTATGCTGCGTCAAGCAGTAATCAATCCACTCAATCGCATGTCGATGGTTGCCCATGATGTGAGTGTTGGCAAACTAGATTCCGAGTTTGAGCAAACGTCCCATGATGAAATTGGCGTGCTAGCAGATGCATTTAACCGCATGAAGCTGAGTCTATCGATGGCGATGGAGATGTTAAATAAGCAATAGCATTGTTATCACCTGCCAGAATTACCTAAGTTTGCGATCGGTGCGATCGGTATGTTGTAATTCATTCAATCGGAATTACATCAAGGGTGTATCTTACTTAGATACTGAATTTAACGCTGGGGCAGAAGAGGATTATGGGTGATATGGAGCGTTTGCCAGTAGGGATTATTGGTGCATCCGGATACGGTGGTGTCCAGCTTGTCAGACTGCTTTTAGAGCATCCTTTGGTAGAAATAGCCTATCTGGGTGGTAGTGGTAGCGCGGGTCAAACCTTCGGAGATCTCTATCCACATCTGGCGCATTGCATTAATTTACCGATTGAAGATTGCGAGCCTGAAGAAATTGCGCTTAGGGTCAAAGTTGTATTTCTTTCATTGCCGAATGGTTTAGCCGCGAAACTTGCACCCAGGCTGCTGGCAAAAGGTTGCAAAGTTTTGGATCTTTCTGCCGACTATCGGTTTAGAGATTTGCAGACCTATGAAACCTGGTATAAGGGAGAGCTACGGAGCGATCGCGATCTAGCAAGTACCGCCGTGTATGGTTTGCCAGAGCTGCATCATAACGCGATCGCTGAGGCGGATCTAGTGGGTTGTCCGGGCTGCTATCCCACAGCTAGCTTATTGGCATTGTTGCCCTTGTTAAAGCAGGGGTTAATCGACCTCGATAGCATTATCATTGATGCCAAGTCAGGTACTTCAGGGGGTGGCAGGCAACCCAAGACCAATTTACTCTTGGCAGAAGCTGATAACTCATTGGGTGCGTATGCGATCGCCAATCATCGTCATACTCCAGAAATTGAGCAGATTTGTTCTGAAATTGCCGGACAGGAAGTATTAGTGCAATTCACGCCGCACTTAATTCCGATGGTGCGCGGCATTTTATCAACGGTTTATGCCCGTATGCGCGATCCTGGATTAACTAAGGACGATTTGAGGACTATATATAAGTCTTTTTATCGTGCTTCCAAATGGGTAAAGGTACTGCCGAATGGGGTTTATCCTCAAACAAAGTGGGCCTGTGGTACTAACCTCTGCTACATCGGTCTGGAAGTTGATGCCCGCACCGGTAGGGTGATTGTAGTCTCGGCGATCGACAATCTGATGAAAGGTCAAGCAGCCCAAGCTTTGCAATGCCTCAATATCATGATGGGTTGGGAAGAGACAATCGGCTTACCACAGTTAGCTTTTTACCCATAATTCGGCTCTACTGTGTACACACATCGAGCCCCCAACCCCCTTATTAATTAGTTGTGATAAAGCATGTCCAGTCGCTTAAAGGCACTTTTTTACTATGTATTGTCAAGGTTGTTAATGGCACCCTTGATGCTGTGGCTGATTGCCTCTGTCGTATTCCTCTTGATGCGAGCCACACCTGGAGATCCTATAGACGCTATTTTAGGGCCGCGAGCCCCTTTAGCTGTAAAAGAAGCTTTAAGAGTGCAGATCGGTCTGTCGGGGCCATTGTGGCGGCAGTATTTTTCCTACATAAAGAAGCTGCTCCACTTTGACTTAGGTAAATCACTCAGTACGAAAGGACAACCTGTCTGGGAAATCATTCAAAACTTTTTCCCTGCCACAGCTGAACTGGCAGTATATGCGATGGCGATCGCCCTGTTGGTAGGAATCGGTATCGGAATTCTTGCCGCCACTCGGCCAAATACAAAGTGGGATGTATTTGGGCAGTTATTTGGCATTATTACTTATTCCTTGCCACTATTTTGGGTCGGGATGCTGTTACAACTAACTTTAGCGGTTCAGCTAGGCTGGTTTCCCATCGGTACGCGCTTCCCCGTGACCCTCACACCTCCTAATGCGGTAACAGGAATATTTACCATAGATGCCTTGTTAGCTGGTAACAGCCAGCAGTTTTTGGTGAGCATCCAGTATCTAGCTTTGCCAGCCATCAGCCTTGGTATTGTAATTAGCGGTATCTTTGAACGCATTGTGCGAGTCAACCTCAAGCAAACATTAGATTCGGATTATGTGGAAGCAGCTAAGGCAAGGGGGATTAAGACAGGCAGTATCTTGATAAACCACGCCCTCAAAAATGCTTTGATTCCAGTAATTACGATTCTGGGATTAACCTTTGCAGCCATGCTAGGTGGAGCCGTATTGACTGAAGTTACTTTTTCCTGGCCAGGACTAGCAAATCGGTTGTTTGAAGCTTTAACTGCCAGAGACTACCCCGTAGTACAGGGTATTGTTGTATTTTTTGCCATTATTGTTGTAATTAGCAGCATAATTGTCGATATTCTCAATGCCTGGATCGATCCACGCATCCGCTATTAAAGCGATCTAGCTTAAATAGCTACAAGCACAAAAATTTTCTCTAGTTTTTTACTATTTGGCTTTATCTTTCGATCTACATGGGTTGTGCGAAAAAGTTATCAGAAATTTGGGTCTAAAACCCCGTCCTTTAGCGTAGCGGAGGACGGCTTTAATTTAACATACGCGCTTGCGCCTCTCCAAAGTTTAAGCTATAATAGCCAGCATAAACCTTGACAATCTGATGTTAGTATTTGAGT
>JANMRU010000395.1:0-8680 GCA_031388585.1 Pseudanabaena sp. SOY_30_concoct_251 | reverse complement strand
CTGATCCTGGATGAACCCTCCGCCGCTTTATCGCCGATTTTGGTGCAAGATATTTTCGATCTGATTCAACGGATCGCTCTATCGGGTACGGCAATCGTGCTGGTAGAGCAAAATGCGCGTAAGGCTTTAGCGATCGCAGATCGAGGCTATGTCCTTGACTCAGGACGCGATCGCTTTGAAGGTAAAGGTAAAGATCTGCTCAACGATCCGAAAATTGCTGAGCTATATCTTGGCATTGGGCATCTCAAATCCCCCATTACGGAAAGTGTTAAATCCAATGCAGATTTATTATGAGAACAGATACGCTTTTCTATGAACTCTTTCAGACTTTTCACTCCCTGCTGTTTGAGCTAATCGGTCAGCCAGATACTGCGGCAGACGACTATGAGTTTGTATCGGTCGAAGTCAAAGAGAAAGCCTTTCGGTTTGATGGCATATTCTTGGCAGCAGCAACAGAAAAGCCGATTATCTTCGCAGAAGTGCAATTTCAGAGCAAAAGGGATTTCTACTGGGCCTTGATTGCAGAAATCTCCATGTACCTTAACCAATATCAGCCAGAACAAGACTGGCAGGCAGTGGCAATTTTTGCGCAGCGTAGCTGTGACCCTGGCGAATTGCATCATTATCGAGAGTTCTTTGCCAGTAAACGCATTTTGCGAATCTATCTAGAAGATTGGCTTGAGCGAGACACGACCTCTCTAGGAATAGCGATCGTGCAGTTGATCCTATCTTCAGAAACAAAAGCACCTAAGCTGGCCAAACAGTTGGAAGTGCAGGTACAGCAAGAGGCTAATCCGCTCCTGCGCGAAGAGGTTGTAAAATTTATAGAAACGGTATTAGTTTACAAATTTCCACAATTAAGTCGTAAGGAGATTGAAGCAATGTTTACATTAGATGACTTAAAACAGACCCGCGTTTACCAAGATGCCAGGCAAGAGGGCAGGCAAGAGGGCAGGCAAGAGGGCATGCAACAAGCGCTTCAAAAAGCTATTCTGCGACAGCTATCGCGGAAGTTCGGGCAGATAACAACTGAGGTCAAGTCTCAAGTTGAGACACTCCCCACACCTCAATTGGAGAACCTCACGGAGTCATTACTCGATTTTGCTAGCATCAACGATCTCGAAACCTGGTTGCGTGAGAATGACTAAAATGTGTCAAGCTGATTTCTACACTGGTATCGCTTAACATGTAATTCGTGCAATTCCCGATCGCGTCAAAATTAGCTGCTCTTTGGCAATTCAGCCGTCCGCATACGGTAATTGGGACGAGCTTGAGTGCGATCGCTCTCTTTGCGATCGCCTGGAGTCAGACCTATCAGGATCTATACTCACACCTCACAGGGTTAGTTTGGGCAATAGTCGCTTGTCTATGCGGCAATGTTTACATCGTGGGGTTAAATCAGCTAGAAGACATTGCCATTGACAAGATCAATAAACCGCATTTACCGCTTGCTTCCGGTGCGTTTTCAACCCAAGAAGCAAAAATTATTGTGACGGCGGCGGGAATCGCGGCGGTGGCGATCGCCTGTTGGCAAGGTCTGTTTTTAGCTTTAACAGTAGTAACAAGCTTGCTGATTGGGACGGCGTATTCATTACCGCCCATTCGCTTAAAACAGTTCCCTTTTTGGGCATCGCTTTGTATATTCGTCGTGCGCGGTGTAGTTATTAATTTGGGCTTATTTTTACACTTTAATCAGCTCTTAAATCAAAGCTCGAAAATTCCAAATGAGATTTGGTTGCTGACTATATTTGTGCTGATATTCACATACGTGATCGCCATATTTAAAGACATACCTGATACTGAGGGTGATGCCAAGTTTAATATTGCAACGCTATCAATTATTTTGGGCCAGGCTGCGGTTTTCAATCTTTCTAGGCAACTCCTAGTATGGCTTTATCTGGGAACTATTTTAGTTAGCCTATCTAGTTTAATTAGCAGTATTAATATTCTAATAATTGCAACTAGCCATGTCGGTTTAGCGATCGCCATGTGGTGGCGCAGCTCACGGGTAGATTTAAGCGATCGCACTTCGATCTCGGCTTTCTATCAATTTATCTGGAAGCTATTTTACTTGGAATATATTATCTTTCCGCTAGCCTGCATCCTAAAATATTGAGTAGCCTACAAAGAGTATCAAGCTATTCAGCAAAGACCTGCCAATGGCAGGTCTTTGCTGAAATTGAAGTTGCACCTAATAGAAATCTATTTAGGAATGCCGCTTAACTACTTTACACCTAACTTTTCGGCGATTTTGGTTAGGGAAGCCTTGTTCCCAAGCAATAAAGTATGGTTCTTTTGCACAAAGCTACCAGAGAGGCTAGGAGGTGCAGCGAGAGTAACACCGATCTTGCCAGCGATCGCCACCACAATCTGACGGTTTTGCAGTAGTAGGTTGTGGTTTTGTTCTGCGGTATCGCTACCAGCAGGCTTCGATAAGGCAGGTACAGTAGCACCTACTTTCTCCGCGATCGCCTTGAAGGTTTCCTGGTTTTGCAAAATCAAAATCTGATTTTGTTCGAGCGGGGTACCAGTTGTGGGCACATCACCAGAGGAAGTAATGCCCTGGCTGCTGGCGATTTTGCGAGCTAGCTCGCGGTTGGACAAGAGTAATGCTTTATTTTCTGCAACTAGCTTGCTCTCATCAGCTTGGGCAATGAGCATAGGGTTGCTGGCAGACTTGTTGCTATAGGTTGAGGCTTGAGCTATTGCTCCAGCACCCGTCAAACCAACTACCAGCAAAGCAATACTCATCTTCGCAAGACTTTTCATGCACATAATACTCCGACATTTTAAGGGTTTTCTCAATTGATTCCGACAACTTCCCCAATAATCCCAAACAATCTCACTTGGGTTGCGAGTGCTAAGACCTTTAGGCCTTGTACTCACAACTCCATTTTGATTATCGATCGTGTGGGATTGCTATAGTTAATTGCCAGTTTAAGCTAGAAGCTCACAATGGAAGATAACAATACAATTAGACGCAAATTGTAAAAATAAAGACATTTTTGACGCTTTGATGCGATTTTTGATTAAAATCAATGACAAAACTGCATAATAGTAGATTCTAGATTTTATCTACTAGTTCATCTAGCTTGATATCTTTATACTTGGGAAATCGCAAAGTAGTGAGGCATTAATGTGCATGGTGCAGACAGCCTCACGCAAAATCATTACCTCAAACCTATTTCCCTAGAGCCACAGGAGTAGTAAAACGAATCTTGAGATAGTCATCTTCCATCTTGGCTCCTGATGGTTCCAGTAAGGATAAAGCCTGCGGCAATACCAGGTTGCGACGATGGTTACCAATGCGAATATTTAACTCATCAGCAGTCTTAGTCAGCTCGACCTTCTCTTTGGGAACACCAGGTAAATAGAGCTCGAGGCGATATTGTCCATTTTCCTCTACTACTCGCATTGTCGTCTCCTTATAGTAAACCTGAGTTGGATCTTCGTCACCATAAAGAATATCCTTAAGTCTTTCTAAAGCCGCTAAGCCACACATCTCTTCAGAGAATAATGGAACCTCTTTAACTGGTAAGGGGTGGAAATCGGTATGAATTTGTTTGCAATATTCCTTCTGCGATTCTTTCCAAGCTTGGAAAAATGGATCTTGAATTGTGTCGGGAATAATGCGATTGGCAATCACTAAGTCAGTCGCCACATTGTAAAGACTTAGATAAGAATGTGCTCTCAAAGATTCCTTAATAACCATCTTTTCGGGATTGGTGACCAGGCGCACGGTGGTCGTAGTATTGTCGGTTAGAACTTTCTCCAGCGCTTCTAGTTCTTCATAAAACTCGTAAGGGGCATCCATCACATCTTTATTGGGTAATGAGAAGCCTGTAACGCGCTTAAAAATTGGTTCGAATACTGGACTGAGCACCTGAGCCATACCTTGCAAAGGCTTGTAAAATTTGCGCATGTACCAGCCTGCTACTTCGGGAAGCGATAGCAGTCTCAGTGCAGTCCCAGTTGGGGCTGAATCGATAATCAGGACTTCAAAATCTTTAGCATCGTAATGACGCTTCACCCTTACTAAGCCGAAGATCTCATCCATCCCTGGCAAAATTGCCAGCTCTTCAGCTTGCACACCCTCTAAACCCCTGGCCTGTAAAACTTCGCTGATATAGCGCTTAACTGCCCCCCAATTTCCCTCTAGCTCCCGTAGGGCATCTAATTCTGCCCCCCATAGATTCGCGCGAACCTGCTGTGGTTCATGCCCCAACTCCATGTCGAAGCTATCGGCAAGCGAGTGAGCTGGGTCTGTGCTCAGTACCAATGTCTTATAGCCAAGTTCAGCACTGCGCAAACCTGTAGCTGCAGCTACGGATGTCTTGCCCACGCCACCCTTACCTGTCATTAAAATAATTCGCATTTCTTAACTATTTGTTTAAAAAACTTTACATCCGCCCATATATTTTAGCACTAGCTTGAAGTGTAGGGTGTAGCTTCATTTGCATGGAATTGTGGGCGATCGCTCGGAAATTATCAACTCAAAAATAATCTAAAACGATTTGGTTGAGGAGGATGTGAGGCGATCAGTGATATTGCCTTCAGCCCAGTCAGCTAAAATGCGCGCGGTAATTGGTGCGAGGAGGATACCATTACGGTAATGCCCAGTGGCTAAGCCCAAATTTTCGTAAATACTTGCACCTAATATCGGCATCTCGTTGGGCGCAAACGGACGAAAGCCCCACCAGGTGGATTGGATATTCATATCTGCGATCGCTGGATAAATAGAGATCGCATTGTTTAAAAGCTGCGCGATCCCTACAGCTGTATTACCCGCAGTAAAACCGACATCTTCGACTGTCGCGCCAATTATAATCGTGCCGTCCTGGCGTGGCACGAGGTATACATTGCTGCCAAAAATTACCCGCTGCAAGCTGCGATCGCGATCGAACACAGATAGCATTTGACCTTTGCGTGGCGATATCGGTAAAGGCATGAGTTCGCGCGTCCACGCTCCTGTTGCCAGCAGGTAGCGATCGGCATGCATGTTGCCCAGACTCGTCTCAAGGTGTGTAACGCGATCTCCACTTGCCGCAATTTGATAGACGTTTGTACCCTCAAGAATATTAACGCCCAGAGTTCGCGCGGCTACGATTAGAGTTTCGGCCAAGCAACGATTATCTACTTGGCCATCTTCGGGATACCAAAGGGCACCTGAGATGGCATCGCACAATCCCTGTTGTTTTTTGTTGAGTTGGGTGCGATCGATATACTCAGGAAGATGCGGCTGTGGTGATAAAGTTGGGGTCAGAATGCCGCAACACCGATAGCTACAGTCGCGATTTGTAATGTGTATGAGCTTTCTAATCCATTCGGGATATAAAGAGCGGCTGCGGATGCCTAATTCCCTGAGGGCGCCTTCTAGTTGTTCGGCTTCTGGTGCTAACATGCCTGCGGCAGCCCAGGTAGCTCCCTGTCCGCACGCGCCGCGCTCCAAAATAGTTACAGAAGCCCCCCGTAGAGAAAGCTCTATGGCTGTCGCTAGGCCAATTATGCCGCTGCCAATAATCAAAACGCTACTCATATTTTGTTTACTTCTCAGCCAATCTGTCTAACTTTTCTCGAATGGATAATTGCATGAGAGATCGCAGTAAGCCAATAAAACTTAAGCCAGAAAGCATGAGAGCCGCGATCGCACATCCAGCATAAGCTCCTGATGCTCCTACTAACAAAATCGCTCCAGAAAGCAGCGTAAATCCACTGATACAGGCATAAATCAGGCATTTTACCCCTATATTAATGCGCTTGAGGGTGCGATCGCTCTCAACTGAGCGTACTAATACCTTAAGCTCGCCCTGTTCCATTCGCTCCTCAAGCCGAAGCAGAAATAGTTCTGTGCTGCTAGGTTGGTTGAGTTTATAGGAGATGAAGCTTTTCGCTTGTCTTGCTAATTCTGTAATGGCAGAGCCTTTGCCCTTAGATAAGGTTATGCTCTTCACAAATGGTTGCGAAGCTGCAGTGAAATTATATTCGGGATCGAGAATGCGAGCGATGCCATCCAGCGTCGTGAGAGACTTGAGTATATAAGTCATCTTGGAGGGCAAGCGAAAAGGTTGTTGTTCAAAGAGTTCATAGACTTCGCTTTTCATTTGCTCGAACGCTTTGACATCGACTGGCTTTTCTGTGAACTTGTCGAGCACAAATTTCATCAGCCGTTTAACTGGCGTCATATCAGAAATTGTTTCGATTAATCCCATACTAGTGAGGATATCGATCACTTCATTGGTATCTTTCCTAAGAACGGCAAAGAAACCCTTCACCATCTTATCTTTATCCATGGCAATGATTTCCGACATCATGCCGTAATCGTAGAAAATCAAATTACCATCATTAGTAACTGCAAGATTTCCTGGATGAGGATCGGCATGGAAAAAACCATCCTGAAGTAGTTGTTTGAGATAACAACAAATCCCCAATTGATTGATATATTTAGGATCTAAGCCACAGGCTTCTAACGCCAGACGGTCATCAATTTTGATGCCTGGCATATATTCCATAGTTAAAACTTTAGAGCTGCTATATTGCCAATAGATTGACGGTGTTACGATACGGGGATAATCAGTAAAGTTATTGCGGAAGCGATCGGCATTTTTCCCTTCTTGGATATAATCTATTTCTTGATAGAGGATAGTAAAGAACTCATCATAGACTGCTTCTAGCTGATACTTTCTAATCCAGGCAAACCAGCGGCGCAGTATCCGCAACAATTTCCCAACAACGACAAAATCCAGGTCAAATAGTGGTTTTAGACCAGGCCGCTGGATCTTGACTACTACTTCTTCCCCGGTGTGTAGGCAGGCTTTGTGGACTTGCCCCAGACTTGCTGCGGCAATTGGTTCTTGTTCAAAGTCACGGTAGATCGAGTAAAGCGACTTGCCCAGTTCAGTCTCAACTATAGCGATCGCTTCTTGTGTCGCAAATTTGGGCACGCGATCCTGTAATTGCGATAGCTCTTCGATATATTCCAGAGGTAGCAAATCTACTCGCGTGGAGAGCGATTGCCCAATTTTGATAAATGTTGGTCCCAAATCTAGCATCTTGGCGACTAACCATTTAGCTCGGCGCTTTCTAATTAGCGGTGAATCATATTGCCAAAGGTTATCCCACCAGACAAAAAACAAGAATGTAAAAGCTGAAAGAAAAACATCCCTTTGCCGAGCAAAAGGGGAATAACTGGTTCGCTGCCAGCTCAGTGGTTTGGATGTAGCGGTTGTCAGCATATCTCCAACTATTTTATATCTAAGGCATCTAGAAGTGCTTGATGCATGATCTCGATCGGAGCCTGACGGCCTACCCAAAATTCTAAGGCGATCGCCCCCTGGTGAAGCAACATTTCCAACCCATCGATCGCAATTAAGCCCTGAGCGGCTGCCAGCTTGAGAAATTGAGTTGGTCGCGGTGTATAAATCAGATCGTAGGCGATCGCCCCCGCGGGGATGATTTGCATTTGCGTATTGCTAATGGGGGTATCGGAATTATTAGCTATATTACTCGTCATCCCGATTGGTGTGGTGTTAATTACTATACCTGCAACCTCTAGAACGCTAGACAAGTCTGACCACGCATGGATATGCAAGTTAAGGTCGCACAAATGAGTTGTGACCTCACGCTCAAAGCGCTTTAGCTTTTCGCGATCGCGCCCCACAACATGAATGGCTGGACAACCGAGCTGCAAACAGGCCGCAACTACTGCCTTCGCCGCCCCACCACAGCCTAAAACTACGGCTTGCCGATCGTTCCAAGTGCGTTCAAGCTTTAGTAAGGGCACCAAAAAACCAGCTACATCTGTATTAGTACCCACCCACTCATCTCCCGAGCGCTTGACTGTATTTACAGCACCAATGGCTCGAGCTGTATCAGAGATGCGATCTAGCAGAGGAATGATTTCTTGTTTATGCGGAATAGTTAAATTAAAACCCTCTACGGCTCCAATGGCTTTGAGCCCTTGAACTACGGTGACTAGGTCAACGATTGCCACGGGGAGAGGTACATATACATAATCCAAACCTAATGCGGCGATCGCGGCATTATGCATGACTGGTGAAAGGCTATGCGTTACAGGCGAACCCATAACGCCCAAAATCTTAGTTGTGCCGCGCACCTGATTCATTAGACTTTTTTGTATTAGTATGCCCTAAGCCTAATTGATTTGATCGTTACATGTAAAAATTCGTGAATTTGTGTAATAATTTAAAAGCTAAATCTAGTATCAGCATGTGCCCTCATGGCTCAGTGGTAGAGCATCTCCTTGGTAAGGAGAAGGTCACGGGTTCAAATCCCGTTGAGGGCTTAAGTTAGAGAAAATTACCTTCAGTATTTCTCGGTTCTACAGAGGTTTTATCTGGACTCTATAGAACCCATTTGGGATCTATTACCCTATTTACAAGCCCAATCCCCATATGGGTTTCATGATTATGGCAGTCATTGCTCATGATTTTCCGGCGTTCTGAACCCTTATTGTTACTAGGCTGATTAAAACGGCTTTCCTGAAGCCCTTGTATTGCAAGAAAAGATGTCAAATGGGTTCTATAGAATAATTGCGATCGCTTTTTCTAGCAACACTTTGGGAGAGCGATCGCGAACTTGTTTTGCTGTGTCTCTAAAACTGCGATCGCCATTTAATCGACAATAGGGGAAATTTGGGGCGATCGCTTTCATTACTGAGATC
>JANMRU010000053.1:0-6944 GCA_031388585.1 Pseudanabaena sp. SOY_30_concoct_251 | reverse complement strand
CCGACAACCCTGTGGCTGTGGTTGCCCCAAAAGAACTAACGAGATAATCACTGTATAGATCTAGTATGGCTTTGTCCATGATCTCTTATCCCCTTTCTGCCTTTTTTACTCTATCATTTCATCCGCGTAAGGTGAGTTACTAAAAAAAGACCAGGTTCGGGTTGGCGAGTCTAAAATTCTAGAACGTCTTGATGCCTTTAGTGCGCCACGCTTAGTGGAATATTTTGACTCCGATCCCTGTGCTGAAACCGAACTATACGATCGGGTGTCTAGACCGAGTTCAGCAGCACGAAGCAATGCTGTAGGGCGCGGGCGATTGGAACAAAAGAATTTGGGGGTGACCGTAGAAGAAAAATTCACAGTTGGAGAATACGATATTCTCATTCTCAGTGCCAAAGAATCCGACGGGTTGGAAACCTGGTTAACCCAGAACAATTATCGCATTCCAGCAGGAGCCAGCCAACTGCTACAGCCCTACATTCGACAGAACATGAAGTTTTTCGTAGCCAAGGTGAATCTCGCGGAATTTAATAAAACTGGCTCGCAGTTGCTCCGTCCTTTGATGATGGCCTACGAATCACCCAGATTTATGTTGCCGATTCGCTTGGGCATGTTAAACGCCAACGATGCACAGGACTTGATCGTCTACATGCTCTCGCCTAAAGGCCAGGTCGAAGTGGCTAATTACCGCACCGTCAAAGTTCCTTCTGGTGATGAGATTCCAGTGTATGTCAAAAATGAATTTGGGGGCTTTTACAAATCCATGTTCAAATCTGCCTATGAACGCGAAGGTAGAAAAGTAGCATTTATGGAATATGCCTGGGATATGAGTAGCTGCGATCCCTGCTCCGCCAACCCACTCACCCCAGAAGAACTGCGACAAGCTGGGGTATTCTGGCTAGATGGAGGTGTACCTGCGGGCATTACGATGCCTTCCCTCAGACGTCGCCGTCCTGCCCCCCCTAACTCTGGGTTTAGCGGTGGAGTATTCATTACCCGTTTGCATGTTCGCTATACCCGCGATCGCTTCCCAGAAGATTTGATCTTCAAGGAAACTTCCAATCGCGAACAATTCCAGGGGCGCTATGTGTTGCGTCATGCCTATACTGGCGAGCCAAAATGTGAAGCAGGCAAGCAATATAAGCGAGCATTAACACAGCGATTTGAGCGGGAAGCCCAGACGCTAGCTAAGCTAACAGGTTGGAATATCCAGGATATTCGCAAGAAGATGGGTGTGGCTGCTACTACCAATAAACCTTTCTGGCAAAATATCTGGCGTTAGTAGATAGGTAGTGCGAAGGAATTAGGGATTTGCGACAACATGCCCAGCAAATCCTTCCCAAAAATCTATAATCTTTTTAGCGCTTTCTATAATACCGCAGGAACACTGAATTTTAAAATTCTTGAATACAAATGCTAGGATTGTTGGCAAGTAATACTGCGAACGCCCTATCATTCCCCAAAACTATGCCAAAGCGTAAAAAAGGAAATCTTCAGTGGATAAAAGAAACACTTGAACTAAAACCCGATCATCGCTGGGAAGCTCCATCGGGCTACAAGATTTTTGTGGGAGGTCGAGGGGCTGTGCGTATGAATGTTCCCCAAGATTGGGTTTTTGAACCCCAAGAAAAATCATTCAAGTTTCTCGATAGAAAACCACCGAACGATGATTGCTGTCTTGAAGTATCTTTCAACCACTTGCCCCCCAATGATTGGAAGCTGTTTCCGCTAAAACCTACCTTAAAGAAGGTAATGGAAAATGATACTCGCAACGTTATTGCGATCGGAGAAATTGTTACCATTAAGCGCCAAACTGCCCAAATTATGTGGGCGCAAATTAAGTTTATTGATACTCAGACAGAAGCACGCGAGGCTTTCTCACGGACTTGCATTGGTTTGGGATCGAATATTCAGTGCTTGGTTACATTCGATTTTTGGGCAGATCAAGCTCTTCAGCTCACACCGATTTGGGATGAGGTGATGCGATCGCTGACCCTAGGGTTATATATCCGCGATCCAAAGACTGGTTTGGCTTTCCCAGATTAAGTTATGCGAATTAGGGCTTTTAGACTGCAAGTTCCCAGCAAGACAAGGCAGAAGTAATCCAAGTACCCAGATTCGGAAAGTGCGGCCGCGATCGCTTGCTAGCAGAGTGTGCGTTAGAATCAAGATCTACATCTACAAGTAAACAAGGTAATCCTATCGAAACTATCTACGGCAATCTTCAAGGTCTGAAGTCCAATCAGCTCAAGCAATTACAAAGCTTATATCGCCAGCGACTCCCGCTTGACAGTTTTACCACTCCAGAATTTGCGCAGCGTTTAGCCGCGATCAGTACTGATATTAAGCAGCCTATCTCTGTGTTTGTGAATCGGCGTGGGCAAATTATTCGTGTCGGTTTGGGTACTCCCAACCAAGCCCAAATTCCGCCGCTCGAACTACCTCGTTACGGGGAAGAGCGTCTGAGTGGTTTGCGTTGCATTGCCACCAGTTTAAAACACGAGCCCCCAAGTGCCGCCGATCTCACCGCCATGGCGATACAACGTCTTGATACCCTGGTAGTGTTCACGTTGAATGCTGGCTACGTCGATCGCTCATATATGGCGCATCTCCTACCCGAATCAATGGCAGAGCGCTCAGCCACATTTTGGACAGTTTCGCCACCGCAAAGTTTAGATTCGATCGCTAAGCAAGACTTCCTCGATCTAGTTGCGGGTCTAGAAGATGAGTTTCGGCGCGAATTTGTCGCTCAAGTCGTTGAAGACGAGCGAGAGAGAGTAATTCTGGTAGGCTTGGTCACCAATAATAAGCGGCAAGACCCTGAAGATTCTTTGATCGAGCTGCGCCAATTGGTGGAAAGCGCTGGCGGTATAGTTTTAGATACAATCTCGCAAAAGCGCGATCGCGCTCATCCCCAGACAGCTTTAGGCGAGGGCAAAATCCAAGAAGTTACTCTGCTTGCTCAAACCCAAAGAGCTAGCCTGGTCGTGTTTGACCGCGAACTATCACCCTCCCAGATACGCAATCTAGAACGCTTAATTGGTCTACGTGTGAGCGATCGCACAGAGGTGATTCTCGATATTTTTGCGCAACGCGCCCAGTCAGCGGCTGGCAAGCTGCAAGTAGAGCTGGCTCAACTTGCATATCGTTTACCGCGTTTAGCAGGAAGAGGGCTAACCCTATCGCGCTTAGGTGGTGGTATCGGGACTCGCGGGCCTGGGGAAACTAAACTAGAAACCGATCGCCGCGTAATTGAGAAACGCATTACGCATCTGCAACAACAGGTCGATCGTCTCCAGGAACATCGCGCGCGGCTAAGACAACAGCGGATCGATCGAGAAATTCCTACCGTAGCGATCGTGGGTTACACGAATGCGGGCAAATCAACCCTACTTAATGCGCTGACTAAAGCCAATGTTTATGCTGCCGATCAGCTTTTTGCCACACTCGATCCTACTACCCGGCGACTCAGTCTAGGCGAGCAACAGCAAACAATTCTATTAACGGATACAGTAGGATTTATTCATGAACTGCCCCCACCTCTGGTAGATGCCTTTCGCGCCACGTTAGAAGAAGTAACAGAAGCCGATATTCTCTTGCATGTTGTAGATGCCTCCCATCCATCCTGGGAATCTCAAGTTGAATCAGTTAATAAAATTTTAGCGGATATGCCGATAGCTGTTGGCCCGACCTTGCTCGTGTTTAATAAAATCGATCGCGCTGTTGAAGTAGGAGTAGATATGAACGAGCTTAAACATAAGATCAAAGCTAATTATCCTGATGCAGTGATGATTTCAGCGGTCGAGCGGCAGGGATTAGATATACTTAGTCTGGCGTTGACAAAACTGGTACAGCAACAAGTTTTGATGAATTAACCCTACGTGAACCATCAGCTGCTTGGAATCTTGTGTAGAATGTTAACAAATACTTTGTAAACTATGGTAATACTGTAAAAACTAATAGTTGAGCTGAAATAGAAGAGTGGAGAGTTTATGCAATTAGGTCAAATTCTTGTAAAGAAAAGGTTGATTTCCTCAGTACAGCTTGAAAATGTAGTAAAGCTCCAGAATCAGAATAAGCGATCGCAGAAACTAGGTGAGCTATTTATGTCGCAGGGGCTGATCACCAATAGACAGTTGAATGATTCCCTATTAGAGCAACGTTTGAGATTAGAAGGGTTGTGGGTAATTGACTAAGTTCGCGACGCTAAGCATTCTTAAAGAAAACTTCCCTAAGAATACATAAAAATTACGATATCGCTCCACTTGGAAGAGTGACAGTGAATTTTGTGCCCTTGCCAACTTCACTCTCCACGTTGATTTCCCCCCCATGCAAATCAACCAGGCTCTTTACGATATTTAACCCTAATCCCGTTCCTTTGATCTTGCCGACATTATTAGCGCGCTCGAACCGTTGAAATAGTTTTTCAATATGTTCGGCAGGAATGCCAATGCCTCTATCCTGGACTTCAAACGTAACCTGGTAGCTAGAGCTAGTAGCTGATAGAATGATGTCGCCACCTTCGGGGGAATATTTAACAGCATTAGATAGCAAGTTAGAAAGAATCTGTTGTAGGATACTTCGATCCAAAACAGGCATAAAACGATTTAGTGCCGACTGCTGCTGGCTGCTTTCCAAAGCTGGTTGGATTTGGTAGATGATGTTGAAGATGGACTGAGTTCTAGAGCACAATTCTTCAGTTAATTCGCCACAAAACGCATCGAGATCGATAGGGGTAGGATTAAAAATCAGCTTGTTCGCTTCGAGTTGTCCGATCGCTAAAGCATTATCAATCGATTGGGACATTGAGTCGATCGCTTTATGAATGCGTTCGAAATACTTAGCACTTTTCTCAGGTGAAAGTTTACCTTCTCCAGACTCTAATAGATCTTTAGCTAGGAGAATGATGCTAAGGGGCGTGCGCATCTCGTGAGCTGCGATCGCCAGATATTGCCACTGCTTCTGGCTATTACTCTCCGCTTGCTTTAAAGCCTCGGCTAATGATAGTTCTTCCTGGTACTTGCTAAGGGCAATTTCGATCGATGCGCGGACTTCGGGAGTTTTAAAGGGTTTGAGTAAGTAGCCAAAAGAGCCAGTCAGGCGGGCTCTTTGCAGAGTTGCAGAGTCACTGTAGGATGTCAGGAAAACGACAGGGATATTAAATCGTTGGCGGATTTCTGTTGCAGCTTCTATCCCATCCATAGAACCAATCAAATTGATATCCATCAGGATTAAATCTGGTTGTAGCTGCGCGGCAAATTGTAAGGCCTCCTCCCCAGATGTAGCAGTTTCTACAACTTCATAGCCCAGATCTTCTAGATCTGCGGCCAAACTCATTGCCGAGACCATTTCGTCTTCTACAATCAGGATTTTTGCTGCTGCCATAATTTTAAATCCTACTCCGATAGGCTAATTCTGCAAATTTCAAGGAGAAGCAAGTTCCATGCTCGGAAGTGTCGATTTCAATAGTTCCCTTAAGCTGACGAACAAGGTTGTTTGTGATGCGTAGACCTAAAGAGGATGATTTGTCAATGTCGATATCAATGGGAATGCCAACACCGTTATCGCGAACTGTGAGCAGGATATGGTCGTTGGCGGCACTGCAACATTCGATCGATACTTGTCCTTGAAGGCGATCGAGAAAAGCGTGTTTTATAGCATTAGTTATCAATTCGTTGACAATTAGACCACAGGGCATAGCTGTCTCAATATTAACATCAATAGCATCGACTTTGACCTGAAATTGAATTTGCCTGCTTTTGATATCGTTGGATCGCGCAAGAGCATCAACTAAATCTTGGATATATTTCCCCAGATTGACGCGATCGAGTTGTTTAGACTGATAGAGGCTTTCATGAATTGTTGCCATTGTGAAAACGCGATTTTTGCTATCTTCAAATAGTTGGGCGATCGCTGGATCTGCGATCGAGCGTTTTTGGAGGTTCAAAAGACCTATTACAACCTGCAGATTATTTTTAACGCGATGGTGGATCTCTTTGAGTAGTAATTCTTTTTCTTGAAGGGACTCTTGCAATTGGATCTCAGCCCGTTTACGAGCAGTTATGTCTGTAGAGATGCCGCACACTGCATAGGCATCGCCCTGTTCGTTGAATAATGGGAATTTATTTGTCACATAGGTATGCAATCCGTCTGACTGAGGCACAACTCCTTCAAGCTCAAGCGGCATTCCTGACTCAAATACCTGCTTGTTTTCAGCAGCTACTCTTGCCGCCATATCGGGCGGCAATACCTCATGGAGATTTCTTCCTTGCAGTTCGGCATTAGTTAGAGAAAGCACCTTCTCGACGTGGCAGTTCGCTAAAATATGCTTATCCTCGCGATCGAAGACATTAATAGCACCTGGGAAATTGTCTAAAATCGATTGTAGGAACTTTTGAGTTTCAAGTAGTTTTTCTTCTGCTCGTTTGCGAGCAGTGATATCTGTAGAGATCGTACATACTGCATCGGGAATACCTTGTTCGTCGAATAGTGGGAATCGCATAGTGACATAGGTATGCAATCCATCTTCATGAGGAACAGTTTCTTCTATTTCTATTGGCTTCCCTGACTCAAGTATCTGTTTGATAGTAACTGATACTGATGCAGCAAGATCGTATGGCCATATATCAAAGTGGCTCTTCCCAAATAGTTCAGCATTTGTCTGGCCACATAACTGCTCGTAATAGCGGTTCACCAAAATATGCTTTTCCTCTTTATCGAAGACAAATATCCCAGCTGGGCAACTGTCTAAAACTGACTGAAAGCGCTTTTGCTTTTCGCGCGTTTCCGCTTCTACTCGCTTGCGATCGCTGACATCGCGGTAAATGCAGACCCCATTCCCCCCTACAATTGCCGTAATTGATACTT
Organism: Pseudanabaena sp. SOY_30_concoct_251; assembly: GCA_031388585.1. Lineage (GTDB taxonomy): Bacteria > Cyanobacteriota > Cyanobacteriia > Pseudanabaenales > Pseudanabaenaceae > PCC-6802. Next base: position 77 of record JANMRU010000053.1, on the reverse strand, counting down.
CGACAGAGAAATGACTGCCGTCCTTTTTATTGCCAATCAACTCCCCTTGCCAAGTACCTTCGGCTAGGACGATCGGT
>JANMRU010000186.1:0-1821 GCA_031388585.1 Pseudanabaena sp. SOY_30_concoct_251 | reverse complement strand
ACTTGATCGATTCCGCCTACATCTCTTATTACATGAGCGCAAGTTAATATGTAGGTTGACTGTGAATCCTGCTTAATGACAAATCCAGTACCAAAACTTTCGTTTTCGGAGTTCTTACTTGTTAATAAAAATATAGATTCTTCTGGATTTAAACTCATTCGTTTAGCCTTGTTAAGTCTCCTTTACTGTTAGGCTTAAGAACTAACTTAATTGTTAAGTTAGCACTTGCTTTTGACTTTGTAATATACAGATTTCCTTCTCCTTCAAAGCTTAATCCTATTTGAACTTCAGCTTGTTCAATATTCATCTCCTGATTAATCTCACTCCAAGCAGCAGCAATAGGCTTACAAGTTCTGATTAAAATTGGCTTGATTCTATCAAAGGTTGCATCAACCTTATCCGCAAATCCTCCTGAAATTTGTTGAGCCTGTTCCTCTGGCACTTCAACTTCTACAAGAGTTCCATCATCTAGTCGAATAAGCTTTGTAGACATTTACCTGCCCTAAACGCTAAAAGATAGGCTTTTAATTGCTTCCCTACCGAGAACTAAGCGGCATAACGACTAAGATAAGCGGCGGCAGATAACCTTTGCATCACCACCAAGATCTCTCGCCCGTCCGCTTCATCGACTTGTTAGCTTGCAATCTTAACGATGAACACAACATAACTCAGCAGCTTCTCCCCTGTCTCTCTATCAACGTTTTTGCAGCACAACAGTTCTTGCTTTAATATCTCGTCCCGTTGCAACTGAATACTGTGTAATGATTTGGATCATATTATCCTGTACTGGTGGATTGTATAGAAGTTGAGCAGTAGTAGAATTTGTGTAAGAACCTGCTTCAATTTGTCGCAAAAAAAGAGACATTGCATCAGCAAGGAGAAAGAATGCCTGAGATTTAGCGTGACTTGGTAAACCTATTCGTTCACCGATCTTTTTCAAACGATCTTCAGGGCTAGTTGCATCAGCCCTCAAATCAACAACAATAGGCGAGTTATATTCAACTGTTAGATGAAACCATGCGATCATTGCTGTAAACCAAAACTCTTCTCGTGAGAGATTTCCATTTTGTCTTCTAACAGTAAGCATATCCCGTAATCGTAATGCTAACGTCGCGATCGCGTCGTTATCTGTATCCTTCGCTCCACTAGTATTCTTAGAATTCGTGATACCACGCCAGACTTCCGTTAATAGTAGCTCTAGTGTTGAGATGAATTCACGGTTTGCTGCTGTTGGTTTTGTAAAAGGATAGGGTTTGTTATCTTCAGTTCCATGATTTAAATCAAGCCCAAACATCCGGTAATAAGCATTACGTCTGGTTGCATTTGCATCTGGTCTTAATTGACTAGTTAAAGTGAACGAAAGAAATGATGGGGGATCACGAAAGAAGAGTTCTTCAGTTGTGCGTAACCATCTCTGACCATTAAATGATGGAATTTCGAGCTTCTCCCCTTGAACATATTCCAGGACAACTCTGCGAAAAATATCATAAATTCGAGTATTTTCTGTCATATAAGCATAAATTAAATGCTCAAAGGGTAAATTGATTGGAACTCCTTCTGTAAAAGGATTGGTGGGAAAATCAACAAAAGGGTTGGCAGGGAAGGGAGCACTGCCCGGTGGTGGGACTACTCGACCTTTCCAAGCCCTCTCAATGAGAGCAGCAATTTGAAGAGGATGTTGTGTAAAGAGGGCGTTCGCTTGAGTGGGATTACTAGCAGTGAATTGTCGAAACATACTCTTACGCTCCAGGTTTTTAGGTCAGTTTGTTATAACGAATTAACGATCTTCTATCCCAATGGATTTTAAATCTGGAGGCACAC
>JANMRU010000166.1:0-14496 GCA_031388585.1 Pseudanabaena sp. SOY_30_concoct_251 | reverse complement strand
GTTTGATTTTTCAGTTCGATTAAGTCTATTAGGGTTCCAAGATGTTTTGACTTTTGCATAAACTAAAATGTGGTCATGATCGTTACTGAACCATAGTGCATCATTCGATGCCGCGTATTTCTTCTGCCAAATCACATTCGCGACAAAATTCACTCGTCCAAAAATCTCATCACACATTACCTTTAGATAATGCGCCTCATTATCATCAATTGTGATCCATAAGGAACCATCATCAGATATCAAATTACGGATGATCTCTAGGCGATCTCTCATGAGCGATAGCCAAAGGGAATGCTCTATGCCATCGTCATAGTGCGTAAACGCGCTACCCGTGTTGTAGGGTGGATCGATAAACACGCATTTAACCTTGCCTGCAAACTCCGCCTCAAGAGCTTTGAGAGCCAGTAAGTTATCGCCAAAGATCAGCCGATTATCAAAAATGTCATTCTCTGTAACCCGATGCACCGCATGGTAAGACTTGTCTGGATCTTCCAGTAAAATACGCGGCTCCAGTTTGGGGCGATTTTCTTTGCCTATCCATGTCAGTTCGAGTTTCTGCTTTTTAGTCATTCAAAATAACACTAGGGTAACAAATCGAGATAAATTTCAAGCATAAAACTAAGCAACCGCAAATCCAGTCAGTGGACGAATTGACGGCTCATGGAATCCTAGCACAATGTCTTCCTTAGGAATGCCAGACTGGAGCAGTTCTTGAGCGATACCATCCTCTGTGCCATCCACTTGAATCCAAACTTTACTATCAATAATTTCGACATGAATCAAGATGCCATGAAGATGCTGAAGCTTATTCCATCCTTCCGAGAGAATAATGTACTGATCTGTTTCAGTATCAAAAGCAGAACGATTTTTAGCATTCACATTAGCGTAGCGAATATCCACATAGGGTTTAAGTACTGTGCGGATAATTTGACGGTATCTGTCTAGTCGATCCATTTTGCAATCTCCTCTGTTTCAGGGTTAAACGTTAAAAGTTTAAGAACTTTGTTTTCTAAAAGAATTTGCCCAATCTCTTGCTCAAACAGCTTACAAAAAACTGCCTCTCGAATTGCCAGATATAGTATGCGATCTGGTTCTATTCTACTTAAGACATTGTGATAAAGAATGTATTGACCTAATGCATTTTCTAAATCTTGAATTTCTGAAGGACTGACAAAGCTTTTAATTTCAACTGCGATCTTTTGAGAACCTTTCTCTGCACTAATTAATTTTTCGGCTCCGAGGTCGATAAACAGATCTTTTCTGCCAACCTTTAAACTATAAGGATCGTGGCTGATCGACCACCCATCTTTAACAAGGGCTATTTTCACGCAGTCATGAAAAATATCTTTGGCTGGCATAAGTTACTCAGGTTTTTTCAACGGATGAAGTCGGCGCGTTTCACCAGATGTCGCCCAATAACTTCCAGATCTTGAACTTCTTGGCCATCCTTTATCTGGATCTATCAAAACTTCAACAAGCTCTAAAACTGCCTGCCCAAAATCAAGCGCATCACTATCAAGCAAATCAAAAGATAAGTCATTAAAGTGAGCGCCAAATACATTTCGCGCCTGAGCAATACGCTCTAACTTATTAATAGGTTCTTCTAAGTTTTTTGTAATATAAATTGCATTTCCATCTGCACCCACTTCATCCATGATTTCAACCCTTAAAGCTTTGCGAAGCTTCTTATCCAATGCTGGCAAAAGATCTCCAAGTGTATAAAGATTATTAGGTCTACGGGGAACTTTGCACTCGTATAGCTGGGTCAAGAAATCTAGAGTTGCTTCTAAGATAACGCCTGCTTTAGCACATACAAGTTGAAGATCGGGTGGAGTCTCAGAAAGTAATTCTCGTAATCGTTGAACCTCAGGTATGCTGCGAATCAAGGTTAAACCTTTTGCTGCACTCCATCTAGTAAGTTCTACAAAATGGCATTGACCATTTTGTAGCCAACCCCAACGGAGTTTATGCTTCCAAGGACGGTAGTGAGTAGTAATTAGACAGTGTTGAAACTGTTGAGTTTCGTCATGAAGCATATTAATTAGCCTTTCGACATGAGGCTCGTCAACGCTTGCTAACACATCATCCAAAACAAGAATTGTACTTTCAGGAGCATCAAGCCCAGACAAGGATAAGAAAATACATAACCCTAAAGTGTCTAAATGCGATTCACTAAAATAGGCTTGAGGGGGAACGCCTGTAGTTCCACAAAACTCTGTATCAATTTCCAAAGATGCGCGTTTTTGCGGATCGAGTTGCAAACTAATCTTGTTCAATCCCTCTCCAGGATGAATCACATCATAAAGCCTGCCAACATCATTGGCAATTTTTGATAGCACCCCATCAGTATACTTACGACGCTCTTCCTCAATAGCCTTTAGGACTTGCTCTAATCGGGGTATAAGAATCTCTAAAGCTTGCTGTTGTTGGACATTTTCGCAATAAATTTTGAGTGCCTTTTTTAGGGCAGCGAAAAATTGTTTTTTATCTAGTCTTTGTGTCTCAAGCTTAGCCCATTCATCAGGAAAATGTTTCGTTTGTTCGAGCCAAAGTGTTAGTGCCTCTCTTTCAATGGGTACAGGACTTTCTGCCCGTGGAGACTCTTTAGATAATGACTCTACGAGTTGGATATTCTCAAATTTTCGAGCTAGTTTTTCGATTCCCTCAGTTTCAGTCTTCAATCTCAGTAAAGTTTGTTGAAGTGTTTGCTCAGCGCTAGATTTCCTGCTTATTGCCGTATTAAGTACAGAGAATTGAGTAATTTTTTCAGTTGTCCTCTTAGCCAAGCCTAAAACTTTTTCTGAACTCTCACACAAAGGACAGACAGTAGGGACAGGATGGCTTCTAAATAAGTGTTGAGCAGCTTGAAGCAGCTTTAGCAAATCGCTTGCATTTTCTGAAACACTTGTAAGTACTTCATTTAAAGCCACTTGCGCTTTTTCGTGTTCCTGTCTTGCTTCCTCTACAGCACTAGCAGATAGATTAATGCGATCTAACTGTTGTGAAAGTTCACTGTAGCCTTTTTTGAGTTCACCTATCTCTTTTAGTTCCTGATCGAGTAAACTAAAATCACGGGTGGTTTCTTCCTCAGCCCAATCTAGAATTTTTTTATCTTTTATCTGAGCAACTGAATAAAAACTCTCAATAGTTTGAAGATTTTCTGCTATTCGAGCAACTGCTGTATTTAGATCGATCCCTAAATTTTTAATTAATGTCTTTAGATTAGCCTCGGAGTCTTCAATCCCTGAAACATCAATAAATCGCCTGATAGCATTATAGCGATCACCTGGTCGAGCTTCTATCAGACTAAGGATCTGACTGCGCCGCAATATTTCTATCTTGGGTTTAGAGCTAAGGGGAGATACAACAACTTCAGATTTGTTTACCTGAGCGCTGCAAGAGCCGTTGGATGATTCTAAAGTTACTAAGATATCTTTAGATGCTTTACCAATTGAAACCCAATATGGGGGAGTTTTGCCTAAGCCACGATTTTCTATCGATCCGACTTTACCCTTGCCAAGAAATTCAAAAGCATCACAGATAGTGCTTTTCCCAGTTCCATTCTCTCCATAAATAATCGTTAACTTTTTTGACTCAAATTCAAGGACAAATGTCTCTGTTGAGCCTCGCAGATGCTTAATAGTTAACTTTTTAAGGTGTTGTTTATTCACGATTCAGCCTCTGGCAGGGATTCTGCGCTAAGTTCGATCTCTAGTCTCCAATCTTCGGATTCAAGTTTTCCTTCCGCAAGCTTTTCCTGAATTTGTTCTCCTCGTATTGCTGTTAAAAGACTCTCTTGAACAAGGCGAGTAATAATTTGCTTTGTAAGTTGTTGTGAAGGTGTTTCCATTTGAGTCGATTGCTAAGTAGATTCTAGTATGGTGTCAGAAAAAGCATGACCTAAAACTTGATCAGTAGATATTATAGGCTCCATTTAATTTTGAATAGATTTTGAAGCTCGCTTTTTTGCGTTAGTTTCCCCTCAATCTGGGCGATTAGCGATTCCCGTTGTTTATCTACCTCATCTTGCGCGTCAAACAAAGAGCGGCGCTTTTGGTTACGCTGTGTCTCCAGTGCCTTAACCTGTTTCTGTCCAGCCAACTTTTCCTCCAACGTCATCGCGATCGTAGCAGCTCGTTTAGCTTCCTTAATTTGGCGATCGATCTCCTTAATTTCACGCTCTAAGCCTACCTTAAGATCGTCTGCCCAACCATCCAGTTTCTCTGCTTCCGCCTCAAAAAAGTGAGCATTACGCTCAGATATCTGACCTTGGATTTCAGCTTGACGCTTTTGGGTAAATGAGTCTAGCAGAGGACTAGAGATCTTGATGGGCACTTCTACCAAACTACCAGGTAACAGCAACAATCGGCGGACAGTTTCCTCTTCTAGCTGCTGACCATCATCCGCGATCGCAGCAAAAATCAGATAGTCCTCTACCTGATCGAGCGCTTCAACTGTTAATAGAGACAGTGAGAGCAATCCACTCTTGCCCAGCAACGGTTCCAGAATGCTCACTTTGCCATCATAGGCTGCATAGTCAAAGGCGATCGCCGCAGGCGGCAAATCACGACCCTTTGCCCGTTCGATCAAAACCTCCGCCAAAGGGTGACTGAGCCGATAAGTATGCGCCTCACCCGAACGGCGCGGCAACTCATAAAGACCCAGCGAAATTTTACCTACCTCAGATAAAAACGGCGATTTAATTTGATTGATTAGACGAAAAGAAGAATCGTTCAAAAATTCGGCATCGGCATTGAGTTCGTGACGCGTCAGCCGCATCAGAAGTTGCTCATAGCGATCGAGCACTGCCCTAGAATCTTTGTCCCGTACCTTTAGCTTTTCGCGTACCTCATCGTCAAAGTTCTCTAATAATTTGCGTCGAGTTTGAGTCATTGCCTCATTGATCTCGAAACTCAGTTCAAGCTGGAGGCGATCGAACGCAGCCTTAATTTCTTCAGGTTTACGGCAGCGTTGGTAGATATCGCTAATCCGTTTCTCAAAGTCTACACCCGACTCGATCGCACCCAGAACCTCATCGCTAGTGCCAAACACCCCATCAAAAAGCTGAAATTTTTCAGAGAGTAGTTCAAAGACACGGCGATCGGCATCGTTCTTACGATTCAGGAAGTTGACTACAACAACATCATGCTTCTGACCGTAACGATGGCATCGTCCAATCCGTTGCTCGATGCGCTGTGGGTTCCAAGGCAGATCGTAATTCACAACCAGAGAGCAAAACTGAAGATTAATGCCCTCCGCTCCTGCCTCCGTGGCAATCATAATCCGTCCTTGCTCTCGAAAGTAGTCCACAAGTGCAGATCGCATGTCGGCAGTCTTAGAACCTGTAACTTGGTCAGTGCCTTGATGACGCTCCAGCCAATTAGCATAGATAGCCTTTGAACGTGGGTCAGTATTCGAGCCATTAAAAAGCAGAAGCCCATCACTCCAGAGACTTTCAGATAGCAAACGCAAAAGATAATCTTGGGTACGGCGAGATTCAGTAAAAACGATCGCTTTCTGAGCGCCACCATATTCCGCCGTCTTGGCAAAGGCAATATCCAAAACCTTTAACAAGGCTTTGCCCTTGGCATTCTGCTCGATAGATGTGGCTAGCTGAGCAAATCATCAAGCTCGGCAATTTCACGTTCTAAAGCTGTGCGATCGGAATCTGTGAGAGATTCTGTTGTGTTTTCCTCTTTCCATTCTTCGGCTGTTTCATCTAAGGCTTCGTAATCTTCATCCAGTTCATCAGATAGCGATCTCAAAGATTCTTTCTTGCTGAGTTTTGTTTTAAGTCGATTGGAAATAGAAGTTAGTGCCCCTGCGATCGCAAATGTTGAAGATGCAAGTAGTTTGCGTAGAACTAGCGTCATCAGCGATCGTTGGCTAGAAGGAAGTGCCTGAAGATTCTCGCGACACAAATATTCTGAGACTAGGTTATAGAGTCGATCTTCGCTCTCTCCTGGCGTGAATTCCTCCAAGATGGGATGCCGCTTAGTAAAAGGGATATAGGATGTAACCTGTCGCCGCAAGGTGCGGTGACAAAGAGGTTTGAGCCGAGCCTTTAGCATCTCAAATACCAGCGGTTGGTTCAGGTTAGAAAACTGCTCTCGAAAACTCTTGAGGTTGCCAAAGGCAAGTTCGTCAATAAAACTAACTAGCCCAAATAGCTCTAACAACGAATTCTGAAGCGGCGTTGCAGTGAGCAGCAGTTTGTGACGATCCTTAAGGGCTAGCTTGAGCGTGTTTGCAATAATATTAGAAGTCTTGTAGACGTTACGCAGGCGGTGTGCTTCGTCGATAACAACAAGATCCCAAAACGTATTTGCCACATCTGTAGCTTTGTTTCGGGCAAACTGATAGGAGCAGATAACTATTGCATCCCCCTCATTGAAAGGGCTGAAGTTGCCTGTTTTGACTGTTGCATTGTAGGATTTCGTCTCTAAGATCGTGCATGGCAGAAAAAATTTCTCAGTTAATTCCTGAAGCCACTGCTTGCGAAGATTTGAGGGCGCTATAACCAAGATATGTCGCTTGCGTTCAGCCCATTTTTGAGCAATCACAAGTCCAGCTTCTATTGTCTTTCCCAGACCCACTTCGTCTGCAAGCAAGGCTCCTCTTGATAACGGTGAGTTAAAAGCAAAAAGTGCTGCATCTACCTGATGCGGATTAAGGTCTACTTGTGCCCCAGCAAAGGTTCCAGCAAGCTTTTCCAAGCTATCTGACGAATAACGTTTCGTTAACTCGTAGGCAAAGAGTTTGGCATGATAGTCAGTCAGATGCATGTTTTGCCGATCCATTCCTGCCGATCAACCCCACTTTATCGGTAGCATCAATGCTAAAGTTGGCATCTTTGAGAATTTCCTTGATCCCAAAATCTTTTTTGACTAATTGCAGCGTGAAAATACTCATGTGGTTAGGATTGAACGTATGGTCAAAAATTAAAAATTTTGGACTTGGGCAACCCTATTGTAGTTCAGAGGCAAAATGAAAATCGAAAAGAATCAACGGCAAATCATACTGCTGCTTATCCTAGGCGTTAACTTGTTGGCGACTATTCTGCACTACACAGATAACTTTTTCTTTTTTGATAAATACCCAGCCCCAGTTTGGATGCAACCCCATCATGTTTATACTGCTTGGCTAGTATTAGCACCATTTGCATTTGTCGGCTACATGCTCTATACAAAGCGAGTTTTCTGGGCAGCATACCTATGTTTAGGTGTTTTTTCCCTCACCAGTATTGGTGGTGTAGGCCATTATTTTTTTGGCGCGATCGCCACATTCTCTCCTAAAATGCACGTCTTGATTTGGTTTGAAGAACTAACGGGATATGCGTTAATCGGCTTTTTGATCTGGTCAGGATTAATTCTCAAGGAATGGCAACAGGAAAAGTTGGCAGAGTGAAGTAATTAGCAAAAATGGCTTAGATCCCTTAAGTATTAGAATCTAAGCCATCTTATTGTGAGTTATTTCAACCGCTTCTCTCGACTACACTGCGGCGGTAGCAAGGATTTTTGCAGGTTGTTGCTTAAACAATTGCGACAAACGACGACCAGAGCGATCGCGCCAGTTACCTTTACCGTAGGCATAACCAGTAATTAGCGGCATAGCCAGAGTAGCTTCAGCAAATACCATTTGCTCGGTGACGATATCTACCTTGCCCCATGAATGAGCTTCGCGCAGGGTGGAACCAGACAAAGCACCATCGCGCTCGTCAGCCACGGTTACTTGTACGGCATATTTATGCATTGCGGTCTCGAAGCCGAGCAATTCTGCGGCTACAACTGTATCCTGAGCGAAGTTCTTTGGTACGCCGCCACCGATCATAAATAGACCTGTATGTGGGGAAGCGAGCTTGCACTGAGTCAATTCGCGGAAATCACGCACGGAGTCAATTGAGACATGGGATTCGGGTGAATACCACTGATGATGGACTAGACCAAAACCAGCAGAACAATCGCTAAATGCAGGCACGAAAATTGGGACTTCATGCTTGTAGGCGGCTAGGACTACGGAATGACGATTCTTGGCATGAGTGTCAAGATAAGCTCCCATCTCATGGATAAACTCGCGTGAGGAGTGGGGACGTGGAGGAAGAGATTCGGCAATCTCGGCGATTGTCATGTCGCAAATTCTCAACTGATCTTCGTCGATGTAGGTGTCATAAATGCGATCGACGCGTTCTTCACGCAATGTGGTGTCATCAGCTAGGGGATCGCCAACATAATGACGGAAGCCCAAGGCTTCAAAGAAATCCTGATCGACAATGTTAGCGCCGGTGGAAACAATCATATCCACCATATTATTTTCGATTAGGTCGACTACAACGCCCTTCAAACCAGCGCTGAATAGAGAACCCGCTAAGCACAAAATAATCGCACAATCACGATCTTGGATCATCTGATCGTAAATGCGCGCCGCACGTCCCAAGTTTCTGCCCTGAAAAGCAGTTTGTGCCATCGCATCTACCAATCCCACGACATCAAAAGCTTTGATATCAATGTGTTCTACGGTTTGAGAAAGTAATTGTTCGCGTTTCATGATTCTTGATATACCTAAAATAATGCAGACATGGATAGCAGCCAACCGTGCAATGTTACCCAGGCAAAGCGATATCGATGCAGAAAAAATTCTGGTATCAAGATAAATATTTGGAAATTTACCTTGTATTACGTCAATTGATAAACGCAGAATTCAATCTGTCGAAAGCCTAAAGCCTCAACATCTCTGGTTAGTGAGAGAAAATATTTGTAGTGAAAAAAGTTTGCTCAAGGGAGCTAGATTTACGATCAACCCAGGTTGGAAACATTGCCGAGACTACAGTTCAGCAATCGCAACCCTAATAGTTAGAAGGTCGACCGAAGCATACTAGGTCCTTCACAGCTGTCGTCCCAGGAAATAGTGGGATCTGACTGCCTGCGGTTGTCTAGTTTAATTGTTAGATGCCAATCGCATCCCAGAATAAGCAATAATCTGTTCAATTCTATTCTGCAATTAAATCAACAGGGCAAACATATGATACCACCTACAGTAAAAAACATATCAGTCTTGGTAAATATTTATACCCAGAGGAGAATATTGCAGGATTTGGTAGCAATATTTAGGGGTAGGCTCAGAGGCACTACCCCTATGTATATATTTAGCAACTACGGGTGATTGCCCCCTACGATAATTGTGTGGTTTTGTTTGAGCCCTAAAAGCCAAGATCGGCTTTAGCCGCTTCCGCAACGCGCAAAACCTCGCTAGTGGAAATTTCCTCCCAGGGCACATCACCAATTTCGCGATAGAAGGCTTCGTCGTAGGGACGTGTTTGTACGACTACGGGCATGGGTACGGCGTGCCCTAATACCAATGCTTGCTGTTTGGAGTCTAGTTTGGAAAGAACCGCTCGCAGGTTGCCACTCCCTGCGACACCCGTAAAAATTGCTTCGATATCTTTTTCATCATTCAGCAGGGCAGTAATGCGCGTGCCAATCTGCGACATAACTTCGTTGTCAATACCAGATGGACGCTGATCGACCACTAGTAGGGTGACAAAATATTTGCGCATCTCGCGGGCGATCGTGCCGAAAATTGTTTGCTTTGCGGTCATGGGCGCTAGAAATTTATGCGCTTCCTCGATCGTGATCATAAGTTGTGGGGGGCGATCGCAAACATTCTTGGTTTGGAGGAAGCGCTCGGCTTTGCGCACGTAGGCGTGGTGAATGCGTCGCGTGATCACATTGGTAGCTAGCATATATGCCAACAGATTTGACTGGGAGCCAAACTCAATTACGACGTGTTTTTTAGCCTCAATGGCATCGAGGATTTTTTTAATGTAATTTTCTGGGCAAGTATTGCGGATGTATTTAAGATCGTCAAGCCGATTAAGCTTGCGTTGCAGCGCCATAATTGATGGCTTGCTCCCCATCTTCTCCTCACAAAACTCCTGAATCTCGGTATTTGACATTGTTAGCAGTCGGGTAATCCAAGTCTTGCCAAATTCATTGCGCAGAATGATTGCATTTTCTAGACTGGCTTCGGAAAGATTTAGTTCGTCTTTAATCAGCATTAAATCTTCTACTTCGATCTGGTCAAAGCTGATGTAGAGTTCCTGAGCATCGCGCACACCTCGGCGCTGGGTGGAATCGGGATCGAGGGTATAGATTTGTACCTGACCGGGGAATAACTGCCGCAGCCCCTTAACTGTACTGAAGGTTTTGCCCTCCATCGCCGCTTCCCATCCGTACTCGGAATGCATGTCGAAGATCAAATTGACGGCGGCTTGCTTGCGAATTATGCCGGACAAGAGCAGCCGCGTCAGGAATGACTTGCCAGTACCTGACTTGCCAAATACGCCATTACTGCGCTCGACAAAGCGATCTAAGTCCAGACAAATTGGCACGGGCATATCAATCGGTTGCCCGATCGCAAAGTTACGTTTGTGTGGATCGTCTTCCCAGCCAAATACGATGCGAAAGTCTCGTTCGTTAGCATCAAACACCTGGCTAAAGTGGCTGGGAACGGTTTTGACTGGTAATAAACTGAACGTACTGGTATCTTCTGGAATGGGGTGATTCCCTGCGGAATGCGTCCCACCGCTATATTCTTCGGATTTCTTGCGCTTCTTTTTGCTGGTTGTCAAATTCACGCCAGTTAAAATATTCAGTGGATCTGAGGGCACAAACATCAGCATTGGGGTCAAGTTAATCGTGCCAAACGTACCAGTACCCGCCAGTACCTCCGTAAAGAACGTATTGCTAGGGTCAGGTGGATTCATGGGAATGCGCGGACTGGAGGTGCCTAGTGCCACATCTGTGAGCATACAAAAGAACCGGGCGCGGCGACCCTGGACAACCAAAAATTTGCCAACTCGCATATCTTCTACTGAGACATCTGCATTGAGCCTTATTTCTAAACCCTGGCTCAACGATCCCTGAACAACAATGCCTAACGGTACTAACAAATTCATGGGTCACCGAATTGCTTGGACAATACTTGCAGTGCTAACTGCTAAAAACCTTAGTAGTAGATGAATTAATTGGTATTACACTAACAGAAATATTTGCATTTGCGTCTTTGGGCGTAGGTTTTCATGGAAAAACTGGAAAAAAGTGTATCCTCTTCTGCTTCTGCTATGGTCGAAACTACCAAAACCAATCGCCTGGATGTCCTGCTCGCTATCCGTGCGATCGCTTGCTTTTTTGTTGTTGTTGCCCATTGTTCGCCACCTAGAGATGCGATCGTTTTTCAAGGATATGACCTGAGCTGGTTGATGTTTGCAGCTGGTGGCATGTATCTCAGAACCTTCTTTTGCCTGTCGGGATATTTGATGGGCAAGCTTTTTTATACTGGGCGCTATCAACTCAGTTTGGAAGGCATTCTCAAATTTTGGCGCAATCGGGTTCTGAGGGTATTTCCTCTTTACTATTTTGCAGCGCTATTTTTGATCGTTTTTATGTATACTGGCCTGCTCAAAATCGAGAACTGGGGATACTTGATTCGCATTTTTACATTCACCTACAATCACGCACTTCCACCAGATTTCAATCGTCCGCTCTGGTCTCTATCAACTGAAGTTCAGTTCTATTTACTCGCACCATTTATCTATAGCTTTGTAAGGGAACGCTTCACTAAACCTCGGCAAATATATACAGCTGCGATTATCGTGATTTTAGTTACTTCATTACTGCGTCTACCCGTTTGGATCACAGATTTAAGATCGGATGTGATTACCTATTGGTACACTCCGCTAGTCAGTAATCTCGATATGTTTATGTGTGGATTTCTATTAAATCCGCTCATCAAGCACAACCAAGAGAAGCAAAACTTAAAGACTCCTCCTCTCGATCGATTTGAATCGCTAGAGGTGTCGCAAGATCGCGATCGCAGTAATGGGATAAAATCTCCACGCGTGTTGAAAAATAGATTGCAGTCACCAGAATGGCTGGGAAAAGCGATCGCAGTGGGTCTGGCGATCGCTTTCCATTTCTACACCGCATATCACATCTACCACAACGAGATGCGCAATATTGTTGGCGCTGAAACTGGAATCAAGACATCAATGAGCTTTTTTGTTTTGCCCGTCATCACAGCATTATTAGTCTCGTTCCTAATTTACAGATTTGAATCGGGAGCTAGCTATCTGGGGCATTTATCTAATGAGAAGCTATCTATTCATACTTGTATTCGCAATCCAATTAGACTAATTGAAATATTTGGCTACCTCTCCTATGGCATATACGTATGGCATATGCCAATTATTCGACAAATTACACCAATCGTGACCTCACAAATTCCATTAGAAGTATTCTTAACCAAAGTTGGAATTGTGGTGATGCTCTGTGGGTTGGTGGCAAGCGTAACCTACTATCTGGTGGAACTTCCCGCCGCACGTTGGCGATTTGGAGGAAAATAGACTTGATGTATTGCTAATAAACTCACAACCTTAATTACGCGCAAATGACGCGAATATTTTATGCGATCGCCCCTGCCAACAAATCTACGAAAATCCCCACATCCCCTTTTGCGACTACTGAACTACGGACACAGTTATAACCAGGAAATTACCTTAGCCAGTAGTTGCTCAATTCTAAATAAGATTTTCGATCTGGCTCCCCCCGCTTTAATCGGTGCGGCGGTCGATACCGTGGTACAAAGACAGAATTCCCTCTTAGGAAGCTGGGGAATTAAAGATGTATGGTGGCAGCTTGTGGTGATTTCCCTTGCTAGTGCTGTAATTTGGGCTTTGGAATCGGCATTCGAGTATGCCTACGCAAGACTCTGGAGAAACCTGGCGCAAAATATCCAACACAATTTGCGCCTCGATGCCTATGCCCACCTGCAAAAGCTAGAGCTATCTTTCTTTGAAGAACGGAATACTGGTGGATTGATGTCTATTCTTAGCGATGATATTAATCAGCTTGAAAGATTCCTTGATGGTGGTGCTAATGAAGTTCTGCAAGTCACAACTACGGTAATTATCATAGGTGGATCTTTCTTTGTTTTGGCTCCAAATGTGGCCTGGATGGCGATGTTACCCATGCCATTTATTCTGTGGGGATCGATCGCATTTCAAAATCGTCTGGCACCGCGTTATGCCGATGTGCGTGAGAAGGTGAGTGCTTTAAACGGCCAACTCTCGAACAATCTCGGTGGTATTACGACAATTAAAAGCTTCACTACTGAGGACTACGAGCAAAAACGTATAGCTGCTGAAAGTGAGAAATATCGCCAGAGCAACCGTCGTGCGATCGCCCTGAGTGCTGCATTTGTGCCACTGATTCGCATTGTCGTATTTGTGGGATTTATTGCCACACTACTATTTGGTGGGATGGAAGTAGAAGTAGGCAGACTTTCGGTCGGAGCCTACAGCGTGATGGTATTTCTGACGCAGCGGCTGCTTTGGCCACTGACACGACTGGGAGAAACGCTCGATCAATATCAACGAGCTATGGCTTCAACTAACCGTGTGATGAATTTATTGGATACGCCGATCAAAATCCACTCAGGCGATCTGTTATTCCCAGATCGAATTTCAGGAGACAAGTTGAACGGGGGCAACAGATATAAAGTGCGCGGCGATATCGAATTCCATCACGTTAATTTCGCCTATCGGGAAAACTTCCCCGTGGTCAGCGATCTATCATTACACGTCCCAGCCGGAAAGACTATTGCGGTGGTGGGAGCCACGGGTTCGGGTAAAAGTACGCTGGTAAAGCTGATTATGCGCCTGTATGAAGTCACGCAGGGTAAAATTACACTGGATGGCATAGATATTAAAGATCTGCAACTGTCCGAACTGCGATCGTGTATTGGTTGGGTCAGCCAGGATGTGTTTTTATTTCATGGCTCGGTGCTGGACAATATTGCCTATGGTAGTTTTGATGCCCCAGTCGATCGCATTGTACATGCGGCCAAGGTGGCGGAGGCGCATGACTTTATCGAGCAGTTACCTGAGGGTTACGACACGATTGTGGGCGAACGCGGCCAAAAGCTATCAGGCGGGCAAAGACAAAGGCTTGCGATCGCCCGTGCAGTTTTGCGCGATCCAGCGGTCTTGATTCTAGATGAAGCCACCTCGGCGGTAGATAACGAAACCGAAGCGGCGATTCAAAAATCCCTGGAACAAATTACTGTTAACCGCACCACTATTGCGATCGCCCACCGTCTGTCTACTGTCCGGGATGCCGACTGCATCTATGTGATGGATCGAGGACGCATCGTCGAGCAAGGTCGCCACGAGGACTTACTAGCTCAAGATGGCATCTATGCAGGGCTATGGCGCGTACAAACAGGTAGCAAAGCAGTCAACACCTAATTGGCGACAGCTATATAGCGGCTATCGCCAATTAGGTTAGGAACGGGGTGGAGGGGTAGAACCCCTCCGTGGGGGCAATGCCCCCACACCCCCAATTAAAATCTGGACTATTTCTTTGCGGAGATGATGGGTTTGCCAGGACGAATAGCTTGAGTTGACAGCATAGAACCAAAGGCGACATCGCGATCGCCCAG
>JANMRU010000050.1:0-2030 GCA_031388585.1 Pseudanabaena sp. SOY_30_concoct_251 | reverse complement strand
GCCAATCACCGATCCATTTTCGGCACTCACAAACACAGTCGATTCGTCTTGCTTGCTTATTTGCGATCGCACTCAGACAATCTCAACAGACTCAATCGGCGTATCGGTTACGTATAACGTTCCCAATCACCCACCGCAGATAGCCTTGAACTCCCAGCCAATCACCTCTCAACGGTCGGCGTGCATTGGGGTTGTTATGCGAGCGGGCACTACAGTTTATCCTCTATTTCAGCAATTTGTTTCACATTTTCCATGACATGAGATAACACCGCCCGAAACCGCCGTCCCAATAACAGCCCAAACACAAATGCGAGGAAACCTTGGAATGATACTTCATGAGTAAAGTACGTTCCGTCTGAATGACTACTGAGATAACGATGCACGTTCAAACTACAAAATGGTAATCTAATCGTGAATGTGTAGCTTTTCCCCAGGTTGAGTTGTGAAATTCTGAATGTCGAAACTCGACCTGACTTGGGCGTAAGTTGACCGACTGCTCCAAGCCCAAAAGGATCTTCTAGACGAGAATCAAGCAATTCAGTATCCCATCTTGACCAATTCTCTACATCTGTCCAAATTGACCAGATTATCTCTGGCGAGGCAGATGTTTTGAGTGTATGACTAAATTTCATTGTATTTTGTGTCTAAAGCTCAAGATAATTTAAAAACGTTATTTTTTACCGATCGGACCTCGTGTCAGTGCCGTCGGCTCTTCAAGAATCTCAAATTTTTTAACCACGATATTGCTAACCGTTGGATTATTTCCCATACCAACCAAGAAAACATTATTGAGATAAGCGTTCAAAGTAGCTTCATTCTCAAATAAGTAGTAGCCGCTAGCTTCCCGATTTGTTTCATCCATTGACCAAATTTTCCATCTCAATCCTTTGACAGAAGCGAGAAGGGGAGCATTATCTAGCATCTGTTTTTTGAAGTCTGAGGTAGATGTATTGTACTTGAAGTTAATTTGTAAAATACGATTGGTAATCGTCGCTACCTGCGCTGTTGCTTGACTATCTACCGGAGGCATGATCGAAGCGATGGTTCCAGACAGGTATCCTATGATTGCAGTTATACCAATTACGTTCACAGCAAGTAGCTTCTGAACCATTTTGCCAGGGGAGAATTGTTTCACAGTAAACCTCGGAGACTAGGCACCTTAAAAATGTAAAATATTGACACTGCCAATATAGATCGAAATATTGGCAGTGTCAATATTAAGGTGAAAGGATATGGCCCAGTATCATCATGGCAACTTACGTGAGGCTCTGCTCACGATCGCGACTGAGTTGTTGGCTGAGGATGGCGTTCATTCTTTGAGTTTACGCAAGATAGCACAGAGAGCAGGAGTAAGTCACAATGCGCCTTATATGCACTTTGCCGATAAGGAAGCTGTCCTCGCGGCGATCGCCGAAGAAGGCTTTCGCTTACTTTCGGTTGAGGTGGAATCCGCCATCGCTCAAGCAAACACGACACGTTCACGATTAATCGCGGCAAGCAATGCCTACGTTAACTTTGCACTCAATTATCCCAATCACGTACAAGTAATGTTTTGTCCCTACGATGCAGAAAAGTATCCGCGCTTTCTTGAAGCTTCACAAGCATCGCTAAATTGCTTATTTGAATTGGTCAAGGCTGGGCAGGAGAGTGGCGAACTGAAGGCTGGTGATCTTCAATCGATGACAAAAGCAATCTGGGCAATGGTACATGGGGTGGCAACGCTCTCTATTGCTTATCAAACGAATATTTTGTTGCCAGGAAAGATATCAACAGAAGAGACAATTTCGGTGTTTATTGATTGTTTGCTAAATGGATTAGCCGCATAACGGTTTGGAGTTGAGCGGCAGTGCGTAACTTTTACTCTTGTCCTGAATATCATAACTCTAGCCGCTCCAACGCAGTTATGGGGAGACGAGCGCTAGAAAGGCTGAGGAGACGACCATCCAACGAGCGACAGAATTCATGTCTACTAACATATCGTTCGCTCCAGCCCTACAATTCCAGATCGGTTCAAGAAAAGCTTAAAGTAA
>JANMRU010000049.1:0-8207 GCA_031388585.1 Pseudanabaena sp. SOY_30_concoct_251 | reverse complement strand
CTTGTGAAATCATTAAGCAATAATTTCGATCACGTTATTAAAGAATTGCGGGACAGGAGATATTTGGGCAAAACGCTCATAGAAAGCACCCGTACCAGCGCCATCGCGATCAAAGTAGAGTCCGCCACCAGTGTGGTCATAATAGAAGTTAGAAATTCCCAGAGTAGTAGTTGCATTCAACCCTTCAACTCCACCCGCACCTACGCTATAGCCATAATTGGGGCCAAACACAGGATTGATACTTGCTGTTTGTCCTGGGATTAGCGAACCGCCAAAACCACTTGCGCTAATTTGAACTCTGTCAACACTGTATTGAGTAATTGTGTCTATTTCACCGGGAGTAAAATTCACAAATCGGTAATAATCATTGCCAGCACCACTGGTGAGAACATCATTGCCAACATTGCCGACTAAAGTATCAGTCCCTTCTCCCCCTCTCAGGGTATCGTTACCAAGACCTGCATCTACATAGTCATCACCACCTAGAGCGGTAACAAAATCATCGTTAACGGTTGTTGCGCGGCCTGGGCCTGCATCAGGATAGAATGCATCCGCTATGGGGCTGCCTGTCAAACTTACACCAAAAATAGCCATTGTCTTTACCTCGGATTTCTCTTAAATGTTCAAGTTCTAGTTATTGAGCCCTAGGCCTTACCTAGCGCTCAATTAGTTTGAACAGCCTATGTAAGGTGACATTTCCTCGATGAACCTAATTTAAGAGATTCCAAGAATTCAGGATGCGATCGCTTCCATTGTCTGCCTGCGATATTTCCACTTCAATCCCATGCTCTGGATCACTGACAAGGAAAGGATTTGGTGTCATGGCAATTCCCATATCAAAAGAAAAGGGCAGATATCTGCCCTTACAACACAATACTAGTGATTTCTATACCCGTTCCTAAGCAAATTCTGGGCGGGCTTGTGCCATGAAGCGTTTCTGGCAACTTAATTCTGGTTCGTCAGGTAGGGGAGACCTCTGAATATAAATGCCATCAGGCTGCATATCCCATGCCTGGCGATTGTCAGCAAGCGTAACATCTAAAATCTGCTTGAGTTCCTGCACGATCTTTGGCTCTTCAATCGGCGTGATTACCTCGACTCTGGCATCAAGATTGCGAGGCATCCAGTCGGCACTACCAATAAAGACCTCCTCTTGGCCGCCATTACTGAAGTAAAAGATGCGGGAATGCTCCAAATATCGACCAATCACACTCACAACGCGAATGTTATCGCTCATGCCTTCGACTTGAGGGCGTAAGCAACAAATACCCCTTACAACCATATCGATCTTCACCCCGGCTTGTGATGCTTTGTAAAGCCACGAAATTAGCTCTGGATCGACGAGGGAATTCATCTTTAAAATAATATGGGAAGTATAACCACTTTGCTGATGCTTAATCTCACGCTCAATTAACTGAACAAAGCGAGGGCGCATATTTACAGGGGCGA
Organism: Pseudanabaena sp. SOY_30_concoct_251; assembly: GCA_031388585.1. Taxonomy (GTDB): domain Bacteria; phylum Cyanobacteriota; class Cyanobacteriia; order Pseudanabaenales; family Pseudanabaenaceae; genus PCC-6802. Next base: position 6,758 of record JANMRU010000049.1, on the reverse strand, counting down.
CTAGCAGCTTGCGATACTCATGCTGGCGCGAATAACCCGTGAGGTAATTGAATAAGTCAGTCAGGTCTGCACCAACATCTTCACTACAGCTTAAAAGGCCAAGATCGCTATAAAATCTGGCAGTCTTAGAGTTGTAGTTGCCAGTACCAATGTGAAAATATCGCCGAATGCGATCGCCTTCTTGTCTCACAACTAAAGCGGTCTTAGTATGAGTTTTCAGATTTCTCAAACCATAGACAACATGGACCCCCGCATTTTCTAATTTGCGAGCCCAGACAATATTATTGGCTTCATCAAACCTGGCTTTTAGTTCTACAAGCACAGCCACCTGCTTGCCATTTTCTGCCGCTTCAATCAGGGCGTGCACGATCGGAGAATCTCCAGAGGTGCGGTAAAGAGTCTGCTTAATCGCTAATACATCTGGGTCTTGGGCAGCTTGAGTGATAAATTTTTCGACGGTGCCAGTGAAGGAATGGTAGGGATGATGCAGCAGAAAATCGCCTGCTTGACGAATGATGTCGAAAATACTGCGATCTTCATCTTCGACTTCACATGCCTTAATCTGAGGATGGCTAATTGATGTCCAAGGCTTGTCTTTCAACTTTGGGAAAGGTAACCCTGCCAGTGCGATTAGATCGCCTAAGTCCAATAAGCCGTCGATATCGTAAACATCTTCCTCTTCTATCCCCAATCTCTGCATTAGATCGGCGCGGATAGATGCTGGTACATCTGAGGTGATTTCCATGCGGACTACGGGGCCAAATTTTTGCTTGCGAAGTTCGGCTTGCAGCACTGAAATCAGATCATCTGCTTCTTCTTCTTCAATATCCAACTCAGCATCGCGTGTTACCCTAAAAGGATAGTATTCTACAATTTTCATGCCTGGGAATAATGCTCCCAAATTATGGGCAATTACCTGCTCTAGAGGTACGAATGTATGACCTGGTGCATCTGGGATTGGCACAAACCGTGGCAAGAGATGTGGCACCTTGACGCGGGCAAAGTGCTTTTCGTCTGTTATATCATCGTAAACGACCACGGCAAGGCTAAGACTGAGATTAGAGATGTAAGGAAAGGGATGCCCTGGATCGACTGCTAGCGGGGTAAGAACTGGGAAAAGCTGGCTCTGAAAGTATTCTCTTAAGTGTTTCTCATGCTTGACACTCAACTCTTTGTAGTCCAATACATGAATATCGACTTGCTTTAACTCAACCCGCAGTTGTTGCTCGAAGCTATCATGTTGCTGTTTGACCAGGGGAATTAATGCTTCACGAACAGCTTTTAACTGGGCTGGGAGGGTGAGACCATCATCTGTGAGTATATCAAGGCCATCGGCAATCTTCTTTTTAGCGCGAGCCACCCGCACCATAAAAAATTCATCAAGGTTAGTGCTAAAAATCGAGAAAAACTTAACTCTCTCTAGCAGGGGTGTGCGCGGATCGAGTCCTTCACTGAGTACTCTTTGGTTAAATGCAATCCAACTAAGTTCGCGATTGAAGAGATGGTTGGGCTTAACCTGCTTATTCAGGGAAAGAGTGCCTGCGGGCTTAGCAGCGGTTCTTCTAGGTCTGGGCATAGATATCTTCTCGAAATAAAGGCCGTTAGATCGTAAAAAAGCAGAATTGGGATAAAGATCTCACTTTATGTCCTTTAACCTCTTTAGTTAGGTATTGCAGGCTTCACAAAGCTAAGAAATTTTACCGATCAAATCAGTGAAATCCACTGATTGGTTTGTATCCTGGGTAATTAGGTTTATTAACTCCGTCTTTGTAAAAGCCTCAAATTGTTGCTGTTGGCTATCAACTAAGTCCTCAGTAGCATCGGCAATATCTCCCACGCGATCGCGCAGTCTTTGTTTCAATAATGCCGTGTCTGCTTGGCAATGTAGAATCTGCCAGGGTATGCCATGGGCTTTGGCTTGGGTAATTACGTCCTGTCGCAAATTTAGGCGATCGTATTTAGCATCAAGAATAACGTTAAAGCCGCAACTTGCGATCATTATACCCATTTCAGCTAGGCTAGCATAGGTCTTGGCAGTCATCTCAGGTGTATAAATCGTGCGATCGCCCCGTTGGGTTAAATCAATCCCAGCGAGATGTTTGCGGATGGCATCAGAACGAAGATGAATGGCTTCGAGTTGTGGCGCTAAATTCCTAGCAGTCGTGCTTTTGCCCGATCCAGACAAACCTGACATGATTGTAATTTTGCCCTGTGTAGGTTGCGTATATTGCCATGCTAGTTTGTAGTAAGCTGCTGCTTCCATTTGAGCCCGATCTTTAACTGGTTGCGGAATGCCAGGATCGTCGAGCAAAAATGAGGTAACCTTGGCGCGGATATAGGCACGCATACTGCTATAGAGCGGCAATAGTGGCACGGCAGTATAATCGCTACTTTGCTCCAGGTAGGTATTTAAGAAAATATTAGCGAGGTCGCGGCGATCGCGATATTGCAAATCCATCAGCAGGAATGACGCATCGTAAAGGGTATCGCTATTGCGAAATGGTTCGTTAAACTCAATGCAATCAAAAATTTGCACTTTACCCTGATAAAGACAAATATTCTTTAAATGCAGGTCGCCGTGGCACTCTTTTACCTTGCCCTGAGCAATCCTTTTGGCAAATAAATCGGCAGATTCTAAGAAGACGCGATCGCTAAAAGCACGAGTTTGATCTAACTGCTCCTGCGTTTGCCCTCGACCGATATATTTGACCGTATGCTGATAATTATCATCGGCGACAGCTCTGACTGATTCCATTGTGCCAAAGGTGGAAATATGCGCATTGGTATCGGCAGTGGCGTGAAACTTGGCTAGTTGCTTGGCAATATCCTGAACCTGATCGGCGGTGAGTTCGCCGCGCTCAAATACGTTAATCAGCAGATCGGCTTGGGGAAACTGACGCATTTGGATGCAATATTCCACCGCAGGTTCATCAGTTTCTGCGGCAAAGGTGAATTTTTCACTTCGTTCGGCGATCGCTAAAACTTGCAAATACAATTCAGGGGCGAGGCGACGATTAAGTCTGATCTCTTCTTGGCAAAAATGGTGGCGCTTTTCCAGTGTAGAAAAATCTAGAAAGCCAAAGTTCATCGGCTTCTTCACCTTATAGGCATACTCACCTGTGAGTAAAACAAACGATATATGCGTTTGGATCAGCTCAATCTCCTGTGTGACAGCGTGGGGATAAAAGTCAGGAGAAAGCATCTGCTGAATTAAGGTCGGCAAATTTGCAGTCATAATCGCTTGATAGTTGTTTGATTGCTACGGGTGCATCTAGTGTAGCGCTCGTGGCATGATTTGATAGGCTATATAAAATTTTATATAAGTTGCCTATTTACAGATTTGTGAGTATGGGGAGCGTCGAGTTAACACGAAATACGATCACCAGGTCAAAAAAATCATGAACCCACGCCTTGAACTTTTGGCAGAACTTGAACAAACTCCAGAAGAATATATTCCAGAATTGTTAAATCTTGTGCGTTTTTTTCGTCAGCGTCAGATGAATATAGCAACCTCTACCAGTGTTTGCGAAACTTTGTTAAGTCAACTTTTGGAAGAGATTGAAGATGCTGAAGATGTAGCAGATGCAAAAATTGCTTTGCAGGAGGATGGTTTTATTGCTTTGGCAGATGTCAAAAAGGAGTTGGGAATCAGTTAGATGCCATACGAAATTGGCTTTAAGCCCTCTGCGCTGTTAATTGTTTGCAAATTTATGAGTGTAGCGATCGCTTGCTGATAATTGCTAAAATTTTAGCTAGATAAATCTAAATATCATAAACTTATGTATAGAGACACAAAGTTAATTAGTGCTTCTCCTGATGTCATGGGTGGAACGCCAGTATTTGCAAATACAAGAGTTCCTGTACAAACTCTTTTGGACTATCTCAAGGCGGGAGAATCAATTGATGATTTTTTGGATGGTTTCCCAACGGTAACTAGAGAACAGGTCATTTGTTTTTTGGAAGAGTTAGAAAGAACGTTTTTCAATGTAGCTGCGTAATATGAGGATCCTTTTGGATGAGTGTATTGATCGCAGATTTGCCAGAGAAATTATTGGCTATGAGGTGAAAACGGTTCCGCAAATGGGATGGGCAGGGGTAAAAAATGGCAAGCTTCTAACCCTTGCTGCGGAAGAGTTTGATGTATTTGTTACGGTCGATCGCAATTTGTCGTTTCAACAGAATCTTCCTCAGTTTGATATTGCTGTAGTTGTTTTACAAGCACCATCAAATAGTTTGGCAGCGCTAAAGCCTCTAGCGTCAAAACTTTTATCTGTCCTAGATTCAGTAGCTAAAGGACAAGTTACGATTGTTGCAGAGTGAATTTAATGACATATTCAATAAAGGGGAAAAGCAAGAAAAAATACACTGTAGGGATAGTAAGGCTATGCGATCGCCTCTTCTAAAGCACTTCTAAACCCAAATCCTCAAACAAATATTTGAAAATGAGAATTTCCTAGTCAACGACGATAGTATACAAATAACATATACCTTTTACCGCGATTGTGAATGTATAGTCATGAACTAAATCCTGAACAAAGCGCGATCTCAAGCCATACTGAAGGTGCGATTTTGGTATTGGCTCCTGTTGGCACAGGCAAAACTCGTGTTTTAGCAGAGCGGGTTTTATGTGCAATCAATAGAGGCATCTCTCCTCAAAAAATTCTTTGCCTGACATTCACAAATCGTGCTGCTAAGGAGATGAGTAGTCGGCTATCTCACTACTGTCCAGATCAGTTGCGTCATTTGACGATTAAGACTTTTCACGGTCTATGCGCTTCGCTGTTACGGATTGAGGCGCGTCAGTTTGGCTTAGCGACAGATTTTGCGATCTATGACGATGCTGACTGTATTGAATTGGTCAAAGAGGTATTTAACTTAGCAGATGACAAAGAAGCTAAGCAAATATTTATCCAATTAGCAAAATGCAAAACTCAAGCTAGCGATCGCCAATTGTCCTCGGATTATCCACTGGAAGAACTCTATGCTTTGTTGGGTGAAGATTTTGCTAAATTGGCAGCTCGGTATCACATCATTCTCCAAAAACGTCATGCTTTAGACTTTGCCGATCTAGTGTTTTATATACGAGCAATGTTAGAGCATGACTCAGAGATCAGCCAACGTTGGGCAAATCGGTTTGATTTTGTGCAAGTTGATGAGGTTCAAGATACGCATCTTTCCGAATATGGAATTGTTAAGCATTTCGCGGCGAAGAGTGGTAATCTCGCCATGATTGGAGATTTAGATCAGACAATCTATGAGTGGCGCGGATCTGAACCAGAGCAGGTAATCGCTCAATTTAAACAGGATTTTAAGCCTACGGAGTATTCGCTAACTTGGAATTATCGGGCAACGCAAACTCTTTTAAAGGCTGCTTCTGGATTTGCAGACTCCTTTGAGCATAGACAAACAACAATTTCGCCTTCGCCTAATTGTGAATTAGGTGAGTTGATTGAAGTTCATTTAGCTGAAGATGAACGAGCAGAAGCCGAGTGGATTGGCACGCAAATTCAGAAGTTAGCAGGCGATCGCAAAGATTTTGCTTACAGTCGAGTGGCTGTGCTTGCTCGTAATCATAAGCGGACAGAGGTTGTGAGTCAGGCGTTACAGAGCATGAAAATTCCTTGTGTCACTGTGGAAAGATTTCAGTTTTTCATGAGGCAAGAGGTAAAAGATGCTCTTGCTTATTTGCGCCTAATTTTGAATCCCTTTGATGCTGGTTCGATGCGTCGGATGTTGCTGCGTCCAAGTCGTGGGATTGGTGAAGCCACTATTAAAGCTGTAGTTGAATCGGGCAAGGAGTGCGGCTTTGGTTTGACAGATATGGCATCAAACCGAACCTTCATTGATGGCGATCCGTTTAGCGAACTATTAAAAGCCTATTCTGAACATACGATTATAGTTTTTGATGTAGAGACAACAGGGTTCTCAGTCAGTCAAGATGAGGTTGTGGAAATTGCGGCAATTCGTTTGGTTGCAGGGCAAGCACAAGCCGAATTTCATGCTTACATTGCTAATACAGTAGGCGTTGGCGACTCAGAGCGAATACATGGACATAGCGATCGCTTTCTCTCTGAACATGGTAGACCCGCCAAAGATGTTTTTCTTGAATTTTTTGAGTTTGTCGGCAATGCCATGCTGGTTGGGCATAACGTCAGTTTTGATATCAAGATGGTGACTGCTCAGGCTCAAAAAGCTGGGATTACTCCGCCAAAACTGCAATGGGAAGACACACTAGAACTAGCACATCGTTTTATCAAGTCGGAACGCTACAGCCTTGAAGCTTTATCGGAACAGTTAAAGCTTGTACCCCCTACACACAAGGCTATGGATGATGTGCGAACTACGATTGATTTGTTAGCAGTGCTGATACCTCTTGTCAGACGTAAAGCTGATTATCGTCAGGCGTTGGTATATCGCTATGGTGAGGAGTTTGAAGGACTGGCTAAACAGATGGATGACTGGCGTGATACTAGTCAAGTGTTGCGACCTGCGGAACTATTGCCTAAACTGCTTGTTGAATCTAGACTTTCTAGCTATTATCAATCGCAAGATACCCGACAGCAAAACCTTGTTGCACTTGTAAAGTTTTTTGAGGAACGGGATGATCTCGATTTGCATCCTGATACGTCTTTACGCAGTATTCTTGAATTTACGGCACTTGCCAAAAATTTAGATCAGGTTGCTCAGGATGATAACCAAGTCCCAATCATTACGGTTCATCAGTCAAAAGGATTGGAGTTTGATAGCGTTTTTATTGC
>JANMRU010000042.1:0-14245 GCA_031388585.1 Pseudanabaena sp. SOY_30_concoct_251 | reverse complement strand
CTTTGCATGGGTGAAAGGGTGGTATGCACTTACCCCTCGGTCATGGCAATGATTTGACTGGTGGTTAGTTCTAATTGCGGAAATGTAGTCGAGATGATAGGGACAGATCCTTGATACTGCTGGGCTTGGTACTCATCATCGATTAAGAGATTAACTATCACAGTAGGCTGCTTCGGTGAGCCAATATACTGCACACCACCCAGTCCTGCATAATCGACAATCCAATACTCCAGCACACCCAAGGTTTCGTATTCATTCAATTTGATCCGATAATCATCGCGCCAATTGGTACTGACAACCTCAATCACTAATGGTGGCGAGATATAGGCGGCGGCAGAGGCTGAGCTTTGGCGCATTCTTTCCCATTCTTCCTTGTGGAAAATTACAATGTCGGCTTTGCGACTAGATTCATTTTCTCCTGGAGCTGTTTTGAGCCTGATCTGCTTACCTTGACGAGAAATATAAGGTAAGGTTAGCGACTGGCAATGGTTCGCCAAAAGACGACATAGCCCATCAACTACATCCTCATGTTTGGCATTGGGTTCACTGAGGGGCATAGCTACTCCATTAATCAGCTCGAATGACCGATCGGAAGCATCATCCCAATCGAGAAATCTTTCAAAGGTGAGTGGTTTATTGGCGATCGCAACCATTGATACTTCCCTCTAGCTAGTTTTGCTATACCAAAATATAACGATGCTAAATATCCATTATACTAGTAGGACTTACGCAGTCAAACCTGCAAAAAACCAATAGAAGGGAGTTTGGGGGCGAAGCCCTCAATTGGGGCGTTGCCCCAAACCCCTTAAAATCTGGGTTTTATCTTTCACGGTGCGTAAGTCCTGACTAGATGCTAAAAGTTGAGATGCTCTCTATATCAAGTCACGAAAAGTTTCGATCGACCGTCTTTGCGATGCTTTGCCATAGATTTTGGCGTAATAGTTTATCTCGCTTGCGATCGCTCTTAATCTCTAATACTTGCGTACCTGGCTGGCTCAGAGAATCTAAAACTGCAGTTTGGAAGCGATTCCAATCTTGGATTTGCTCGTAATCGCAACCGTAAGCAGTCACAATCGGTGCGAAATCCAATCCGTGTGGTGTACCAAAATACTGCTCGAATGGTGGCTCAAAATCAGAAATGGGAAGTAGTTCAAAAATACCGCCGCCATTATTATTGAGCAGAATAATTGTCAAATTGATGTTGTATTGCTTCACTGCCATCAGACCGTTGAGATCGTGATAGAAAGCCAGATCGCCACAAACTAAAATCATCGGCTGCTCGCTCCGCCATGCCGCACCTAAAGCGCTGGATACTGTGCCATCAATGCCATTAGCGCCTCGATTCGCCAGTACTGAGATCTGTTGCAATGGATGAAAGAAGGTATCGAGATCTCGAATGGGAGTACTGCTAGCAATATATATCTTAACTTGATTGGGTAGCCATTTCGCTAATTCCGCATACACTTTACCTTCAAATAAAGTATCTGTAGATGCTAAGAAGAGATCGATTTCTGTCGCAGCGATCGCTTCGGCACGCACAAATTGCGATCGCCATTGTGTATCCTCTCTTCCTGGTGAAGCATTCGGATCGAGATTCGGATCGAGATATTTAGCTAGCTGTTCGCAAAAAACTGTGGCATCAGCATTAATCAAATGTGTCAGACCGTGGGTTGGATCGCTATTGCTACCATTGCCGACTATGAATTGCTGACATTGGATGTGTTGTTCTATCCAGAGTCGATAGTGTTTGGAGGTTGGCATCGCCCCAAAACGGATTACTAGTTCTGGCATATTGCTACTTGCAAATTTTGTGGAGCGCAGGAAACTGTCATACCTGCCGATCGCCTTGCCAATCGTACTGGAGCGATCGAGTCCCGTGGCTTCTGCCAGGAGTGGATAACCCGTCACATGCGCCAATCTTTGCACCGCCGTGGCAAAGCCCTCAGGCGCATCGTATACGCCTACTACGATCGCTCCCTTGGCAGAGCTGGTAATTTGGCCTGCGATCGCTGCGATCTCCGACCTATTGAGAATTCTCTTACCCGCGATCGCGCGGCTATAAGCATTTGAACTCCTTCCATCCCAGGCGAGTGGACTAGACTCAGCTAAATCCGCTGGCACATCATTAGGCACATAGATTGGAGTTAGTGGGTCGGCAAAGGCAAAGTTAAGGTGGACTGGGCCTGCGGGGATTTCGGCAAGGCCATTAGCTACATCGACCGCATGACTAACTAGCGATCGTAAATGTCTAAGCTGAAACTCTGAGATCGCAGGTGCGCCAACCTCAAAAAAGTAACGAACGCGATCGCCATATAACTTGATTTGATCGATCGTTTGTCCTGCACCACAATCTCTCAGTTCTGGTGGGCGATCGGCGGTCAGAATCACTAAAGGAATCCCACTATAAAATGCCTCAATGACAGCGGGGTAATAATTTGCCGCCGCCGTGCCAGAAGTACACAGCAAGGCTACGGGAGCAGATTGCCGCTTGGCATGACCAAGTGCGAAAAAACTGCCAGAGCGTTCATCAATATGAACCAGTACTTCTAGTTCGGGGTGAGCGGCAAAGGCGGTAATCAGAGGTGTAGAGCGAGAACCGGGAGAGGCACAAACAATGCGTACTCCAGATCGATGCAGCTCCTGCGCTACGATCGATGCCCACAAAGTGTTGCGATTGGGTGCATTCATTGATTTCGCCTATTTCCCAATCCCCACGAAATATTTGCCTTCAGCCAACATCCTTTCAAACTGCTCGGCTGGGATGGCGGGACTAAAAATATAACCCTGCATTTGATCGCAATGATTCTGCGTGAGGAAATCTAGCTGCGCTTGAGTCTCTACACCTTCGGCAACCACATTGAGAGAAAGGCTGTGAGCCAAATCGATAATCGCAATCGCGATCGCGGCATCATGGCGATCGCTGGTTACGTCCCGCACAAAGCACTGATCGATTTTGATCGTGTCAACTGGGAAGGTCTTGAGATAACTCAAGGATGAGAATCCTGTGCCAAAGTCATCGATCGCAATGCGTATGCCCATGTGCCGCAATTCGGAAAATAATGCCAGGATCGCATCCGTATCTTTTGAGATAATGCTTTCTGTAATCTCCAACTCTAAATTCTGATGTTGTAAGTTATGATCTCTCAGCATGGTTTTGAAGAGTTCTGTCAAGTTAGCTTGGCGAAGATGTTGCCCTGACAGATTAATCGCCAGACGGCTGAGATTTACACCATTAGCTTCCCACGCTGCATACTGCGCGCAGGCAGTATGGATAACCCACTCGCTTAAGCGCAAAATCAACCCCGTACTTTCTGCTAAGTGCATGAATTTATCTGGGCTAATTATGCCTAATTCTGGATGCTGCCATCGCACCAGAGCCTCAGCCCCAACGATCTTACCCGTAGATAGACAGATTTGCGGTTGATAAAACAAGCGAAATTCAGCGCGATCGAGTCCTCGACGCAGGCTATTCTCCAAAGCCATAAATTCGGCAGACCGATCGTTTAATTCCGATTTGTAGAATTTATAGTCATTTCTGCCCGTTTCCTTGGCATGATACATCGCAGTGTCTGCATTCTTAATCAGGCCGTCCACTTCCAGCTGATCGTTGGGATATATTGTAATGCCGAGGCTACATGTGGTAAATATTTCATGTCCGTAAATCTTATAAGGCTGCGACATTTTGTGGATAATGTTTTGAGCGGTATCTTTTAGCTCTGTTTCCGCCACATCGACCAGAATAACCGCAAATACATCGCCCCGCAGCCTTGCTACCATATCATGATTAGGAATCATCACCTTGAGACGTTCGGCCACAGCCTTGAGTACCATATCGCCAATATCGTGACCTAAGGAATTGTTGATGATATGGAACTGATCGATGTCTAAAAAAATCAAAGCTAGGGTTTGTCTTTGCTGGCTGGCATGTGAGACTGCTTGTTGCAGGGAGTCATGAAACAGCACTCGATTTGGTAGATTAGTCAGTTCGTCGTGTCTGGCAAAATACTCCATCCGAGATGCAGTTTGTTCGGTCTCTCGGTCAAAGTGTTCCTGCAAGATTGCTTGTTTCTCTAATCGCGCGGCGATCGCACCGAGTAGATCCTCTATAGTGAATGGTTTGGTTAAATAATCATCCGCGCCAAGCTGCATCCCTTGTCGCATATCCATCTTGTCGGCTTTGGCTGTGAGAAAAATAAATGGAATAGTCGATGTTGATGGATCTCGCCTCAAAGTGGTGAGAGTTTCATAGCCATTTAGTTCTGGCATCATCACATCACAAATAATCAAATTGGGAAGATGCTTTAAAGCTAATTCAACTCCCACGGCACCATTCTCAGCGCCAATAACCTCAAAGCCCTCATAGGTAAGAGTTTCAATAATCTCCTCGCGGAGGGAGTCCATATCCTCAACTACAAGAATTTTGGTCATACTAAATCTTTACTGCGATCTTTATTGAGCGTTAATTACGAGAATTACTTATGCGGCCAGTTTACTGAGCATATTATTGGGAATGGTCACTGTAAAAGTAGAACCAACACTTATTTCACTTTCTACAGTTAAGCTGCCGCCATGCAAATCGACTGATGCTTTTGCAATAGTAAGCCCCAAACCTGTACCTGAAATATTACCAACATTTCTCGATCTGTAGAAAGAGTCAAAGATTTGATCGAGATCTTCTTTGGGAATGCCTATGCCGCGATCGCTTATTTTAAGGATTACCTGATCGCTTTGATAAACTAGTTCTAAGCCAATATTACTGCCTTGCGGAGAGTATTTAATTGCATTAGAAATCAGATTGTCAATAATCTGACGTAAAAGTTTAGTATCTACAATCGCATCGTAATAGGTTCCTTCATATGAGAAATCAATTTGATGTTTCGTTCCTAGCGAATAATAGACATCATCAATAATACCGCTACAAAATTCCCTGAGATCGACGGGTGTGGGATGTAATTCTAGCTTACCTGCTTCCACCTTGCCAATGATTAAAACTTCCTCTAGTAAAGATGTCATATTCCTAACCTCTGCCTGAATCTTATTCAGGCGCTCCAGACGCTTTTGTTCTGTCATCTTGTGACTGTAATGCTTGAGCAAATCGCTTGCGGCTTGGATTGTTGCCAATGGTGTTCGAAATTCATGGGATGCAATAGATACAAAGCGAGACTTCAATTCACCCAACTCTTTCTCTTTTTCTAGGGATTGGCGTAATACCTCTTCAGCATGTCTGATATTAGTGATATCGTGGGATTCAGCGATCAGGTATTTTACTTTGTCATTCTCATCGAAGACTGGCACCAGCCCAAGATTAGCAATAATCATCTCGCTCTCACCCACTTTTGCTCTTTCCTCAAAACTAACTGCCTTCCCCTCTGCGGCTTGCTTTACGGCTTCTTGCACCTTTTTCTGCACTCTCGGCTCATAGGACCACCAGGGAGCGTCCCAGAAAAACATACCAAGTAACCGATCTAATGGTAGCCCAGAAGATTGTTGGGCAATTTTATTCACCGTTAGGATTTTACCATCGCTAGTTAGCCTGCCGTTAAATGTCGCCATCGCATTAATGTATTCTTGCAGTTCTAACTGTTGTTGCTCTAGCTGCGCGGTTCGCTCAGTTACCTGTCGTTCCAGATCGGTATTGAGCACCTGTAACTCGGTATTCAGAATTTGTCTTTCCTGATATAGGTCAGCCTGCTGAATTGCGATCGCCACATGATTGGCAATTTGTTTGAGTAGCTCGACTTCAAACTGCTGCCAGGAACGCGGCTCATAACATTGATGGGCGATCAGCAATCCCCATAACTTTTCGCTGAAAGCGATCGGCACCACAAGGTTGGCTCTGATTTGAAATTGCTTGAGCATTTCCCTATAGCAATCGCTAATGTTGGCGGTCTGGGCATCATCGATCGTGCTGGTTCGCCCATGGCGATATTTGTCGATGTATTCTTGGCTGAGGATGGGATCGTTAATTGAAATACCCAAAATTGAGTCGGAACTAGATAAAACAGACTCGACAACAATGGTTCCACCCCAATCTGGTCGAAACTGGTAAACCACCACCCGATCAGCCTGCAAGAGTTGTCGCACTTCTGAAACGGTCGTAGCTAAAATTTTGTCTGGATTTAACTCACGCCGAATTTCTAACGTAATCGCACCAACCAGCCGCTCCCGCTCGCTCTGCTGCTTTAGTTTTTCTTCATTGCGCTTGCGCTGCGTAATATCGTGGTAGGCGCTCAGAAACATTTTTCTAGATCTGAGAGATACCAGCGATGTGGTAACCAAAACATCCTTTAGCTCGCCACTTTTGGTGTGAATAGTTGTTTCGCTTTCGCAAGTAGCCCCAAGATAATCCAGTAGCTTTAACCTTTCAAGCGCTGTCTGGCGATCAAAAGGGTTGGGAAATAAGAGATTAGTAAAATCACCACTGGCATTTGCTTCTTGCATAGTATAGCCTGTGAGATTTTCCATTTCAGGGTTAAAGACTTCAAAGTGTCCCCACTCATCGCTGAACACAATGCCTTCTTTAACTGTGGCAAAAATAGTGCTAAGGCGGGCTTCACTCTCACGCAGGTCAAATTCCGCCGTTACCCTCTCTGTAATATCGGTTTGAATACCTACATAGTTTGTCAATTCGCCATACTCATTAAAAACTGGCGATACATACAGCTCATTCCAAAACTGAGAACCATCTTTGCGATAGTTAGACAAAACTACATGGCACTCCCTTTGCTCGGCAAGGCATTGGCGTAGTTCCGTTAAACTTGGTTGCTCGCGATCGCCCCCCTGCAAGAATCGGCAGTTGCTACCAATTACTTCATCGGCACTGTAGCCAGTAATGCGCTCAAAGGCTGGATTGACATAGATCACTGGTTGATTTGGTTGCCTAGTATCGGTAATGATAATGCCGTTACTACTGGCGGCGATCGCCCTTTCTCGCAATCTTAGCGACTCTTCTGACTGTTTCCTCGCCGTAATATCCCGCAGTGAAGCGACGATATAAGTGATTTCCCCTTCACCTTTAGTCTCAATCACGCGCATTTCTGCTGCCGCTGTTTCGCCACCCTTACGAATGATATCCACATCGGTACGCTCGCCGGAAACGACAGGCAAGCCAAAAACCTCACCGATTAGTTCTGATACCGGACGGTGAAATAGGCCTTCTGCGGCTTTATTGGCATATTGGACTTTGCCTTCGCGATCCACAACAATTACGGCATCGCTGTTTTCCCTAATCAGGTGCGCAAATCGTTCCGCCTGAATTTGCCAGTGTTTCCCCAGTGGATCTTGCCTGTGCATCTCCTGGCAGGTGCCCACGATCTGGTAGACATCGCCATCTGCATTAAGTATGGGTGACAGCGTCACCGTAATTGCCCTTAATCCTTCACTACGGTCGATCCATTCTGTAAAGGTGATAGGTTGTTTTTGCGATCGGCATTGCACAGAATTTGCATATATTGACTGCTCAAAGTCCTGCGGCAAGAACTCGTGTAGCTCTTTCCCCACGACAAGATTGACGAAATTGACTGCTAGCATCTGACTAAACGCAGAATTAGCTTCGAGCAAGAAGAGTTTCTCTTCCGCTACAGCAATCTGAAAAACGCCACAGGCAATATGCTCTAAAATCTGCTCCATTTGGAGTTCGTCGCCTCCCGAAAACTAAAACATGTATTTAGCCTTAGTATCATCAAGTTATCTATTTGGTCTGGCTATTCCTGATTATGGACTGCTAATTGTCAACAAATCCATAAATTCAGTTTAAATTGAGATTTGGTGGTTGAACTGATTTTAATAAAAAACTATAAAGCGCTAGGCAGATTTCTCATAAATAAAATACCAATCGAGGCCATCCTTCTGTATTTGCACCGATTGGCTTAGGGCAGGCACAGAGGCACTGCCCCTGCAATTATCGGTACATTTTTTTCGTAGAAATTACCTAACTCTAAGCACGGGCTGCTACACCAAGCTTTGCAAACAAAATAGCTGGGATCAAAGCACTGCCACCAACCCATTCTGCCTCGCTACTAAGATCGACCATATTTTTGAAAGCCTCGAAGATACTGCCTGCCACCATTGTATTCTTGACACGGCCGACGATTTCACCTCTTTCCACTTTGAACCCTAGGTCGAGATTAACGGAAAACTCACCCGCTAGTTGGTTAGATTGTCCTGCTCCCAAGACCTGATCGACAATCAGTCCCTCTTCGATCCCTGCAACTAGATCGGCGTAGCTGGTCTGCCCTGGAGCTAAGCAGAGGTTAATTGTGTTTGGAAATGGGCGGGATAGTCCGCCTCTAAAGCCATTGCCAGTTGATTGTCTGCCAGTTCTGGCTGCCCAGCGTCTATCCCAGTAAAAGCCCTCAACTGTACCGCGATCGATAAAGGTTTTCTTACTAGTGGGTGTACCCTCATCATCAAATCTGCAAGCTGAGACTCCGATAGTTGGGTCTTCCAGAATACTAAGGCGCGAGTCAAATAGAGTTTCTCCTATACGATCTGCCAATGGAGAAGCCTTTTGCGTAACCGCTTGACCAGATAGTACGGTATCAAATAAACCGCCAATTGTGCTGGCAACAGCGCGTGGGGTGAATAATACTGGTAGGCTTCCGCTCTCGATCTGTGCCGATCGCTCTGAAGAGCGGTATTTCTGTAATACTTCCTGCAAAATCTTGTCGTAATTTGGATCGCCGCCTGCGACTACGTCATAACTGTATGCTTGGAGGAAATCCTCACCCTTGACCAGATTGCCGCCTAAAGTGGCGCTGCTCGTTTGCCTGCGACTGGTTGCCATCACGCCCTTATTCGTGGCGATCGCACTGAAACGCGATCGCAGGTGAAATTCCACACTCACCAGAATATCAGGGTTATATTCCAGCACCTGAGCAATCAGGCGATCTCCAACTTCTACAAGTCGATCGGAGCTTGGTGGCACCACTGCCACATCACCTTCCTGGACTTGCAAATCCGCCGCAAAGTCAAAATCTGCAACTTCGCCAATGCTTGCTGTTTGAACTGCTGCTGCTACCAAGTCATCTAGCCGCGCTAGATCGGTGGAGCTAGCAAACCCAATCTTGCCATTGGCAATTACGCGCAATGCCACACCCTGTTGTGATTTAGCTTGTACGCTCTTAAGCCGATTATTCTCAAATTCAATCGGAGTATCATCGCTACTAAGGTAGTAGACCTCGGCGGCTTCGGTTTGCGATTTAGCTCTGGCTAATACTTCCTCTAATACTTGTTCGGGAGCGATCTTGACGGTAGCTGATGTCACGGTTTTTATCGGTGTAGACGATGCCCCCAATATAACTTAGGTGACGGAGGACTGTAGATTGCTTTGTTAACATTCGTCACCAGATCGTGAGCCCCACTCATCGGCAGTGATAACATTTCTGAACTATTATTTATTGATGCGTCATTAACTTTAGGAGCAAATCTTTTGACATTACGAGTTGCGGTTGTAGGTGGTGGTCCTGCTGGTTCTTGTGCTGCTGAAACTTTAGTTAAGGCTGGTATTGAAACTTACTTATTTGAGCGCAAGTTAGATAATGCCAAGCCCTGCGGTGGCGCGATCCCTCTGTGCATGGTGGATGAGTTCCAAATACCACCTGAAATTATTGATCGCCGCGTCCGTAAAATGAAAATGATCTCACCTAGCAATGTCGAGGTGGATATTGCCATTGATAAACCCGACGAATACATCGGCATGTGTCGGCGTGAGGTTTTAGATGCATTCTTACGCGATCGCGCTGCCGATCTAGGTACAAAGCTAATTAATGGTCGCGTTCTAGAAATCAAAATTACTAAAAAAGGCGATCAACCCTATGTGATTAAATACGCAGATATGTCTGCGGGTGGGCCTGAAGGGGTGATGCGATCTCTAGAAGTAGACTTGATCGTTGGGGCAGATGGTTTTAACTCCGTAGTCGCGAAGGCAATTGATGCAGGTGACTATAACTATGCGATCGCCTTCCAAGAGCGGATTAAGATTTCTCCAGAAAAAATGAAATATTACGAAGATCTTGCTGAAATGTATGTAGGCAATGATGTTTCGACTGATTTCTATGCCTGGGTATTTCCGAAATACGATCACGTTGCCGTTGGTACCGGCACGATGAAGGTGCATCAAAAGGATATTAAAAAGCTCCAGGCTGGGATTCGCACCCGCGCTCACAGCCGCATCGAAGGTGGCGAAGTGATCAAGGTTGAAGCACACCCAATTCCAGAACATCCCAGACCTCGCCGCGTAGTTGGTAGAGTTGCTCTAGTTGGTGATGCTGCTGGTTACGTTACCAAGTCTAGTGGTGAAGGTATTTACTTTGCCGCGAAGTCAGGGCGCATGTGTGCTGAGGCGATCGTGGAATTTGCCCGTAACGATACGCGCATTCCTACGGAAGCTGACCTCAAAGTCTACCTGAAACGTTGGGATAAAAAATATGGCATGACCTACAAGGTACTGGACATCTTGCAGCGTGTCTTCTATACCTCCGATGCGGCTCGCGAAGCATTTGTGGAGATGTGTGGTGACAAGGACGTACAAAAGATGACCTTTGACAGCTATTTGTATAAGACAGTCGTGCCAGCTAATCCTTTTGTGCAGCTAAAGATTACGGCTAAGACTATTGCCAGCCTCTTACGGGGCAATGCGTTAGCACCGTAAGCTACGCTTATTTCGGTAAGGGCAGAACTATGTGTCTGCCTTGTCTGCGCAGATATGGCAACTTAGGCTAAAAAAGCATAAAAAAGTGGCCTTCTGCAAAAAACAGAGGCCACTTTTTTTGCCTAAATTACTCGCCGCCAGCTTCTTGACGACTTGCGGTTTGAATATAAAGAATTAGCAAAAAGACGGTGGGTACAAATACTGCCAGTGCAGTAGCAATTAACCCTAAAGAATTAACTTCCATAGATATCAGGATCTCCTAAATAATTGCGACAATTTTAAATAGCTTTTAAAAATTATTATATGACCTAGATTACACTGCAAAAGTTTAATCGCTATGATTGGCACTCCTCATAGCTACGCAAACTTCACCACGCTGGGTTTACCAAAGAAGCTGGGATTCTTGGTTCATCGACAAACTTTTAAGGTCTAGTATCTCTTAACTAGTAATACTTAAACCCACATTCCCAGGTCTAGTGACAGAAGATTGTATTTTTGAAGGTCGAAATAGCTATGCTCCATGGGGATTTTGGCCTAGATTGGCCATGCCATAGCCAATCAGCATAATATGCAAAACCTCGATAGAGTTTGTGCGTTTACTGCATGGGCAAACTAAATTCGTACTCCAGGATACTAATTACACACTATAAGTCGTTTAGATTTCTGACTAGAGTGACGAAAATACTCGCGTTGCAGAAATTATGACAGCCAAACAAAATTTAATTGCGATCGGCAACGGTATGGTGGGACACAAGTTCCTGGAGTTGATGATTGCCAAGGGCGCTACACAACAATGGAACATTACGACCTTCTGCGAAGAACCTCGCGTTGCTTACGATCGCGTCAACCTCAGCGGCTACTTTGCTGGTAAAACTGCTGCTGACCTATCTTTGGTTGAACCTGGTTTGTATCAGGACAACGGCATTCACATTTATATTGGCGATCGCGCCATTAAGATTGATCGCAACGCAAAAACCGTCACTTCAGCTAATGGAGTGACGCTTAGCTACGACAAGCTGATAATTGCTACAGGTTCCTATCCCTTCGTACCACCTATCAAAGGTAACGATATTGCTGGGACCTTTGTTTATCGCACAATTGACGATCTTGAAGCGATGTCAGCCTATGCCAAGCAATGCAAAATTGGTACGGTAGTCGGTGGTGGTTTGTTAGGTTTGGAATGTGCCAACGCTCTCAAACATATGGGATTAAAAACTCATGTCGTAGAGTTTGCGCCTCGCCTTATGCCAATGCAAATCGATGAAGCAGGCGGGAACATTCTCAAATCCAAAATCGAAGAGCTGGATGTTACGGTTCACACATGTAAGGCCACGACAGAAATTGTCGCTCAGGATGGCAGAGTTAGCAAAATGCTATTTGCGGATGGCTCTGAGCTAGAAACTGACATGATCGTGTTTTCGGCAGGCATTCGTCCTCGTGATGAACTAGCCAAAGAATGCGGTTTAACGATTGGCGATCGCGGCGGCATCATCATTGACGAGTATTGCCAAACTTCCGATCCAGATATCTATGCGATCGGTGAATGCGCGCTTTATCAAGGCTTTATCTATGGTCTGGTTGCACCTGGCTACAAAATGGCGGGAGTGGCTGCCGATGCGCTAGCGCATAATCCTAAACCCGCTAGCACTTTTAACGGTGCAGATATGTCAACAAAGCTCAAGCTACTGGGCGTTGATGTGGCCAGCTTTGGCGATGCGTTTGCCAAAAAGAGCGGTGCGAGAGAAATCTCGATTACCGATGCCAATAAGGGTATATACAAAAAACTGGTGGTAAATGCCCAAGGCGATCGCCTGCTTGGTGGCATCTTAGTAGGAGATGCCTCTGCATACGGAAACTTATTGCAGTTTGTCCAGAACGAAATGGTTTTACCACCACATCCCGAAGATTTACTTTTGCCCCCGCGCGTTGGCGCAACCAGTCCCAATATGGGTGTCGCGAATCTGCCTGCTACAGCCCAAATTTGCTCTTGTAACAACGTGAGTAAAGAGCAGATTTGTACGGCGATTCGCGAGCACAATTTTACCGATGCTGGAAGTGTGAAAAAACATACTAAGGCTGGTACTGGTTGCGGTGGATGTATGCCACTGGTAACTGATTTGCTCAAGGATGAGATGAAGAAGGCTGGCATGGAAGTCACAAATCATCTCTGCGAGCACTTTCCCTATTCTCGGCAAGAACTCTATCACCTGGTACGAGTTGAGAAAATTACAACTTTTGGAGAATTGATCGAAAAACATGGGAAAGGTCATGGCTGCGAGATTTGCAAGCCTGCCGCCGCTTCAATTTTCGCGTCCACTTGGAACGAATATATTTTGGAGAAATCGCACGTTAGTTTACAAGATACTAACGACTACTACTTAGCTAATATTCAGCGCGATGGCACTTATTCAATCGTGCCGCGAGTTCCTGGCGGTGAGATTACACCAGATAAGCTGATTGCATTAGGACTAGTCGCCAAGGAATTTGAGTTGTACACCAAAATTACGGGCGGACAAAGAATTGATTTGTTTGGTGCTCGTGTCGAACAGTTGCCATATATTTGGCAGAAGCTAATTGATGCTGGCTTTGAATCAGGACACGCCTACGGCAAGGCACTCAGAACTGTGAAGTCTTGTGTTGGGAGTACCTGGTGTCGTTTTGGCGTTCAGGATTCCACCAGCTTAGCAATTGAAGTGGAACTCCGATATCGCGGTTTAAGAGCCCCCCACAAATTCAAGTCTGCGGTTTCTGGCTGCACGCGCGAATGTGCAGAAGCACAAAGCAAGGATTTCGGTATTATTGCCACAGAGAAAGGCTGGAATTTGTATGTATGCGGCAATGGTGGTATGAAACCGCAACACGCAGTCTTGCTAGCTGAAGACATAGATAAAGAGACGCTGATTAAGTATATAGATCGCTTCTTGATGTTCTACATTCGCACTGGCGATCGCCTCCAGCGTACGGCCACCTGGTTCAATAAACTAGAAGGAGGAATTGATTACCTTAAGCAGGTTATTATTCATGATTCTCTTGGCATTTGCGCGGAATTAGAAGCTGAAATGAATCATCTGGTAGAGACATATCAATGTGAATGGAAATCGACAATTGATAATTCCGAGAAGATGAAGCGTTTTCGCCACTTCATCAATTCTGATCGCCCCGATCCAAATGTCGTCAAAGTTGAGGAACGCGAACAACTACGTCCTGCCTACGATCACGAAAAGGCTTTGGTTTAGGAATTTCCCAAGGTAGGGGAGAACGGCCGTTCTCCCCTACTATACTTAATTTCTGGAAACCACTTTAGTTATTCACTATCAGTCTAAAAGAGAACATGATTCAAACATTACCAATTCGCGAGCAGATCGAGACATGGACTGAGGTTTGCGCCCTAGATGATATCGAACCTAATACAGGGGTATGCGCTCTTGTGGAAACAGAACTAGGCAGCACACAGGTTGCTGTTTTCCGCTTTGGCGGAGGCACAGATGTCTTTGCGCTCAGCAACTATGACCCATTCAGCAAAGCATATGTCTTATCAAGAGGACTAGTGGGCGATCGCAAGGGTACGCCCAAAGTCGCATCACCAATCTACAA
>JANMRU010000040.1:0-4397 GCA_031388585.1 Pseudanabaena sp. SOY_30_concoct_251 | reverse complement strand
ATGCTCCTGGTGAGTGAATATTAGATGAAAGCGATCGCGTAAGTCTTAAAATTGAGCGAAAACAGGTTTAGCTCATCCCAGCCTTACTAAACTGTACCGATATATATCTCTATAGGGAGGAATTGAGAGCATAAGACTATTGATCAGTCCCATGCGAAGCAAGTATTTAAGCGGTGCATCTTGATATCTCTTCACATCCAGGATTTCGTATTTGGGATTCCAAAGTTGGATATTACGAATATTTTCTATACCCCATTGGAATCTAGCTTCAAAATGTTTGATCGCGTCGTGCTGATTTTGATGCTTTATCCGATAGGGAGAAAGTGAGTCAAAGGCTAGTAGCGAACCAGGAAAATGCTCTGTTAACATCGCAAATACTTGCTTTACCTCCGGTTCGGTTAAATAAATCAGCACACCTTCTGCGGCAAACATTATAGGGCCATCACTAGTTGCTTTGACTGTATCTATCCAACTTGGATCTAGGACTGAAGCAGCAACAAATTTGCGTCGCTCTGTTTCCCTGAAAAACTGCTTTCGCATTGCGATCGCATCTGGCAGGTCAAGATCGAACCAACGCACATAGCCATTATCAACCCGCTCAAATCTGGTATTGAGCCCTGCACCAATTTCCACAAAAGTTCCATTTGGATTTTGGCTTAGATAGGCATTCACCCAGCGATCGAAAGCCAGACTGCGCAGGCAAACTCCGACTTGAGTACGCCTTGCATTTTTTAACTTGGAAAAGTCATAGTCTATCTGGGCTACGATTTCGACTGACTTGGTATCCTTGATGATGGGGTCGTCCTTGATCGCTTCGATCGCTCTTGCCCATAATGTAATGAGCAGAGTTTCCTGGATCGGGCCAAGATTGACTTTTTCCTTATTCATCAGTTGACACCTCAAACTTTTCCTGATTATCTTGGCATTATCGCTTCTAGCCAGCTCATCGCTCGAAGAATTTCTTTAGATTGCTCTTGAATTCTTGCGCTTGCGGCTTAAATTCTTGCTCCATTCACCAGTAAATAGAAATCGAGGAAAGGTGATAAATTGCTCGACCAAAAGCCGACACAGGAAATACCAGATTCCTGCAAAAGTCGGAGGTTGATTTTCCTCAAGAGCATGTCCCTTTTTCTGAAGAACTAAGGAAAGAATCGCGGCAGCTAGCGATATTGCCCCAAGAAGCAAAGAGAACTGAAAAACCGCGATCGCAATGCCAAACATTGCCGCAATAAACAAAGGAACAGCGAAAAGATGAACGACTAAATTAACCTTATTTTGATGTCCCTTGCTATAAATATTCCACTGCTTTTGCAAAAAATTAGAAAAGCTCTTTTTCATGAATACCTCCTAGACTCTATTTCAAAGATTCTTCTTTCCGATTTGCTCTACTTGCTTCAACCATTTTTGCCTTTGACTTAGATCTGAAGCTCTGACATTACCAATCGAAGTAACCCTAACTGGTTTAACCCCGCAAAATTCTAATATGGCGTTTTTCATGGCATGATGTCCTGGTTGATGAAGAAACAAAAGGTAGTACCAAGGAGGAGTATCCATGGTCACGATCAGTCTGGCGCTTTTACCCTGCAACAGCCTATCCCACCAAGGAGAATCGCTGCGATATTTGAAGGCAAATCCTGAGTTGAATGCCCTATCCATAAATCCTTTCATCAAAGCCGGCATAGTACCCCACCAGTTGGGATAAACGAACACTAAATGCTCAGCCCAACGAACCAATTCCTGAGCTTTGAGTAGATCTGGTTCGAGATCGGATTTCTGGCGATCGCCGCCAAAAACTGGGTTAAACTTCAAGTCCGTCACAACAATCTCTCTTACTTCCGCACTCGACTCCGTTGCTCCTTTCTTGTAGGCGGCAGCTAGGGCTGAACAGTAACTCTCTCGGCGTGGATGTCCCTGTACGATCAAGATCTTCTTCATATGTAATACTCCGTCTGAATAAAATAGAAATTGTTTTGATTTCCTCAGTATTTATGCGATTCCTAACTCCTGACGCACCTGCCAGAGAGGCTTTTGCCAGTTTTGCTCGAATGGATAAGCGAAAACTGGCTTACATCTGATTCCCCTAACGAATCCTTTGCTAACTGCGGCGATCGCCTGAGGAGCTAATTTGATATTACCCATAAGAAACCACGGCAAATGAGACAACACAAATACATTCAGTAAATCGCGATATTGCATGAGGACAAAGGCTGCAAGTCCAAACTCCCCAATCGCCGAACCATCGAAGCCAGCAATGATGTGATAGACATCATGAGAAAGTGCACCGCGATAATCAAACCAGTGAGTATCCTCTGATACCACAAAAGCTTCGGGATCGAAACCTTGCAGGATAATGTGCCGCGCATAAGCCCATCCCAAGGTATCTTCAGGCAGTTGCAAGAGAGTATTCACATTAATTTTAAGGTCAACATTCTGAAGATGAGGTGCTTGGCTTACTAAGCGTTTAGTCACCCATTTCTGCCAATTACTATGCCGTTCCGCTGCCAAAATATGCAGGATTCCCTGAGCAGGATTAGCGATAAATACGCCGTAAGCTTTGCGTAATTCTGACCAATTGATCCCAGTGAGAGGACTTATCGATCGCAACCAACGATATATCCGTCCAGGTAATTTGTGAGAGTGCCAGTCGGCATGGCGAGCAGAGGTTTGAAATTTAGTAGTTCTTGTCATTTGCCATTCTCCCTAGATTGATCGTAGAGCAATTTTAAATGCAACTAATTTAATATGCACTTAGTTGAATACCTAAATACTGTATATTCAACTAAGTGCATATGTCAAGTATTTATTTTTGGTTTTATGTCTTTATCACATGCGATTTTGGTATCTCTGGCTGACTGTCCTAAAAGCGGTTATGACCTCGCCAGGATATTTGATGGCTCAGTAGGGTTTTTCTGGAAAGCAACCCATCAACAAATCTACCGAGAATTAACCAAATTAGACGATATGGGCTGGATATATGCCCAAAATATCGAGCAAGCGGGTCGCCCTGACAAAAAGCTATACTCGCTCTCAGAAGAAGGAACCAGTCAACTGAAGCAATGGTTATATCAGCCATGCGATCTATCAGTTACTAAGGAAGAGTTATTACTGAAAGTCTTTGCTGGTCATTTGATCGAACCAAAGGCGATCGTCAAAGAAATCCAACGACATCGCCAACTACATGCCGAAAAGCTGGCAGTTTATCAGAATATTGAACAGCAATATTACCAAAACCCTCAATGCCTCCAAGATTCTGGCAAATTTCAATATCTCACGTTATTATGCGGCATCGGTTTTGAGACCGCATGGATTGATTGGTGCGATCGCGCTGTGGAGTTATTAATCTAACTAGGAAGCTCTCCAAAGCGATCGCGATATTGTTTGAGTTGTTCTGCCATCTCTGCTAGTTGTTGGGTTGCTTGTTCAGCGCGGTGGCTTTCCTGCTCGGCGCGTTGGTTGGCTTGTTCAGTGCGGTGGCTTTCTTGTTCAAGCAATTGATTAACTTCCAAATAGGAATAAAACTTGGTGCCATCTGGCCGAAAGATTTGTAGTTCATCTGTCGATAGATCAAAGCGAATTCCTAGTCGGGGGCTAATCCAGTTGTGCAATTCAGTAATACTATCTAAACTGTTATCGCTTCTAATCCATATTTCAAAGCTATTAGTATCAGGATTGTAGATATAGTATTCCTCCACTCCATAGCGATCGTAGAAAAGTAGTTTTATATGCTAAGGGTGGCGTTAGTACGTCTTTTTGGCGTAAGATTTGTCTCTGTGCTAGAAAACTTGAACATCGCCCATGAAAATTCCCCGTTACAGATTACTTTTGGCACCGTTCACAGCAACTGTAGCTTTACTTTTAATTGCTGATGGGGCAAGAAGTCTACCACCAGCTGAGCAAGGTAACACAATTCAACTGAACGGTCAGCCCTGGACAGGGCGATGGCTCAGACGTAGCACCCCTGAGAAACAAAGCATTTACTTGCAGGACGATTGGCTAACTGGTGCGATCGGACTGAATCTACTGGACTCGAATCGTATAGGTCAACAACGGGTGAAATGGTTCTCTAGCCCCTTGTTTACAGAAGTAACGTTCGATCGCCCAGTTCAGCATCGCTTCCTGGATATCAAACCCGTAGCGAAGTTCTGGCGTACAGAAATTGAAGGCAGCACGCTCAAAATCTCTACGCCAGATTCAACTTTGCAAGCTCTACGACGCAGTAAGCAAGCCACAGGCGATCGCATCGTACTAGAGCTCAGCGCACCCACGCCTTGGCAACTGCAACGGCAGGGCGATACGGTTGTCTTGATTCTGGCTGCAGATTTGGCGCAGAGCATAGCTACAGGCGTAAATACTGATAAAGGGAATCTGATCAAGGCGCTAGAAGTGCAAAATAGCGG
>JANMRU010000023.1:0-4478 GCA_031388585.1 Pseudanabaena sp. SOY_30_concoct_251 | reverse complement strand
TGCTTCTCGGATGATAACCCCCTTACCTTATCGACAATAGCTTGCTCAGTAGTCATACTTTTAGCCCTTAGCTACTTTATGAAACATTATACAGAACTTCTTTAATCACTTAAAACTCAATACTCATATGGATTTTGGGGTGGGGAAATCGGGGTAAGCTTGGATGGTTGGATCGTTAATATGCGCTTACCGTTAACTTCTGCTGTAATCATCTGCCCTTCTATTTCAAGCCATTGATCGCGAGGATATTTCGATCGCTCTTGACCGACATTAACTGGTAGGCTAACTGGATAGACATCCGCCGCACAGCAGGTAATCACAAAACGAGAAATCAGGAAATATTGTTCGGGTAGATCCTTGGGATACACCACAAAACCCTGCACCTTCGCTTTCTGCCCAGTATAGGTATCTGGTTCGGGATAAACATTCAGCGTGCGCGTCCACTCAATTAGCGATCGCTCCTCTGAGCGGTTGCTAGCGCGAAAAGACTGGGGTAGGGCACGAGTTGCCGTAAGACTATCATTCACGCCGCGATGGATAGCCGTATCGCTGGCAAAAGGCTGTGGCGTAATCACTAATCCCAGCAATGCTGTAATTAATAGCAGACTAACGCTCCAACTCGGTCGCAGCAAGGTGACATGCTGCACACTCGGCAATGCCCTCCGATCGCGGCGGCGTTGCATGACCCGTCTGGCTTCTAACGCGGCGATCGCCACCAATATAAACCCAGCTACAACTGTCATCCAGAAATAATTAGGATGAATCAGGAGGCTTAGTTGCCCAAATAGCCATAGCTTCAGGAGCAAAATTCCCCAACTCCCAATTGCGATTACATCCAGCCAGGGAGTTAGTAGATCGAATATCTTGGGTAGTCGCTTGCTATCTGACATGTAGGTTAATAAATAGGCAGGATATGAATGTGAGCTGACCAGCCAGCAGGAAAAGATAAATTACGGCGCGCTGCTTGAAAATCGTTAACATCAGGCCAATGCCTTTGAGATCGATCATGGGCCCAAATACGAGAAATGCCAGTAACGATCCGCTAGTAAATGTTGAAGCAAAAGAGAGTGCGAAAAAAGCATCTACCGTAGAACAAATCGATACCACTGCCGCCAGGATCATCATCGCCACAATTGAGCTAACTGGCCCTTGGCCTAATCCTAGAATAATTTCTCTCGGTATGCCCACCTGCACGATCGCGGCGATCGCACTTCCCAATACCAACACCCCACCCAGTTCGCGGATTTCGGCGATCGTATTGTCAATTAATAATTGCCAGCGATCGCTTAAGCGCATTTTATCGCCTGCCCCCGATGCCGCACTTCCAGAAACAACTTCCTCCGCCAACTGTAATGGCTGTGACTCGCCCAGAAAAAATGTGCCTGTCGGTATCTGCGAACTAGCGCTGACTAGAACAGGTGCTTCGATCGGTTTACTAAAGCGTCGCGATCGCGCTACAGATGGTTGCAAAAATGCACTCATATCCGCCTGAGCACTGAATATCCAACCCACAATCGTGGCAATAAATAGGGACAGCCCAACGCGCAGAAATACGATCTCTGGCTGATCGCGGAATGCCGTCCAGGTTGCCCAGAAGACGATCGGGTTAATGGTTGGTGCGGCTAACAGAAAGCCGATCGCCACAGATGGTGGTGCACCCTGGATAATTAGCCGCCGTGCCACGGGTATGTTTCCGCACTCACATACGGGAAACAAAAAACCTGCCAAACTGCCTGCCAGTGCACCCAGTAGAGGATGTTTGGGCATCACCGACATTAGTTTACGCTCATCTACAAATAGTAAAAGCAAACTAGATAGCAGTACACCTAGGATTAAAAATGGGATGGCCTCAACTAGTAGGCTTAAAAATAGGGTAAAAGCGCTATTAATCAGGTTCATCAGTGCTTAGGAAGTTACAGACTATTAGCATGAGCATAGGAAACATTTGTGATTATGGGGTACTTTGAAGTTGTTTATCCTCCTGCTTTTGACTACCGTTCCCTAACTGACTCTCTTGCGATTGCAAAAGTTCAGGGGCATCTTCTTTTTTATGATTGAACTTGAGCGCTGCTGCAATCAACCCCTGGAATAGCGGATGTGGATGGCTAGGACGGGATTGGAATTCTGGATGAAATTGCGTCGCAATAAAATAAGGGTGACTGGGGAGCTCGATCATTTCTACCAGTCTGCCATCGGGGGAAGTGCCACCGATCGCATAACCAGAGTCCAAAAATACTTGTCGGTAGGCATTATTAAACTCATAGCGATGCCTGTGCCGCTCGTAGATCACAGAATCACCATAGAGACTGCTCGCCAGCGTGTTACTCGTGACTCTACAAGCATAAAGTCCCAAACGCATGGTGCCGCCTAGATTAACCACATCTTGCTGTTCTGGTAACAAGTTAATCACAGGATTAGCAGTGTCTGGGTCGAACTCCGCACTATTAGCGCCTTCGAGGTGGGCGAGGTTTCTACCCCAGTCAATCACAGCGCACTGCATACCCAGGCACAAACCCAAAAATGGGATCTGCTGTTCGCGAGCGTACTTAACGGCTGCGACTTTACCATCAACACCACGAATACCAAATCCACCTGGGACAACGATCGCACTGACATTACTTAAAAATCGCTCTGGTCCAAATGTCTCAATATCCTCAGAGTTAATCCAGCGCACGTTAACCGCACAGTTGAGCGCCGCCGCACCGTGACGCAAAGCCTCAATTACAGATAGATATGCATCCGTAAGGCGCACGTACTTGCCGACGATCGCTACTTCGATCGTATGTTCAGCACGATATAGCCGCTCTACAAGGGTTTGCCAACTGCGTAGATCGGGCTGCCTCTGCTCTAGACGTAATTGTTTGAGTACTTGCTCTGCTAAACCTTCACGCTCTAGTGTGAGCGGTACTTCGTAAATCGTTTTGACATCTTGGCCTGCGATCACGCACTCCGGCAAGACATTGCAAAATTCGGCAATTTTTTCTTTGATGCCTTGTGGTAAGGGGCGATCGCTACGACAGACCAAAATTTCTGGCTGAATCCCAACTGCTTGTAATTCCTTTACAGAGTGCTGTGTGGGCTTAGTTTTCATCTCGCCCGCCGAGGGAATCCAGGGAACTAGAGTCACGTGCAAGTAAAGTACGTTGTCGCGCCCCGCATCTTTGCGAAATTGACGGATGGCCTCAATGAAAGGTAGAGACTCAATATCGCCAACGGTTCCACCGATTTCTGTAATCACGATATCAGGATTGGTATTGCTAGCAACCCGCCGAATTCGCTCCTTGATCTCGTTGGTAATGTGAGGAATGACCTGGACTGTCCCGCCTTGGTAATCACCACGTCGTTCCTTATTGATCACAGCTTGATAAATCGAGCCAGTGGTCACGTTGCTGAGTTTGGATGTAGAAGTATCGGTAAAACGCTCATAATGCCCTAGATCTAAGTCAGTTTCCGCACCATCCTCGGTCACGAATACTTCACCATGTTGAAACGGGCTCATTGTCCCTGGATCGACATTAATGTAAGGGTCAAGTTTTAGAATTGCCACGGAATAATCGCGCGATTTAAGCAATCTACCAAGACTAGCGGCGACAATTCCCTTGCCAATACTGGAAACCACACCACCCGTCACAAATATAAATTTAGTCATAGTTTCGGTATCCACAACCGCTGGCAACAAACAGTGATTATAGTCTGTGCAGCTATGTAGTTGTTATTATGCGGCCATCGGATAATTAACAAAGTTTAAAGGTTTTTCAGCTTTTCTTTCTGCTGGAAGCGTTTGGAGATAAGAAGCAAAAACTTTGTTGTATAGAGCGCCTTGGCGCTTTTGTTGCAAAAGCGTCACCGCCTTCTTGCCCGTCATACCCAAATATGTCAGGATCACTCCAGCCAGCAAAGCCGAGCGATTGTGTCCCATACCACAATGCGATAAGACATTGTAGCCATCTTTGATCAAGCAAGCACCAAATTTTGCAGTCAGGTGTAATCTTTGTAAGTCAGGCAAAGCCAGGTGATCTTCAAGCGGTAAATAGATATAGAGTATGCGATCTGGGATAGTTGGAATACCGATATCAATGCCACCTTCAAGATCGAAAATCGCCGTAATATTATGTTCTGCAATTGGCTTCCAATCATCTATGTCAGGTGAGATAAACAGTTTGCCGTCTCGATCGATTTGATAAATGTCCATAGCTTGTCTCTCTGGTGCGATGTTTCTGGGAATCTTTATTCATATTCCTCGAATTTCACTGGATGGGATGCGATCGCGATCGCTAGAGAGTGACGATCTTCGTCACTCTGCGGGAACTTTAACCCCAAATACTGGAGTCTAGTAACTGTTGGCCCTGAAATGTAAATTTTGGCTGTCAGTTTTAGTCATACTGCAAGACTGGCATAAAATAAAGTTGATAACAAAAAACAAATAAATATGTCTGAAGCGATTCAAGCTATTCTCGATAGTGAGGAAAGAAACGATC
>JANMRU010000019.1:0-32837 GCA_031388585.1 Pseudanabaena sp. SOY_30_concoct_251 | reverse complement strand
GCTTGATGTTAGTAGCTGCAGGTCTCTGGAACTTCTATCTAGAGGTCGCATAAATGGGCGGAGAATGGGGAAACCCTCTCCCTAAAATAGTTTTATTTCCCAACAACTCTAGTAACTGGGATAGGCGATCGCTCACCCAGGTTAAAATATTGCTTAAAGGAATAAGGATGTAAAGTGCCTACACTATCAACACTACCCGCTGCCCTCTTCATTATTACTATTGCAGTTTTGGCAACCTGCGTGCATGAATTTGGTCATGCAATCGTCGCTTATTGGGGTGGTGATACTTCAGTTAAAGATAAAGGCTATCTAACATTTAATCCTTTAAAATACACGCATCCCTCTACTAGCATAGCTTTACCATTGTTATTCGTTGCATTAGGTGGCATCGCATTACCAGGTGGGGCTGTATATATTGATGACAGTAAACTGCGAAATCGGTGGTGGAATAGTGCCGTGTCCGCAGCAGGCCCACTTGGAACACTCTTCGTAATTGGATTGCTAGCCATTCCATTTTGGTTGGGTAGAGCCCAGGGAAGCGGTCATTGGATCTGGCCTTCACTCTCTTTTTTAGTTGTAATCCAAATTGCGGGACTAATTCTTAATTTACTCCCTATTCCTGGCTTAGATGGCTTCGGTATCATCGATCCTTGGGTGCCTGATAACTGGCGCAAAAAACTTCGCCCACTCTATCAGTATGGCATTCCCGCTCTATTTGGATTATTCATATTCTCTCCCACTGCCAGCCAAGCTCTATGGAATCCAGCTTTTGCGCTCAGCGCAACACTAGGCATCGAACTCGGTGATTATGCTAATGGTTACAGGTTATTGAAGGAATGGACTCTACCCATCATTGGTATCATGGTGGCTATATATGCTATTTACGTGCGTGTGGTAGGTAAACCTGTCGACTCCTATGAAATACTGATTGCCAATGGCGATCGCCATAAAGATGCACAACAATACGAAAAGGCTCTAAATGCATACGATCGCGCAATTGAGAAAGATCCCACCCAAATCTCAGCCTGGTGGCAACGTGGCAGTATCCTCATTTCGATGGGACAAAACAAAGATGCTCTCTTGGCATACGATCGAGCAGTAGAATTGTCGCAGGGTGATGCTTCTCAGCTAAATGCCTTGCATTTCAATCGCGGCCTAGCACAATTCTATCTCAAAGAATACGAACAAGCTCTCCAAGAGTTTATGTCAATTTCTGAGATCGATGAAGATCCCAAGCATCTTTATTGGATTGCTCTAACATTTAAAGCGATGGATAATTTGGGGAAATCCCTTGAATATTTGAATCGCGCGATCGCTATACGTCCTGCATATTTCGATGCACTGAATGCAAGAGCAAGCATACATGAAGTATTGGATCGGCCAGATGAAGCTTTGGCGGACTGCGATTGGGCAATTTGCTTGAACCCCAAAGACATTACTCCATGGGCAACTAGCGGTAGAATTCTGTTTTCCCTGGGAAAATATCAAGAAGCGATCGAAGCGCTGTACAGAGTCACACGCTTGCAGTCGCAGAATTGGGATGCATGGTACAACATCGCCTGTTGTTATGCTCATCGGCAAGAATTACAGCCAGCACTCAAAGCTCTTGAGAAAGCGATCGCGATCGCGCCATCAGAGGTCAGAAAAAGTGCTGCTAGCGATCGCGACTTAGACAACCTACGTGCAATGCCAGAATTTCAGCGCCTAATTGATTGAGAATGTATTTGTAGGGCAGACAAATAGGTCTGCCCTGACAGGCTAAAAACCAAAGATACTACGAACTCCTTGTATGACCTGAATACCCTGCCAAACATCATCTAAATTAGTTCGGTCTTTATCAGTTGCTTGATAAGTCTGAGCATAGGTAGTGGCAGGCTGAGATGGTGATGAGCTTTCCACTTGCAAACTCAAATACAAGTTAGATTGTGGAGCTAGACTCAAAAAGGTATTGATCGGTACAGCCATATTAAAACCAGGCTTACCCGCAATTTGACTCAGTTTTGCAGCCTCAGTATCCGATCCTCCAAGTCTTGATTTGATCGCATTGATATCTTCTCCTTCCGCTAGTCCATGAATCGCCACAACTCGGCCACCACCATCAAATACGGGGCCACCACTCATCCCACGGCGCGTCACATTGGTGTAAACCATTTGGTAACCACCCGCTAAAGGCTTTTCTAAGCGTTCAGATACATTCCCGCCTGTGAACTGGCGCACGACATCTTTAATTGCTTGGCCAGGGGCAGGCCAGCCTGACACAAATACTGTCGAACCTTGCTTAGCGGTATCGGAGTTAGCTAATTTTGCAACCTTGTAGGATTTATCGCTTTGGAATTGGATAACCGCTAGATCGGCATTGGCAAGGCGCTTTACCTTGCTGTAATCCATCTCATTTGATTGCTTGTCAGCAGTGACAATGCGGTATTTATCAGCATCACTAACCACATGGTATGAGGTGAGCACGTAGTAAGTATTACCATCTTTAGCGACAATTACGCCCGATCCGTGGCCTGACTTCTCACCTCTAATCAGCACTGTGACATCGCGAGCAATGTCATTGATCTCTTCACCAGACAAAGCATGTGCGGCTTGTGGTTGCATGTATACGATCGCTGCTGCGATCGCCGTTCCAGCCAGTACGGCACTCAATCCATTGTTAAATCTCATAGAAATTCCTCAAAACGTTTTAAATAGTTTACTAAATGTCTCAATTGGAATTGCCCAACTAGAACGTACCATCACGTCATGCTGCGATTCCCCGAGGGATGTGTTCCGCCGCTCTGGATGAGAGCCATCTGTATATACGAAAGGATCGCCCCAGATTGGATAAGCGTGCATACCATTAATACCCACTACTTTACCTTGACGATTTAAGAGCGGGCCACCACTCATGCCTTTACGTACATGGTTAGTAGCGCCAATTTGATAGCCCCCTACTAGCACTTTAGTCGGCAATAGGGAAATCTGTCCAGGTGCAAGTGTAAATCCTACTAGAGTTCTTTCCTGCATTTTAGTTGGAGAATTCTCAATCTTTGGACTCTGAACTTCGTTAACTTCAGAAGTACTTGGGAATCCTGCGGCAAATACTGCATCTCCCACTTGTACACCTGAAGATCGCTCTAGTGAAGCGATCGCATAATTTGAGCGAGCTTGGAACTGAAGCAAGGCTAAATCGCGATCGCCAAATTCTTGCCGCCTAACTTTGGCTGCATATATACGCCCGTCAGCAGTTTGAATGCTCAGGCGATCGCCAAGATTAAGCACATGCTGGTTTGTCACCACGGTATATACCTGTGCTTGCTTATACACCAGAATGCCCGAACCCCAGGTTCTACCGACCAAAACCTTAACCGTAATTGAACGTGCTAGAGTTTTGAGCTCAGCCTCATATAGATTGTGATTAGACTGCTTCGATAAGATCGGAGTTCTAGCTATGGGTAAAGTTGGGGAGGCGGTCGCGCTACTAGGAAACGCACCAGTAGACAAGCTGACAATCCCTGCCCAAAGGAGCAAGCCGCCAGACCTGGCTAGTAGAATACGGCGCCAACGCCAACTAAACATAGGCTTTGCTGATTGGGAGATAACTACCAAGCTTGACCGCTATTGGGTTTGGTGGGTTGAGTAACTGGTTTGGCGATCGCAGGAGTAGCAACTGGTTTTGTCACGCTAGGCTTAGAAGAAGCTGATTCTACGGGCGCACTATCAAGAAATTCCTTAATATTGACCGAAGTGACATTAGCGTTATTGCCGCCAACTTTGGAGCTCTCATAAAGTACGCCGCCAGCACCCGATCTGCTGTCATAGAGGCGTTGGATGACGACAGCAGCATTTTGACCCGGTTTTAAGGTATACAAGACTGTATTTGTATTGCAAGCACCGCCGTATTCGCCAGTAGCGCAAATCACTGGCAATCCATTCACAACTCCAGCTGTGATAAAGTTGAGAGCACCAGTGTTATAGGAAGACTGGAACTTACTAGAGACAATATTGCAGCGGGTTTGGGAGTCATAGCCAGAATCGCTAAAATATTCAGAACTCCATCGGATAATCACAACTGAGCCACGGGGTGTATCGGCAACAGTAGCGGGATAACCACCACTCGACCCGCAGTAAAATGAGGTATTCCCTGCATAGCTTGGTTGCGCGGCGGTTAACGCTACAGGGATGGCACTACCAAGCGTAATTGCGCCTGCAACTAGAATGTTTGACAATGATTGAAGCTTCATATGTTTTAATAATCGTGTTGTTGAACTAAATACCATGCAATCTAAGCCGATTGATTGATAGCGAACAACTCTTCAGCCCGCTATGTCCACTTAATAATCACTATAAGCAATTATACCAGGATAGTCAGCGATCGCTCTCACTGGCAGCTAGCGATCGCGATCGCATAAATATTCTAAATATTCAGTCAAGAAATATAGCTATCGCCAATTAGGTGGTTGCCCCCAATTAAAATCTGTCAATACGATCTAGACGCTGGCTATAGGTTTGTAGAATGGACGTTTGACAACCTGCGCAGGGAAAACGCGATCGCGAATTTTCACCAGTAAAGACTGCCCAATACTAGCTAGATGCGGCGGTACATAACCAAGTGCGATCGCTTTACCGAGCGTGGGTGACATCGTGCCGCTGGTAACGATGCCCACCGTTTCTGCTTCATGCAGAATGGGATAATCGTGCCGTGCAATATTGCGTCCTTCCATCTCTAGTGCCACGAGGCGGCGAGGCAAGCCTGCTGTTTTCTGGGCTTCTAGTTGCGATCGCCCCATAAAATCTTCTTTCTCTTTGAGATGAACCAGCCAGCCTAGATCGGCTTCTAGTGGTGTAGTCGCATCATCCATATCCTGCCCATAGAGGTGCATACCGGCCTCAAGGCGGAGCGTATCGCGGCAGCCCAATCCACACGGAACTACACCAGCATCACTGAGATTTTGCCACAATTCTCTACCTGGTTCGATATCAACCATCACTTCGCAACCATCCTCACCAGTGTATCCAGTTCGAGCTACAAAGCAAGATTTGCCTAGTATTTTGGTTTCGATGTGGCAGAATCTTTTCATCTCATCTAAGTTAGCACTGGCAAATTGTTGGAGCGCGGCGATCGCCTCTTTACCCTGCACTGCAATCAGTAACTTCTGTTCAGAACTATCAATAAGCTGCCCATCTATATTCGCTTCGAGCCAGGTTTTATCCTTGCTGGTGGTAGCAGCATTCACAATTACTGACCAGCGATTGCCCTCATGAAAGTAAAAAATCACATCATCAATAATGCCACCTTCATGATTGAGTAACATCGTGTATTGTGCTTCTCCAGGTCGCAGCCTGGCGAGATTAGATGGAACTAGTTTCTGCAAAGATGTGAGAATATCACTACCCTGAAATGAGAATTTACCCATGTGCGACACATCAAACATCCCCACATGCGATCGCACTGCCTGATGCTCTGCCACAATACCCTGATATTGCACTGGCATTTCCCAACCACCAAATTCAACTAGTCTTGCTCCCATTGTCAGGTGCAAATCGTATAAAGGTGTGTGTTTTAGTGAGTTAGGCATAATAAGTAATCTAGTGATTGCTTCTTGATATTTAGCTTGTACAAAGAAGGAATGCGGTCACCATATATTGTAACCTCTCAAAGTCTTTCACTTAAAAAACATCGGCTGGATCGGCGGATTGGAGTTTGCGAGAAGCGATCACACCCGAAATCGAACACATGGCCACAGTTAACACAAATACCTGGGCAGCCACGTTAGGACGCATATTCACTGGCAGTTTGGTCATATGACTGAGGGCAGCATACATACCTAACGATGCCAGAAATCCTGGCGCAAATCCCATCACTGCTAAAATCGCGGCCTCCTGAAGAACCACACCTAGTAACTTCTGATTAGAATATCCCATTGCCTTTAAGGTTGCATACTCTGGCAGATGATCGCTGACATCAGAATATAAAACCTGATAGACAACAACAACGCCAACGATAAATCCCATGATTGTGCCAAAGCCAAAAATCACCCCTGCCGGATGCTGTGACCAAAACTTCAGCTCAACTTGCAAAAATTCCTGACGGTTGAGGACTAGAATCTCATCAGGCAAGCTCCGTTGGACATTTGCCTGGACATTTGCGATGTCTGCTCCAGGCGCAAGTGCGAGCACACCTACCTGCATATTATCCAATGCGTCTTTCCCAAATATCCGCAGATAATTCCAATCACTGGTGATTACATGGCCGCTTTTAAACAACGTACCGCCCAAAGAGAATGTCCCACTAGCTGTTACCTTGCGTTGCAATATTTCCGAGGAGACACGCTTCCCTTGAGACAACATCTCAGGTATGGGGCCGAGTGTTGCTTGGGATAGGCGATCGAATAATACGGTATCGGGAATTTTGATTTGCTCTAATTGCTGCTCCACCTCAGGCAGATCTAAGACAGGCTGCGACGGATTAAAGGCAATCACTCCGACATCATCAAATATCCTTGTCTCAGGATTTCGCCATCCTGATAGCGCATAGTAAAAAGGTCTAGCCGTAGCGACATTATCCACGGCGGCCGCCTGGTATAAATGACTTCTGGGAAAGCCGCGATCGCCTAAATACCGCGATCGCTTGCTGACTAGAAATAAATCTCCCTTGAGGCGATCGTGAATGCGCGTAACACCATCAAACAGCGCCGAACTAAACCCAAGCTGCATAAAGATCAGTACATTCGCAAACCCAATACCAGCCAAAGCAACCGCAAAACGAACTTTTTTGTGGGATAGCTGCGACCAACCCAAAGGCATCTCATGAGTCAGATTGTCTAAAAAATCTTTGGCAGAAGGAAGTTTCATAGTGGAGTGATTTGTTACTTACCCAGGGAAATTACGATCCGCGTTTGCAGATTGGTTAGTGCTTCGACCTTTTTACTATCCTTCGGATCGATGCGAATTTTGACTTCGACGACACGTGCATCCTTGTCAGCTGCAGGATCGGCATCTAAAACATTCTTTTTTTTGATTTGCAGCCCTACGTGGTCTACAATGCCGTACAACTTCCCCTCAAAGCCTCCATTCTCACTCGTAATAGTAGCTTTTTGACCCGCTTTGACCTTGTAGACTTCGGTTTCGTAGACTTCGGCGATCGCATACATTTGATTGGTTTGCCCCAACTCCACAATCCCCTGAATGGTATTAACCTGCTCGCCAATGCGCGTATTGATTTTGAGGATTCTACCAGCGACGGGAACGCGCACATAGACATCATTCAAGTCGGCACTGGCGGTGGCAACCTTGGTCTTGGCATAGTCTACCTGAGCCTGTGACACTGATATATCGACTGGTCGCACCTCTTTTAGCTTATCTAAAGTGGCTTTTTGCTGGCGGATTTGCTGCTGTAGAGTCGCCTCAACATTGGCTAGTTGTGCATTCGCTTCCGCTAGTTTGGCTTGAGAGATTTCCAAATTCTTGCGTTTCTCATCCATATTGGAGGTATTAACTGCGCCTTCTTGGAGGAGAGTTTGGTAGCGCTCATAGTTGAGGCGATCGTTCCGCAATTCGGCCTCAGTACGAGCCACAAATGCTTTTTTCTCAGCCATTTCAGTCCGGAGTTTGGCCTCTAATTGAGCAATGTTGGCTTCTTGGGCAGCTATATCACCGCTCTTTGCCTCGCCAGCCATGGTTTGCGCGAGTTTAGCTTGTTGAACCGCCAGATCTTGTTGAGCTTCAGCAAGTGCAGCTTTTCTCTTATCTAAACCTTGTAAAACTGCGATTACCTGCCCCGTTTTCACAGAGTCTCCTTCTTGCACTAATAGCTTGTCAACGCGGCTATCTTGAGCATTGATCACGGATAGTTTGATGATTTGCCCTTTTGGTTCTAGTCGGCCAAGTGCGGTGACTGCGTTGGGAGGAGTGCTATTGGCGGCAATGGCGGTAGGCTTTGGAGCCTGAGCTTGCAATACGCTATAAACTACAGCAAAAACACCCAGGGATGCAGCAATAATAATTGTGCCAATTAACCACGGTCTAAACTTGTTTTCGGAACCTTGCGATCGCATCATAGTCGTCGTAATTTGCCTCAACGTGACGATCATTACACATGGTATGCATCAACCATAGATTACGCCACTCAGAATTCTCCGCTACCTGCAACTGGTTCATCCGATTGGGTGATATAGCGATCGCCAATTAGGTGGTTGACGGGGTTGCCAAAATATCGTTGCGGGATGCGAACAAATTGAGATACCGAATCTAATCAAAATTAAAGTTGTAAATTCCTTCTAGAAGTCGATCTTGCTATTCTATCTGCCAATTCTGTTAGGCTTGCCAAAGCATCACTCCATAGCAATAACAGGCGAATAACTACTTGTGTTAGCGTTGTTTAGTGCTTAGTTTTAGTTTTATTTGGGTACGATCGACTTAAATTTTTAGATGGCAACAAAGTAAATGCGATTATTAGGCTTGGTTGTGAGTATGGGAGTAATTTTTTATCTGGTTACAGCGGTAATCGGTAAACAGAACAACAGCAGATCGGACACAAAATTATTAGATCGGCCTGAGCAAGTTAAAACCCAGGTAAATAAGGCATTGGAAACAACTGAAAAAGCTCGTCAAGATGCCCTAAATCAGTCCACTAGCACGAGCAAATAGATATGACTCAACCTCAACAACAGGTAACGATCGCTGTAATTCAGGCGGCTCTTAGTGCCGATCTGCCAACCAATGTAACCAAAATTACGGATTTGGTAATTAAAGCGGCTCAGCAAGGCGCACAGGTGATTTTGCCCCCAGAACTGTTTGAAGGAGCATACTTCTGCCGCGAGGAAAGAGATACTTTCTTTGAGTGGGCGCAACCAATCGCCGATCATCCCACGATTGCCCACTTCCAATCGCTGGCGCAAAAACTTAACGTAGCTATTCCCGTATCATTTTTTGAGCGCGCAGGACAGGCTTACTATAACAGCTTGGCAATGGTGGATGCGGGTGGTGAATTGCTGGGGGTATACCGTAAAAGTCATATCCCTGATGGACCTGGCTATGAAGAAAAATTCTACTTCCGACCTGGTAATTCGGGCTTCAAGGTGTGGTCAACCGCCTTTGGGAAAATTGGTGTGGGAATTTGCTGGGATCAGTGGTTTCCCGAATGTGCTAGAGCCATGATGTTGATGGGTGCAGATATCCTGATGTATCCCACAGCGATTGGTACGGAGCCATTAGAGCCAGATCTATTCACAAAAGATCCTTGGCAACGCGCCATGATTGGTCATGCTGTTAGTAATGTCGTACCCGTTGCTGCGGCTAATCGTATTGGGGTAGAAGGCAATCAGACTTTTTATGGGCATTCATTTATTGCGAGCCATCGTGGTGATGTCGTGGTTGAGTTGGGCGATCGCGAAGAAGGGGCGATCGTGGCCAGCTTCGATCTAGCTGAAATTCGTCGCAACCGCGCTGCATTTGGCTTTTTCCGCGATCGCCGTCCAGACTTATACAATATCCTCACAACCGCCGATGGCGAAATGTAAGTAATGTTAACGATCGGGATTACTTGCGGCCACTCAGGCGTTTGCCGGCTGAGGGCTTTACCAAAACTGTAATCTGCTCCAAAGGCATCGTTCTCACTGCCTTCGTGTAGCCATTTGCCTGATAGACAGTTGAAGAATTAAGCTCCAGTGCGGTTAACCACCCACTCTTCGGGTGGTACGCGCCCGTATCTATATCGAGCCAACCAGTCCCTTGCACTAATTGACCAGGCTGAACGCCAGGAAAGACGAACGTAATCGTGTGACCTGTAATAATTACCTTTTCATTAAAGTAAGGCTCGGTCATGCGATGGAAAGGCTCGCGAATCCAACAAAATTCCATCTCTCCCTGCTGTTCGATCGGCAAATTTGGGTTTACACCCGCATGTACAAGCCAGACATCACCAAGATCGGCGTATAGAGGTAACTGACTCATCCAGTTTAAGTGCTCATCGGGAATCAGTTCACCACCATAGCTTTCTAATGTTTTAGTACCACCATTGGTAAGCCATCCTTGCCAAGCTAGCGGTGCGTCAATTGTGGTGAAGGCTTCTAGACACATTTGTTCGTGATTGCCGCACAGACAAATATGACCGCTACGCATCACCCAGTCAACAACCTGAGCACTTTGGGGGCCGCGATCGATCAGATCGCCCAGGAAAAATAGTTGATCGTCAGATTTTAGCTTAAGCTGATCTATCAGCATCATTAATGCCTTAAACTGACCGTGGACATCACCAATTACAAATCGCCTCAAGGATAACCAACCCAGCTTTATTACTAGAAAAAATCAAATTTACGAAAAGTCTACGAGACTTTTCGTTACTAATGATAATTTGTTTATACCCATATTTTGGGCTCTTATATCTATTGTATCTGGGATAACTGCTTTTTCCGTAACTGTAGGGAAAATATGCTAGAAAAAGGTAGCTCAATCAACTTCATACCAATTTAAAAACCAAATAGATTAAATCTATGGGGTGAAGGGGTAGAACCCCTTTATGGAGGCTCAGCCCGACCTCCCATCAGTAGCATCAACTATTTGAATTGCTATTAAAATTTGATTAATTTGATACAAATTGCCCTATGTGGAATGGTTTCCTCAATATTAATAAGCCCCCTGGTATTACGGCACATGACTGCGTGAGCCGAGCGCGTAAGCTCTTGGGGCAAAAGCGTATTGGTCATAGTGGGACGCTCGATCCTGCTGCTGTGGGTGTATTACCAATTGCTGTGGGGCACGCTACTCGGTTAATTCGGTTTCTATCTGAGGGGAAGACGTACCGCGCTACGGTAAGGTTTGGACTGAGAACTACAACTGACGATCTTGATGGAGAAACCATAGCTTCTCAGCCTTGCGAATACCTAGCGATCGATGAGATTGCGACCTTATTGCCGCTATTTATTGGGGTAATTCAGCAGATCCCTCCAGCATATAGCGCTATTCAGGTACAGGGAGTGCGCCTCTACGAGCTAGCCCGTGCGGGTAAAGCGGTAGAAGTCCCGATCCGCACCGTAGAAGTAAGGGAAATTGAAATCCTAGATTGGCGACCTGGGGATTTTCCCGAACTAGATTTAAAGATCGCCTGCGGTACGGGGACTTATATCAGGGCGATCGCTCGGGATTTGGGCGATAAGCTCGGCTGTGGCGCGACATTAGCAAAATTGGAGCGCACGTATAGTAATGGTTTTGAACTAGCCAACAGTATGACTTTTGAGGAGATCGCCGCAAAAATCAAGCAATCGAGTCTGATTCTGGTAGATCCTGAGGTTGCTTTGGCACATTTACCCGTGGTGAGCCTTGAGCTAGACTTAGCGAAAAGATGGTGTAATGGGCAAAAGATTACAATGGATACAATGGATGGTACGGAATTATCCAGATTATCTAGCCACCCAAATTATTTACGCGTATGCGACTACACCAATACTTTTCTCGGTATTGCCGAACTTAAAGACCAACTTTTAGTGCCAGTGGTAGTATTACCGCGTGAATCAAGTTCAGCCCAAACCTAACTTAAAAAAAAAGACCCATAGATTTTGCAAATTCAAGTATGACTACAAAATACGGAGAAGAGGCGATCGCCTCGGTAAACCTCACAACATTTCCTAACCCACGCCCAGGTCGTAACTATGACGTGCGCATCACCCTACCAGAATTTACGTGCAAGTGCCCATTCTCAGGCTATCCAGACTTTGGCACTGTCCAAATTAGCTACGTACCGAATGAGGTGTTGGTGGAGTTGAAAGCAATCAAGCTATATATCAACAGCTACCGCGATCGCTACATTTCTCATGAGGAATCGATCAATCAAATTCTGGATGACTTCATTGCGGCGGCTAATCCTTTGCGCGTTAAGATTGAGGGAAATTTTAATCCGCGCGGCAATGTCCATACGGTTGTGGAAGTGAACTATGAGAAGCCTGTGGAGTAACTAATATAGATGAAGGTAGTTGGGCGATCGCAATCCCTTGCTTCAAATTACTCAATTACCGCATCGCGCTCCAAGAATAACGTGCACCGAATAACAGCAAATCGTCCTACGAAGAACATGGTGATTGCGGCAGCTTTTCAAGTTCCCAAAGTAGTTTTCTTTCTCCACAATCCGATCGTTGATTCAACCTCCATAAGCAGCAGATTGCCCTACCGATAGATTATCTTTGCTCGCATCATCTATTCCAGTAACCAGGCAAACAAATCCCCTACGCTAAGCTGGAACCCGCTCGCAAATGCTGGCGAAGGTAACAGCGCATCTGGATCGTCAAATACCTCAGTTTCTCGCTTGGGACGAAAAATAAAAACGGTTTGCTCATCTGGATCGATTAGCCAACCCATTTCAGTTCCATGCTTCAGACAGTGCAGAATATTTTTTATCACCCTTGTCTGGCCTTGAGCTGGAGATAGAATCTCAATAGTCCAATCCGGTGCAATTGCAAATACATTAGCAATCTCTCCCTTCTCATCGCGGGGAATTCGACTCCAAACAAAGACTGCAATATCTGGAACCGTTGAGCGACCTCCAAAGGTGCAACGAAGCTCAGGAAAAGCCCGCGCAAGGCGTTTAGGCTTCACCACAGAATTGATCGCAGGTGTAAGTTCTCCCTGAACTATACTATGTTTCCCCTGTGGCATAGGTTTCTGAATAATTTGGCTGTCAATGTATTCACTGGCAGGTTCAGTTTCTGGCTGTTGCAGAAATTCCTCTAATGTCAGTATTTTGGTTGATGCTTGTACCATGCCGATCTTGAAACCTCATCAGGCTCGCCTATAGCTCAGTATAACAATACTTCGCGTGGGGTTAACATCTAACGATTGCTTTGCAAATCTCTACCAGCCTAGAGCCTCTGCTACCTGACTCGCCAAGTTGATCGGATCGAATGGCTTACCAATCACAGCTACAGCACCCAAATTAGCAAAGCGCGTGCGATCAGCGGTCTGGATTTTTGCTGTGAGAAAAACTACGGGGATATGACTTGTTTCGGGGTCGGCTTGTAACTTTTTCAAAGTCGTGGGGCCATCCATATCCGGCAACATAACATCCAGTAAGATCGCATCAGGCCGATTTGACTTGGCCTTCTCTATACCATCTTGGCCAGATTCTGAGGTTATCACCTGCCAGCCTCCAATCATTTCCAGGCTGATCTGTGCCACTTCACGGATGTCACTTTCATCATCAATGATTAATACGCACTTTATATCCATTAAAGAAAACTCCTAACTAGATGTTAACTGATGTTACGTTGAATGATTTCGAGAAAGAGTTGTGTGGGGAGTTTGCTGGCTGTGCCGTCAATCGGGGCATAGCTAAACCCCTTTACAGCAGTTTTTGATCGAGTCCACCACAAAAAGCTGGTCGCAGGGGCGCAGCCCCCGCATGGGTTTTAACGATCGATCTGGGATGGGGTTGGTTGCAATTTGCCGTAAATATCGATTTTCTTTTGGTTCTAGGTAAGGTGGGATATTAAAATTCAGCAACATTAGCATTTCGAGTTGGACGGATTTCGTCGCTCGCATCAATATCAATTCCAGGTAATTTCTCTGCAGAAACTGTTGGTATGATGGGTAAACTCACAAAAAAGGAACTCCCTCGATCGACGATACTCTCTGCCCAAATCCTACCACCATGCTGCTGCACAATACTACGACAAATCGCTAGTCCCAATCCTGTTCCGCCTTTTTGACGGCTGTCGGAAGCGTCAACCTGCTGAAATCGTTCGAAAATAGAATTTAACTTGTCATGTGGAATTCCCCTGCCGTAGTCTTTTACAGTCACTAATAATATCTTTTGGTCTTGCTGGGCTAAAACAGTATTCCTAGAACTTGGAGGCAAAAGGGAACGATCATCAACTACCTTAACATCTAATTGAACCTGGTTGCCAACGAAAGAGAACTTGATGGCATTACTGAGTAAGTTAGTGAGAACCTGAATAATGCGATCGCAATCGGCAAATATTTTAACAGGTAATGATGATATCGATAGAATGACTTCAGCTTTATCGGCTATGGGTTGCAGCTCTTGCACTACTTGATCGATCAAATCAGCAATATCACAACATCCTTCAGATAACTTTACCTTTCCCGATTCCAGGCTTTCCAGATCGAGGATGTCATTGGTCAGGCGAATCAACCGTCTCGTGTTTTTGACGGCGATTTCTAGCATACGCTGCCCCTTCTGATCTAGTTCGCCAAGATTACCTGTTTGCAATAATCCCAACGATCCATGAATAGCGGTTAATGGTGTTCTCAGCTCATGGCTAACCACAGAGATAAATTCGTCTTTCATCCTTTCTACAGCGCGCCGATCGCTAATATCTCTAGCAATTACCGAACTCCCAGTAATATTCCCAAAGGCATCCTTTACAGGTGATATAGTCATCAAAACTTCAATGATTTTGCCATCCTTGCGCAAATGTGGAGTGGTGTAGTAACCAATAATATCTTGTGCTGCTTTTGAGTCGGGGCCTGATATGCCAACCACGTCTCCACGTGGAACTAATAGAGCAATAATGTTTTTGCCAACAGCCTCCACCGCTGTATAACCATAGATAAATTGTGCGCCCAAGTTCCAACTAGTAATCATACCGTTGAGCGTCATCCCAATAATTGCATCATCTGAGAATTTAACAA
Source organism: Pseudanabaena sp. SOY_30_concoct_251 (assembly GCA_031388585.1). GTDB lineage: Bacteria > Cyanobacteriota > Cyanobacteriia > Pseudanabaenales > Pseudanabaenaceae > PCC-6802. Next base: position 18,212 of record JANMRU010000019.1, on the reverse strand, counting down.
TTGCAGCTAGATCGGCCATGACAGCTTCTGCTTGCTTGCGTTCAGTGATATCTAATACCATCCCAAATATTTGAGATACCTGTCCATTGAGATTAAATACAGGATTTCCTTTTACTAGTAGATAACGTAAAGTGCCATCCGATCTGGTGATTTCAGACTCTACTTCAAATGACTTACCCCCAACTACTGCCTGTCTGAACGATGCCGAGATCTTAGTAGTATCTCTCAAACCATACTTACTGAGTAGTTCTTTATAACCTGGAATTGGCTGACCCACTTCTAGGCCGAAAATGCGAAATACTTCATCAGACCAGACTGTATGTCGCGTAGTAAGGTCAAGTTGCCAGCTACCCAAATGAGCCAGTCTTTGGGCTTCAGCTAAATTATTTTCACTCTGCCGCAGTGCTTCCTCTGCTTGTTTGCGATCGCTAATGTCTATGAGTACGCCATCAATAATCACTCCTCCTGCTGCGAGTTTGGCAAGACGGGCACTATCTCTTACCCATTTCACTTGTCCCGAAGCTGAGATTAGGCGAAATTCATTAGTAAATGGCTGTAAAGATGTAATTGCACTCTGAAGTATTTGAGCGCATTGCTTGCGGTCTTCAAAATGGATAAGCTCGAATAGTTTTTGAGGCTCTGACATAATAGCCTCAGGAGTAATGCCAGTAATCTCGTATAGACCTGTACTGATAAACGGAAGTTCCATCGTACTATCTTCATAGATAATTAGACGATAGATCGAACAGACAATATTATTCGCGATCGAAGCAATTTGCCGCTCTCTTTCCTGCAATGATTTCTCTACTCGTCTGCGATTGGTGATGTCGCGACTGATGCCACGGTATCCTCTAAATCTACCTTCTAGACTGAAGATAGGAACTCCACTTGTTTCTACAATTACGAGAGTACCATTGCTATGATAATGTATGCTCTCCAGATTATAGAAAGGTTCGTAGTCATTAAAAATCTTCCTAAAAACCCTGCTAATTTGATGTCCTTTACGTTCGGGCATGAGTTCAAAAAGAGTTTTGCCAATAATTTCCTTAGGTTCGTATCCCAATATACTCATTACCTTAGGACTACAGTATGTATATACTTCGTTCTCATTGATTTCCCATACCCAATCACTAGAAGTTTGTACCAAGTGCAAAAAACGCTCTTGACTTTGGTATATCAATTCTGCACCATCTGATTGAGAATGTCTGCTATTTCGGAGTGTAATTAAGTGCTGGCCTGGCAAATAGTGGATGGCGACAGCGTAGTCTACCTCGCGCAGACTACCATCAGTACGATGCAGAAGACAACTAGCCCTAGTCACTTCTGTCGGAACTAGGTTTTGTCCATCTTGCTTCAAACTACATCTTAGTTCGATAAAATCGGTAAGACTGCGACCAATTAGCTCCAATCTAGTTAGTCCCAAGAGATTGCATGCAGCCGTGTTAACCTCTAAACATGTACAATCGTCATCAGTAATCATCATGCCATCTGGGCTATGCTCAAAAACTGCTTGGATTTGATAACTATTCGGATGATTTAACTCTAGGCTCTGATTGGTGGTCATGGTTGTTACATCATAGATACATCAAGGTTTCAAGTTTTCAAAGCACGACGTAGTCTTTGCAAGAGTACAGAGACTGTCCATGGTTGAACCACATAGTCAAAGGCTCCCAACTCCATCGCCTGCTCTGCTTCGCTAGAATCTTCAGTTAATAGAATCACGCGAATATGTTGTAATACTTTCTTGCGTTTAAGGCGCTTGAGCAGCTCTAAGTGATTTAATTCTGATGTTGCTTCCCCTAAGATAATTGCCTTGGGCCTAAGGCTATAGTCACAGAGCTTTTCAACGGCAGCGCCATAATCTGAAAGCCAGAGCGTATGATATCCTCTTGTACCAAGATCTCGAAGTATTTGGTAGGGCACGATCGCCTCATCTGAGACTAATACAACATCGGCATTAAAATGATGATCGGGATCTGGAGGTTGCCACCCCACTGACAGTATGCGATCGCGACCAGTAGATTTTGCTTGTTGGAGTTCCAAATGTGCTGCTTTGTAAAGCACTTCTAGATCGTTGCCATCTATGGCATACTGAGCCACCCCAGCACTAAAGGAGATATGGAAATTATGACCTTTTTCATCACTAAATTCCACTTGACGGATGGTTTCCAGGATTTCGGCCAAGCGCTCCACACAATCAATTTTATTAATGCCATACATGCCAACAACAAACTCTCCAGCTCCCCAATAGGACACTACATCCTCGCTGCGGAATTGCTGGTGAAAGAGAGCACCGATTTTATGCAGCACTTTATCGCCGCAATCTTTACCATATCTCTCATTGATCAGCTTTAACTTGTCTAAGTCCAAAATTCCCAGACAGAGTTGCTGATCGTAGCGCTTAGCAAGCCCAATCAGGCGCTTGATTTCATCAGAAGATTTGTGTCGATTTGCTACCCCAGTGAGTGGGTCTGTCTCTGCTTGAAGGCGCAGTCTATACGTTCGCTCCAAGCGATTGAAGATCCGAGTTGTCAGCATGGATTCAGTTGGAGGTTTGCTAATCCAATCATCAGCGCCTGCGGCAAAAAGTTTTTGTAGTGTGGCATCGTCACTATGGGTAGTCAGAAAAATCACAGGCATAAGATTCCAGGATGGATCGCTGCGAATTATTTGACATAGTTCGATACCGCTGATATGAGGCATGTTGACATCCAGGATCGTCATATCTGGCGTAGTTTCTTCCAACACTGACCAAAACTGAGATGGATCCTCGAGAGGGATTAGTTCGATTCTATGTGGCTCTAGCAGAGTATGTAGTAACTGAAGTACTTGTGGGTCGTCATCCACTGCTAAAATTTTTATCCCTTTACGGCGATCGCTCTGTAGTAATTGGGTGACTGAATCGATCACCACAGAAGGACGAGAAGGCTTTTGCAGGAAAATCCCTTTGCTACGTCTAACAACTTCTAGACGGTTCAAAAAAGAGTCACTGGTTGTTAACACTAAAGTTGGAATGGGGGCTGGAGCAGATGCCAATTTGCTTAATAATTGCCAACTATTCTGATCGGTGTCTGGAAAGAATAGTTCTACGATCGCGCAGGATGGTAATTCCCTCGCGATTAGTTCCATTGCCTCTAATGGTGTCTCTGCGACTTCGCAACGATAACCACGCAAATTCGCCTCAGAGACTATGCGATCGGCAAATTTGAGATCGGAATCCACGATCAAAAGTAAAGGTAGTTGTTCGTCTTTAGATAACTCATTAGATAACTGATTTGTCGAGGGTAGAGTTGATGGTAAACTTGGTACAGATGCATTTTCAACTACCTGACGCAACTCAAGTATGAGAGCATTAAGCTGAGAGATTTGTCCTTGCTCTAATCGAGTTGTGGTTTGAAAAAGTGCTTCTACCTGTCTAGCTAACTGGGAGCCATCTTGAAAACCAAACATCCCCAGCGAACCGACAAGTTTGTGCGCTGCTTGGGCAGCCATTTGAGCGAGTTCACCGGATAAATTACCCGTTGAGAGTAAAGATGTCGTATGCTCCAGCATCGTAACGTGGCCAATACTGTGAAATTTTGTACTTTGCCAAATCTGAGCTACTTTTGCCATTACCCTTTGCTCGGCTGGCACTCGGGTTTCCTCTGTCCAAACTACCTGAGGTAATATTGGAGCTTTCCTCAGCTCGTTGAGCATGGCCGAATTAAGTCGATAGCCTTGACCATATACGGCTTCAATTAAATCAGGAGATGCGTCTACAGCCTTTAACTTATTGCGCAGACCTTTGATATGTGCTTTGACTGTATCTTCTCCAGGAGCGCTATCCAAAGGCCATAGTAAGTCTAAAATTTTAGTCCGACTGAATACCTGCTTGGGATGTCGCACAAGTAGTTCTAGGATGTCATGCTCTTTGCGAGATAGTTGCAGGGGACGATCGCGATAATGTGCCTCCCCACCAATTGCATCAATGTGAATATCTCCCCACTCTAGCGATGACACCACCGTATCCTTACCGCGTCTGAGCAGAGATCTAACCCTAGCAGCTAATTCCTCTAACTTAAATGGCTTAACAAGATAATCATCGGCTCCCGCATCTAAACCCAACACCCGATCGCTAACCGTATCTCTAGCAGTCATCATCAGTACGGCTACATTTTTGTGCTGAGCGCGTAAGCGGCGACAAAAGCTAATGCCATCTAGCTTGGGCAACATTACATCCAGCAAAATCAGATCGTAGTTAATACTTTCCGCCAACTGCCAGCCGGCTTTACCATCAAGGGCGACATCAATCGTGTACTGCTGCTGAGTCAGAGCTAACTGGAGTAGGTTGACAGTTGCTTCATCATCCTCTACCAATAGAATTTTCATGGCGCGAACAAATGGGGGTAAGCCTAAGTTAACTTATTAGGCTGGATTAAGCTAACTTTACTGAGATTACCAAACATGGTGTGCGATCGCATGGCTTTCTGGTGTAGTCCATAAGACATATGACTCAATGCATACAACTAAATGTATAAGTCTTTGTGAGGGCTAAAAATCAGTTACAGACACGTCTTCAGTCAGATTACTTTTCGTCTGAGGGACTGTTACATTCATCAGGTTGCAGATCAGGAGACAAATCTATGTCATCTCAAAAAATTCAAAAGACTCATCTGCCAGACCTGCATTTCGGTAAATCTTTCGCAGTTAGCTTATTGGCGATAGTCATGCTTACCTTGGTGCTGCCAATGCTTACACCTACTAGCAAATCGTCATCTCCTAGTACAAGCAGTGCCAATCCTCCTAGGGCGATCGTTAGGTGATTTTCCCTGTAGATCGCTCTTGATGCTTGCCTAGGCGATCGCATTTACCTCCCAGGCACTCTCTCGCCTAAAAAACACCCCTACTTCAACTCAAATTATGGAGAAGATAAGGGTGTTATAAAAAGTCCATCCTGTGGCCTACAGCCTATTTAGAGATTAACGACAAAGGCATCCTTAACGCCCTGAACATGCATAATCTCATCTAATAAACCAGCAGGAAGCGGATCGTCAATATTCAATACCATCACCGCTTCGCCGCGTACGATCTTTCGACCGACTTGCATACTAGCAATATTGACATTGTAATTTCCCAACATAGAGCCAATGCCGCCAATAATGCCTGGCATATCTCTATGCAAGGTCAGCAGCATATAGTTTGTTGGGGCAACGTTAATGGGAAAGCCGTTGATGTTAGTAATGCGCAACTCAGATTTACCAAGCAACGCACCAGTCACCGATTGTAGTCCCTGCGTACCGTTAGCGGTCAAATGGAGCGATCCTGTGTAGTCTTCGACGGTGGCATCACGGGTTTCAGTGACGCGGATACCACGCTCTTTAGCTTCCAGGCTAGCATTAACAAAATTAACCCGTTCGCGCAAAGCAGGAGACAGCAGTCCTTTTAGCGCCGCTACCACAATTGGCTGACTTTCACTGCTGGCAATTTCACCTTGCAGGCGCACGTCGAGCGTGTCTACACGACCACCAGCCAGTTGACCGACCAAATTCCCCAACATTTCAGCAAGTTGTAGGTAAGGTTTGAGTTTTTGCCAGACATCGGGTCCCAAACCAGGAATATTCACAGCAGCACGGGCAGGTAAACCAAGCAGTACATCGCGGATTTGCTCGGCTACATCGATCGCCACATTAGCCTGAGCTTCCTCGGTCGAAGCACCAAGATGAGGTGTCAAAATCAACTGCGAACCGATCGCCCGCAACGGCGAATCAGCTTCTAAGGGCTCATTTTCAAATACATCGATCGCCGCACCAGCGATCCGACCACTCTCAAGAGCTTTGGCCAAAGCCGCTTCATCGATAATGCCTCCGCGCGCGCAGTTTACAATGCGCACACCTGGCTTCATGATCTCAATTTTGGCTGCATCGATCAGGTGATAAGTTTCCTTAGTTTTAGGTAAATGCAGCGTGATGTAATCCGATTCCCGCAGCAGAATTTCCAACTCAACTAAGTTAACACCGAGTTTCTCGGCTCGCTCGGCGGTTAAGAACGGATCGTAAGCCAATAGCTTCATATCCATCGCCCGTGCTACGGTCGCGACATGAGATCCAATCTTACCAAGACCGATTACGCCCAAAGTTTTCTTGTAAACTTCGACCCCTGTATAACTTTTGCGATCCCATTTGCCTGACTTGAGCGAGACATTCGCGTCAGGGATGAAACGAGATAAGGCTAGCATCATCGCAAGCGTATGTTCGGCAGCCGCGATCGTATTGCCTTCGGGTGAATTGACAACAACAATGCCTTGGCGCGTAGCGGTCGGAACATCGACATTATCAACACCAACGCCAGCTCGACCAATGATTTTGAGGTTTTTACCAGCCTCAATGATTTCTTTGGTTAATTTTGTGCCTGAGCGAATCATGATCGCATCGTACTCAGGGATAACCTTGATTATTTCTTCTGGGCTAAGTGTTGTTTTAATATCAACAGTAGCAACTTGAGAAAGGATATCAATCCCTACTTGGTCAATTGGGTCGGAAACAAGAATTTTTGGCATAATTTACTGAGATATGGGCCACCTACACAGGCATTTCATGGACATTTGGTTAGAAGCGACAGAAACTCTTGAGTAAATGTCAGCAATTGCTTACTCTTCAAGGATTCAGAATCGAGTCAATGCCATGTAGATCTTCTGAACGCTAGTTAAGCAATCAGTATTTTAATGCTTAATCTTGCGCAACAGTAAAAACTTCAGATCTATCTAACTAATAAATAGTTTATCGGGTTTACTTGGTAGCGGTTAATAGTCCAAATTTAATCAGGCCGCTAGCATAACCGCGCGACATCTGGCGTAACGACAATGCTGCTATCACAGTGGTAAGCCCCGATCTCAATACACCTAAAATTGCCGAAGGTGCGATCGCCGAGTCGATCGCTACATCCCAAAACGGGGCCACGGCTTCTGACCAATCGGCGGTTTTAATATTTTGGAAATTTGTATGACGGGCGATCGCCTCATATTCAGGCAGCGAGATCACGTAGGGCAAGCAATAAACATCGTAAATGCGCTGTAAATGCTTTTGCTCGTATTTAGTAAGTGGTTTAAGCGGGGTATTGAGCGCGGGATTACCAGTATCGCGATGACACCAGGTGGCAAAAATAAATGTCCCACCTGGCTTTAGCACGCGGTAGCATTCCTGAAGAAATTTCGCCTTATCTGGCATGTGTTCGCCGCTCTCCAGCGACCAAACCAGATCGAAGCTGGAATCTGGAAATGGCATCGACATCGCGTCAGCAACGAGAAATTGCGATCGTGCTTGCAGACCTAACTCTCTAGCTCTTTCTGTAGCTCTGGATGCTTGAACAGGGCTTAGGGTAATTCCTGTCACCTTACTCCCGCTATTAGTTACAGACGAGGCAACCTCTGAACTAGCCCAATACTTATTCGCTAAATACAAAGAACTGCCGCCAATACCGCAACCCACATCCAGAATCGTCGTAGGGATTTGAGGGTTAGCCCAACCTAAAAGCTGCTCGATCAAGTCAATTTGAGCCAACCGCCGATCTTTGCGATCGCTTTCGCCAGTTGCATAATAGCCATGGTGCATGTGCTCACCCCAAACCTGCTCCCACAGGTTGGAGGAACTGTCATAAAAGTTGCGGATGCGCAAATTCAAGTCTGCCATTCTGCTCAACCTACCCCAAAAGCTAAGTACAAATTAGTTCTTAGCAGCAGGAGCACTAGGGAAAGCCATATCGACAAAGCCCAGTTCAAACAGTTGCTGATAAGCCTGTTTCCCAAGTTCGCGGGTAGGAGCTTGGCTGCGAACTAGCTGAACTAGCAAAGGCACGGCTAGTTCAGGCTGGTTTTTGGCACGATACACAACTGCGAGTTGATATGTAGATTTATCTCGCAATTGAGCCGCTTGCAAAGCTTTCTGGCGGTGGTTATCAGAAATGCGATTATCAACCCCAGAAAAACTAGAGGTGAGTTCTTGGTAAAAATTGGAAAGCTGGTTGTAGACCTGGCGAGCATCCTGAAGCTTAGTTACAGCCAAATCGTAGTTTTGGGCATTGACTGCTGTCATTGCTTCACCCATTAAGCGTTCACCACCTTGAAGACTGAAAACACTGCTGTTAAGTGAGTTAGGTCTTGGTGCCTCAAGTGGTTGCTGGGTTTGGGCGATCGCGATGCTAGGCAACAAAGCCCCAGCCGTTAAAAAGGCAGCAAGCATGGACTTGATGTTGCGGAAATTGACAGCAGAAGTGAGCATAATTATAGGGTCAGCAAACTTTAGGGACAGTATATATTACTTTTTGGACCAGACTTAACACAATCTTGGCTTGGTCAGAACCTGGCCGAATATTTATGCCGTAGACGCGCAGTCATGATTATAAAGTTCCGCATAGTAAAGAATTTTTGAGTAGCAAACCAAATTTCACGGGAAGTTCGGAGTGAATTAAAAGAATGCGGCACTCATCATGTTATGCTGATCAGCGGTTTGCTTAACAATTATCTTTGTTTTGCAATCTAATCAAAGAGCTAGTTGAGCCTGCAAGTGAAAGTTATTCCCGCGAAGAAAAGCCTTGAACGTTCAGAAGCAGGCCAAGATAACTCATCTAATCGCCAAGATGAGTTTGGTGACCTCAAGTTCAAGCTATTCACAATCACATTACTCTTGTCTGGGATAATTAGCCTGACTGTTTGGAGTGTTTATGGGTTAAACCTGGCACTGAATTATCTGTTAGGTGCGGGCGTTGGTGTGGTTTACTTAAGAATGTTGTCGAAAGGTATCGATCAAGTAGGTCAACAAGGGAAACAGCTTAGCTACTCTAAGATGTCCAGGTTCGTCCTTTTTACTGTTTTGATTATCGCCGCCGCTCGTTCAGATCAACTGCATATACTTCCTGTATTCCTAGGATTCATGACCTACAAAGTCGCGATCCTGGTATACACATTCCAGGATTTGACTAGCAACCGTTCTACCTAGAATTTGACCAGCTAAAGGTCCCAACTGATTAAAATGATGACTCGATTGCTTTCTTACGCTCAAACAACGGATTTCGCTGCTCTAGAAGTGGGCAAGCACTTTTATTGGCATCTTGGCAACCTAGAAATACACGGTCAAGTATTGATTGTCAGTTGGATTGTGATTGGCCTAATTGCTGCCGCATCTATAGCGGCTACAAGTAATGTCCAACGCATTCCTAAAGGGATTCAGAACTTTATGGAATATGTGTTGGAGTTTGTCCAAGGCATTACCAAGGACCAAATTGGCGAAAAAGAATATCGAAATTGGGTTCCCTTCATTGGCAGTCTATTCCTATTCATATTTGTATCCAATTGGCTGGGAGCACTAATCCCCTGGAAGCTAATTAAGCTTCCAGATGGCGAACTAGCTGCTCCAACAAGTGATATCAATACTACGGTTGCTCTGGCGCTGTTGGTATCTATAGCCTACTTTTATGCTGGATTGCGCAAAAACGGGCTTGGTTACTTTTCTAGATATGTAACAGCATCACCATTTTTGCTACCCATCTGGGTTTTAGAAGATTTCACAAGACCTCTTTCCCTAAGTTTCCGTCTGTTTGGCAATATTTTGGCAGATGAATTAGTGGTTGGAGTATTCGTTCTATTAGTTCCACTGTTTGTACCGTTGATTGTAATGTCGCTGGGCTTATTTACCAGTGCTGTTCAAGCGCTGATTTTCTCTACACTAGCAGCGGTATATATCGGTGAAGCCATAGAGGGACATGGTGAAGAAGGACATGAACACTAGCAGCTAATGCCTAAGTTCAGTTGAGATTGGTAATTTATCAGTCTCATGGAATGTAAACGTCAAAGTACACATTTAAATCAACTTCAAGGAAGAAATTATGATGGATCCAATCGTTGCCGCCGCATCAGTTATCGCCGCTAGTCTCGCCATTGGTTTGGCAGCAGTTGGCCCTGGTATTGGTCAAGGTACAGCAGCTAGCCGCGCTGTAGAGGGGATTGCCCGTCAACCAGAAGCAGAGGGCAAGATTCGCGGCACTCTCTTATTGAGCTTTGCATTCATGGAATCATTGACCATCTACGGTTTAGTTGTCGCCCTAGTGCTTCTATTCGCTAATCCTTTTGCTGGTTAATTTGTTAACTGTTAACCTCACGGCTGATAGTTAATCACGGCTGCGCTAACTTGCTACCTAGACTGAAATTCTCATGACATACTGGACGACATTTTTACTGGCAGCCGAGTCTGCTGAACCTAGCGGTGGCCTATTCAATTTTGATGCCACGCTACCAATCATGGCGGTGCAATTCCTACTGTTGGTTGTCATTCTCAATGCAATTTTCTTTAAGCCTCTAACAAAGGCGATTGATGATCGTAGTGATTATGTGAGAGGAAACATCGTTGAGGCGAAAGAGCGCTTAGAGAAGGCACAGTTATTGGCTCAGCAATATGAGCAAGAGCTAGCGGAAACCCGTAAGTCTGCTCAAGCGATCGTTGCCTTGGCCCAAGCTGATGCTACCAAATTCCGCAATCAGCAAATTGCTAAGACTTTGGAAGAATCTCAAGCTCAGGTAGCAAGTGCCAAGTCGGAAATCGAAGCGCAGAAGCTAGCTGCTGAGGCTTCTTTGAATGCTCAGGTTGAGGCTCTTAGCCGTCAAATTCTGGATAAGATTCTTGGGGATTTGGTACATAGTTAGCCATCATAATAGTTAGCTATACATTCTGTTTGCGAGCTGTTTATTTGCAAAGAATAAAGAAAACCAGGCAAAGAAAAAAGACTTATGGGTATTGGTTTATTCCTACTTGCTAGTGAAGCAGGTGAGACATCAGGTTTTGGTATCAATAGTGACATCTTTGAAGCTAATCTGATCAACATTGCAATCCTTGTAGGGTTGCTAGTTTTTGTTGGTCGCGGCTTCTTAGGTAAAATTCTATCCCAACGCCTTGAGTCTATCGAATCTGAAATCGGTGGTGCTGAGAGGCGTAAGCGTGAGGCAGTTGAACAATTAGCCGATCAGCAAGAGAAGTTGGCACAGGCTCAAGCGGAATGCGATCGCATTCGTGCCGCTGCTACCGCTGATGCCAAAGTAGCTAGTGAAGCAATTCTCTCCACGGTCGCCGCCGATCTTGAGCGCTTGAGAGAGTCTTCTGTCCAGGAAATTGCGAGAGAGCAGGAGCGCACGATCGCTCAGCTCAGGCAGCAAGTTGCAGACAAAGCCCTAGCTGGAGTCAGAGCACACTTTGATCGCGGTCTTAGTGATTCTGCCCAGCAGCAATTAGTAAATCGTAGTATTGAACTGCTAGGAGCGAAGCCTTGAAATCAAGTTCATTCAACCAGGCATTTGTTGAACCCTATGCTGAAGCATTGATGTCTTTAGCGAAAGAGCAAGGCTTAGTAGAAGCTCTTGGCAATGATATGCAGTTAATCATCGGTTCGCTGCAGAGCTCTGAAGAGCTTAGGCATTTCCTATCTGTGCCTTTAGTTAAGAAAAGTGGGAAGAAGTCAGCGATCGAGAGCTTATTTGGTTCGCAGGTTAACCCCGTAACCTTAAATTTTCTGAAGCTAGTAGTAGATAGAGGCCGAATTGCATTTTTGGAACCCATCTGCTCGCGATTTCAGGATCTGTTGCGAGAAATGAATCAGATTTCGCTTGCAGAAGTGACATCAGCCGTACCTTTAACCGACGAGCAGCAAGAGACGCTGCGACGCAAGGTAATCGATATGACTAATGCGCATGGCGTAGAATTATCGATTAATGTCAACCCTGACTTGATTGGTGGTGTGATTATCAAAGTTGGTTCTCAGGTTGTTGATGCCAGTATTAGAGGACAATTACGCCGACTCACCAGCAATTTGAGCGTTAGCAACATTTAGTAATTGAGTAACTGCAAGCTTGCAGTTATATCATCCAGGTTTTCCCAACTACCAAAACTATCAATACGCAGAGTAATAACATATGGTTAGTATCAGACCAGACGAAATAAGTAACATTATTAAGCAACAGATCGAACAGTACAACCAGGAGCTTCAGGTCTCTAACGTTGGAACGGTCTTGCAGGTGGGCGATGGTATTGCCCGCGTCTATGGCTTGGAAAAAGCTATGTCCGGCGAACTGCTTGAGTTTGAAGATGGCACAGTTGGCATTGCGCTGAACCTGGAAGAAGACAATGTTGGTGTGGTACTGATGGGCACTGGACGCGAAATCGCGGAAGGTAGTTCTGTGAAGTCCACTGGTAAGATTGCCCAAATTCCCGTTGGCGATGCTTTTGTCGGTCGTGTGGTTGATGCATTGGCGCGTCCAATTGATGGTAAAGGTGAAATTCACTCCACCGAATCTCGTCTAATTGAATCGCCTGCGCCTGGTATTATTGCGCGGAAGTCGGTATTCGAGCCTCTCCAAACCGGTATCACTTCGATTGATGCGATGGTGCCAATTGGACGCGGTCAGCGCGAACTGATTATTGGCGATCGCCAGACTGGCAAGACTGCTGTGGCCGTAGACACTATTCTTAACCAGAAGGGTGAAGATGTAATTTGTGTTTACGTGGCGATCGGGCAGAAGGCTTCCACCGTAGCTCAAGTTGTTGGAGTCTTGGAAGAGAGAGGCGCAATGGACTACACGATTGTAGTTTCTGCCAGCGCTAACGATCCTGCTACTTTGCAATACTTGGCTCCCTACACTGGAGCCGCGCTAGCCGAATACTTCATGTACAACGGCAAGCACACCTTGATCATCTATGATGATTTGTCCAAGCAGGCTCAGGCCTACCGTCAAATGTCACTGCTACTGCGTCGTCCTCCCGGACGTGAAGCTTACCCAGGCGATGTATTTTATCTCCACTCCCGCCTCCTTGAACGTGCGGCGAAGTTGAGCGACAAGCTTGGTGGTGGTTCGATGACAGCCCTTCCTATTATTGAGACACAAGCAGGCGACGTTTCCGCCTACATTCCGACCAACGTAATTTCGATTACTGACGGCCAAATCTTCCTCACCGCCGATTTGTTTAACTCTGGCGTTCGTCCTGCAATCAATCCTGGTATCTCTGTATCCCGCGTGGGTTCAGCAGCGCAGATTAAGGCGATGAAGCAGGTTGCGGGTAAGATTAAGCTGGAATTAGCCCAGTTTGACGATCTGGCTGCATTTGCACAATTTGCTTCCGATCTGGATAAAACTACGCAAGCGCAACTCCAACGCGGTCAACGTTTGCGCGAAATTCTGAAGCAGCCCCAATACTCACCTCTTCCTGTTAGCGATCAAGTTGCCATCATCTACACGGCGATCAATGGCCACCTTGATGATGTGCCGGCTGACAAGGTGACGAAATTCACGAAGGAATTCCGCGTCTATTTGTCAACTAGCAAGGCCAAGTATGGTGAGTTGGTTAAGGCGGAGAAGAAATTGGGCGATGAAGCCGAAGCTCTTCTAAAAGAAGCGATCGCTGACTTCAAGAAAACCTTTTTAGCCACAGCCTAGTAATTACTAAAGGCGGGTAATACGCACCCCGTTCTTTTAACTCCTTTCTCTTAGAGCTATGCTTTATTAGAGAGGAGTATTCTTTTTCTATAGCTCAATACCTATGCAACTTAACCGCATCATCGCCTTAGTACTCGTAGTTGTTTGCTTTGTAGCAGCAGCTTTTGGCATCCAACGTCGCCAGACGACTGAATTAGCGTTCGATTTTAAGGGGCTTGAGGGCAAACGCGATCGCCTGGAATTAGTGAGTCTGGATGGTGCTATTACTGGGGCTCGTAGTGGTCAATTTGGGGCGATGGCGGTGCGTAACCGCTTGCTAGAAATTGAGAGCGATCAGAGGATTAAAGGCGTTTTACTCGCCATTAACAGCCCCGGTGGGACGGTGGCAGCTAGTCAGGAAGTGTATGCAGCGGTGACGCGACTGAGAGCGAAAAAGCCCATTGTGGTGAGTATGCTGGATCAAGCTACGAGTGGCGGATATTACATCGCTAGTGCCGCTAATAAAATTTATGCCAACCCTGGTACGCTCACAGGCAGTATTGGCGTAATTCTGAGTAGCGTTAATGTCAAAGAACTATTTGATCGCATTGGCATAGAATCGCAAACGCTGAAAACTGGCCCTTACAAGGATATTTTTTCGCCTTTCCGCGCTGCATCGGATCAGGAAAAGCAACTGTTACAGGCATTGTTGCAAAATACCTATGAGGAATTTATTGGTGATGTTGCGAAAGGTCGCAAAATGGATCTAGAAGCAGTACGTAAGCTAGCTGATGGACGGATTTATACTGGACGGCAGGCAAAGGAAAATGGCTTGGTTGACGAGATTGGCACCTATGAAGAGGCGGTTGCCGATCTGCGCAAACAAGTTAGAGCTAAGTTCCAAATCCCCGAGAGTCAGGATTTGCCGATTGAGCGCGGCCCTGGTTCGCTCGATCGCCTATTCGAGCAACTTTTCTCTATATCTCCAGTCAAATTGCAGCTACCCGCACCTTTTAATGCGATCGCAGATCGCGTCGCACCTAATTTGACGCAGAATATAAATACCGATCTATCCAGCAACAATCCACCGATTTTACTGCTGCCAAGCTGGTATTAAGACCATTAGCACTATGCAAACAAGCCCTGTGGCAAACCCGATCAAACGCGTGCGCGTGAGAGAACACGTCAATCCGCTTGGGGAAAAATATCAAACTCCCACACCACCACCTGAATGGGAAGCGATCTATGCTGACTGGTCAAAACCGCTGAGCTTGGATATTGGCTGTGGGCGGGGCGAATACATTCTGCAAATGGCACAGGTCAAGCCTGAGTGGAACTGGTTGGGACTGGAAATTCGCGAGCCTTTAGTAAATAGCGCGATCGCGGCTCAAAAGTCGCTCGGTTTAGATAACCTACATTACCTGTTTTGCAATGCCAATATTTCACTGGTTGGCTTGCTGCCGCCTGGGAAAATACAACAGGTAACCATTCAATTCCCCGATCCCTGGTTTAAGCGCCGCCAGCACAAACGTCGCGTGGTGCAACCAGAATTCGTTGAGACCTTAGCCAATCTACTTGTGACAGGTGCGCAGATCTTGTTGCAGTCGGATATCTTGATGGTCGCCACAGAAATGCTGAAGAATTTTGAGGCGGATGCGCGATTTTGCAATCTGGCTGGCAAGGGGCAATTTGCCGATCCTAGTATCTATCCCGCACATATTCCCACCGATCGCGAATCATGGACTTTGCTGCAAGGGGGAAGTATTTACAGAGCGCATTTAATCTATGAAAACCATATTCCTTGCCCTAATTAAGCTCTATCGGCTGGTGCTATCGCCACTGCTTGGCCCTTCCTGCCGCTTTCAGCCGACCTGCTCTCAGTATGCGATCGAGGCAATCGAGAGGTTTGGCGTTTGGAAGGGAAGTGGACTAGCAATTAGGCGGATTGGTCGCTGTCATCCTTGGCATCCTGGCGGTTACGATCCTGTGCCAGATGAGTGTCAGGATCGTGCTCACTAATCGGATTGAACATTGCGCCTCGGCTCACACCATAGACTCCTGCCAGCAAAAGCCAACTGAGCATATTCACTCTGGGTTCATAAAACACGACATCGAGAATGCCAAACATCAAGTAGAGCGCGATCGCTACCACAGTCACCACTACTAATCCTTTCGTTTGGGTTGGCAACTTGGCTCTTAATCCAAGCGCGATCGCCCAGCCGATCGTGCCTAAAAAGCCAAATAATCCTGGTAGACCAGCTCCAACTGCGATCGCCAAATATAAATTATGTTCGTGGGGTAATCCTCTCAAATCGTGGCCGAGCGTAGCGGCAATCAGATCAAAGCTGCGGAAGCCCCAACCCTGAATCGGGTGTTGTTGAACTAAAGTCACGGCGTATTGCCATGCCTCAAGACGATAGAGCGTAGAGACAAAGTCCTTGCGGCTGGGATCGAAGGCACTGCCAAGACGATTGATAAAACCGCCTGGGAAGAAAGGACGCAGCCATTCCCCACCCATACCCAACAAAGGCCCCCAAGCTGCCCAACTTACTAATCCTCCGCCCAAACTCAGACCTAAAACTAATTTCCAGAAGCGATAGTAAATTGCCAAGATCCCAAATTCGATCGCCACAATCCCCCAGGCATTCCGCGAACCCGTCAAAATTATGGTGGCAATGCCTAGTCCTAAAGCGATCGATGCCAAAATCTGCTGAGTTCTATTGACTCCTTTGTCAACCTTGTTAATTTTCCCAAGCGCAAAGTGACAGGCGATCGGCATCACCATCGCCAAATAAAGCGCCGCCTCGTTGTAATGACCAAACAATGAAGCGACGCGCCCATCTGGGCTGAATCCCAGGTTAATTTCGTAACTACCAAATAAGCGGGGTAGCCACCAGTCTGGTTGGTTGAGCAGTGCCTGGAAAACACCAAAGCTTCCTACAGGGATAGAACTGAGCACCCAAAGATAGGCAATATGGTGAAATTGGGCTGGAGTTTGGATCAGGAATGAGGCGATCGCAAATAGCAAGAAAAATGGCAAGAAATTCCACAGACCAGTCCAGGCAACGGATGGCTCAAAGGCTATCAGCGTAGTTACGATCAGCCAGCCTGCTAGCATCAACCAGCCGCGATTTATCGGCGTATCTAGCTCTCGCCATCCCCGCCTGATTAGAAATAATCCCATCACGATCATGCCTGCCACAGGCGAGATCGCATTATTCAAAGGCAAAATTAGGACTAGGGTTTGCAACCAGTACCAATAGAGATTTAACTCTGGCTGCGGCGATCGCGACCACAGATGAGAGCCGATTTGTTGAATTATTTTCGTGAAGATCGAGATCAAGTTCAGATTGTTGGTGCCATAAACTGCCGCAGGATTAGCGACAGCCGATCTATGATAACGCTACAAAACCTCAGTTGGAAATTAGCGATCGAGGAGATCGATATCCTACTCAGGTCATAGATCGACTCCCTTGGCGATCGCCTCTAAAATGTAGGGTGGTGCATCCTGCGGCTCAACTAGATCGATCGCAAACTCGCTCAGCCCCTGTAACTTGCCTACAGCTTTAAAATATAGGCGATCGCTGATGCCCCAAACCGCTAGATCGATGTCAGAGCCTTGGTAAAAGCTGCGATCGGTAGGATCACTCAAAACTGACCCAAACAACACAACTCGATTTGCGCCAAACTCAGAGCGCAAAATTTCTGCTGCTATTTGAGCTATCTGCATTGCTTGCGATCGCCGCCGCTCTAGCGCCTCGCGGTTTGCCTGCTCTTTTGCCCGTGCGGTGAGAATATAGCTTTGCATATAGCCATCTTAAATCACTGACATCAGCGTCTTCTTTCCCTTTAGCTTGCCAAGCCCGTCTGTAGGGTTTTAAGAACCGCTGACATATCATTGCTCAGAATTGCATTTACATTTAGCCACAAACCCGCAAATTCTTGGCTGCGGATAATGCCTGCGGCATCGGGTTCTAAGTCCCTGTACTTACCATTTTCTAGAATAAACCAATCAATTTGTCGATCTAATGTCCGCCAGACAATGTATTCCTTTACGCCGTTACGTTCGTAGGCGTTTTTTTTGCTGTGCAGATCGTAAGAAACAGTACTGGCAGCGATTTCGGCAATTAGTTCGGGTGCGCCTGTAATGTAACCATCGGCATCGATTTGGGCATTGCCACCTATGCGGAATAGCACGGCATCGGGTTGCGGTTCGTTATCGTTATCCAGGCGAACTGTCGGCTCGATCCCAACCTCTAGTCCTGCGATCGCTGCTTGATATGTCCCAAGCCAAGTAATGATGTTACTGTGGGGTTTACCGTGAGGGGTGAAGCGTAGGGGGGATGCCACGTATACAATTCCTTCGATTAGTTCAGCTTTTTTGATGTTGGATGCTGTATAACGACGCTCAAATTCTTGGCGATTCAGGCGATCACCGTTTTCGAGAATGGTTAGTGGTGATGGTGAGTTGGCAATAACCATAGCGGTTTGAGATGTTGCTTTAAAATGCTTTTAACAGTATTTTATCAAACGTACACGGACTGATATGAGAGAATACCCAGCGAAGTCTTGGTGGTTGCCACTGGAAATGCGTAGTGATTTGCAAGCGATCGCCAAGAAAAACAAAATGCTAACTTAAGGTATGTATAGAACCCATTTGGGATCTATTACCCTATTTACAAGCCCAATCCCCATATGGGTTTCATGATTTTGGCAGTCATTGCTCATGATTTTCCGGCGTTCTGAACCCTTATTGTTACTAGGCTGATTAAAACGGCTTTCCTGA
>JANMRU010000525.1:0-2033 GCA_031388585.1 Pseudanabaena sp. SOY_30_concoct_251 | reverse complement strand
CAGGGATAAGGAATTTGTGAAACAGTTTAAAATAGTCATAGAGAAGCACCCAGATGGATATGTTGCCTACCCCATTGGTTTTGTAGGTGCGGTTGTTGGACAGGGAGATACTTACGAAGAGGCTTTGTCAGATGTAAAGTCCGCGATCGCTTGCTATATTGAAGTATTTGGCAAAGAAATACTGGAAGATACTCTTCCAGTTGAGGTATTCATTGCTGAGGCAGGCATTGCAGTCTGATCGCGAAATTTCCAGTCGATGCACCCAAAAAGCAAATCATCAGAGCCTTTGAGTTATTAGGTTTCGAGATTGTTCGCGAACGAGAGCATGTTGTTATGAAACGCAAGAATGAGGATGGGACAGAGACCCCGCTAGTTATGCCGAATCACCCGAATATTAAAAGTGGAACTTTGAGAGCAATCTGCACTCAGGTTGATGTTTCTAGGGAAGAGTTTCTGAAGGCATACAATCAAAGCTAGCCTGCTTCATTAATAAATCTAGGACATGGGGCTAAACAGTGCAGGCTGACATGTTTTGCAAAGTAGTGAGTTGTTTTTTTGCCTGCTTAGAGCGGGCGATCGCTGTTGCCAAATCTTTTTTAGCTTTTTTTACATCTACCTGCGCTGCATCTAGCTCTCTTGACGAGATTGCACCAGACGCTGATAGTTCTTTCAGTTGATTAGCTCTTTCTTCAGCTAACTGAAGTTGTGATTTAGAAGCTTCGATCTCCACATCAGTTTGGTAGACTATGTTTGTCAGTTGGTCAGCATGTTTTTGGCATGTACTGCTCAGCGATCTAGCGACAACAGGCTTTAATTCACTACTAACCCCAATCATCGCAAGTGGCACTATCAAGCAAGCCAGAAAAATAGCCGATTTAGTCATCAATTTTTGAGCAAACATAATTTCACTATAACCAAAACTCAAAAACTACTAAACACAAAGACGCTTGCAAACCAGTCTCTAGTTCCATCAAGCAAAAAAAATCCCCTGGCAAGGGAGGCCAGGGGCTAATCTTGAATGCTCTATCTCTGTATCTATAATGCCTGTAGTTTATAGTTTGGTATGCGATCTCGATCGCACAGTCACTGTGATCTGCATCATAACTAAACTAATCTTCCAGCTTCACACATGTCTTTTTGAAACTGAACTTCCCCGCTCTGGTTATAGAAGAGTGATGCTCGGTGTGATTTTGGTAATTGCTTCAACTAACTGATTAAGCGCGTCATTATCCCACATACCTTCAGCTCTGCGCCCAGTATGAAGCTGTAAACTGAGCCTGAAATTTCCTGGATAGCCGCTCACCTCTAAACAGATGTTTTCGGTTTCAGCCGTGCAGGTTAGACTTTCTCGATCGGACAACTCGGCCTCTGTCTGCTGCACAGACTGAAGTAATTGTACGCAAAGATTACAAAATTCTTCTAGCTCGGTCTGAGTTAGTTCGATCGCCCAGTTGTCACCGCCGACTAAACCAGAAAAAGGATGTACTTGGGGGAAGCAGCCAATCCGCCATCCTGTCCCCCTTAAGAGTTGCTTACTCACCAATTCTTTACCGATTATATGAGGGTGTTAATCGCTCAAGATCTCGGGTTGGGTGAGTTCGTCAGACATTTCAATTACAGCACGCAAAATTGGTTTCATTGCATGATCGTCATAGTCATCTACATCTTCGTAGCGTCTGTGCTTGGCTCGATTTGCCACTTGCACGGTAATGCGGTAGCGATTAGAGGATGCTGAGACCAGTTCCTCAACGCGTCGGAGGATTTGTGACGATTCAATCACATAGCGCTTTGCCATATTGAGTTTTCGACGATTGCGAATTAGTTAGCCTTACAAGTTTAGTCTAACATTTGTTAAATATAGAAATCGGTTTTTATTTGTTTAGGGGTTTGGGGGCGGCCCCCCTTCGTGTGGGCACAGCCCCCAAACCCCCAACTTAACAATTCATATAGGACTGCAATAGCAATTAACTTTGGTTTATTGTCCCAGCACGCTAGTCCAAAACTACCCACTTTAGTGGGAGGCTTTAGCTGCT
>JANMRU010000514.1:0-4892 GCA_031388585.1 Pseudanabaena sp. SOY_30_concoct_251 | reverse complement strand
GATGCTGAGATCGAAGCAGCCGCAAAACTAGCTGATGCCCACGATTTCATCATGAATTTGCCCGATCGCTACGATACGGTTTTGGGAGAAAGAGGAAGTACGCTCTCAGGTGGTCAACGGCAACGAGTGGCGATCGCCCGTGCGGCGATTCGTCATGCTCCAATTGTGATTCTGGACGAACCAACCACAGGGCTGGACAACGCCAGCGAACAAGCTGTGAATAAAGCACTGAAACGCCTTACCCAGGGACGCACTACCTTTCTAATTTCCCACAACCTGCCATCCGTAGAACATGCAGACATCATTCTCTATATCGAAGGCGGACAGATTTTGGAACGAGGGACGCACAGAGAACTCATGCAACTAGGAGCACATTATGCCAAGCTCTATCAACTTCAGAGCGCCAGCACTGCCAACCAAAACGATCGCCCCCAAGGAGAACAAAACTATGCTTACCGCGCTTAATTCCCAGCTTAATTCCCATCAATACGATCGTGACGATCGCCCTACCCGCGTCATCCTCCTACGCCACGGACAAAGCACCTATAATTCACTAGGTCTATATCAGGGCAGTAGCGATCGCCCAAATCTGACCGAACTCGGTCGCTATCAAGCTCGGTTAGCTGGAGAATTCCTTCAGGGAATTGCTTTCGATGCCATTTATGCTAGTCCCTTACAACGAGCCAAAGAAACTGCCTCAGAAGTTTTGCAAGCAATCGATTCTCACGATTCTAAAGTTACTCGAATAATCAATCCTAATCACATCCGCATCGTCGCTCGACTGAGAGAGACCGATTTACCTAATTGGCAAGGGCTGCCATTCCAATTTGTGAAAGCACAGTTTCCTGAAGCATATCGATGTTGGAAACATACTCCCGATCGGTTTTGGATGGAGATTGCGGAGACTGAGAAAACTGGAGAAGATTCGCCTAGCAGAAACCAAGCTGCAAATCCTAAGCAAAAATTCTTCCCAGCTCTAGATCTTTACGATCGCGTGCAGCAATTTTGGCAAGAGATCCTACCCAGTCACATCGGTCAAACTATCCTGATCGTTAGCCACGGCGGCACAAATCGCGCTTTGATTAGCACCGCACTTGGCATAACACCCGATCGCTATCATGCGATCGAGCAATCCAACTGTGCCTTGAGCATCTTGAATTTTCCCAATGGTCGTTTAGAATCTGGTCAATTAGAGTTGATGAATTTCGCCTCCCATGTTAGTGAAACCCTACCCCAAGTCAAATCAGGAGAAACAGGGCAGCGATTACTCCTGATTCCTGCCGAAACCTGCGATCGCAACCAAATTCTCAATCTCGCTCACCTGCTTAAGCCCGAAACAATCGACTTTTGCCTTAGTACCGATCTCACCCACCAAATTAGCGAGCAAATTCTGCAATATCATCCTAAAGCGTTGAAGCTAGAAGCCTTACGAGAAGATTTTCTGCTATTGTGGCAGCAATCCCTGGACGTCAAAAATCAAGCACCAAGCGATCGCTTAAATACAGGCATAGTCATAGCCCACAGACGTGCGATCGCGCACTCGATTGAACAGATATTGGGTATCGAGCCGACTGCCCAAACGACTGAGGCCACAAGTGCGATAAGCATACATCCAGGCACGGTCAGCGCGATTCACTATCCTGGCTCTGCCCATCCGCCATTGCTCCAAGCCATGAATATCGTTCTCTCATGCGAACTTATTAATCGATTCAAGTTTACTCGATCGGAATTAGCAAGTTTCGCAATCGCTTCCTAAATTTTGCAACTGTTAATTGTTTTAATTATTTCCCAGAAATCATTATGAAAATTGCTATGTTAGTCTGGCGCTTTCCAGTCGTATCGGAACCGTTCATTCTCAATCAAATTACTGGATTAATTGATCGCGGTCATGATGTCCATATTTATCCACTCAACGGTAAGCCTGACAATCCTGGTAAAATCCATCCGATTGTCGAACAGTACAATCTGCTCGATCGCACTTACTACCCTCCAACCCGACCCGATAATTACCTAAGACGATGTCTCAAAGGGCTAAGATTAGTTTTGCAGAACCTACATCGAGGTTCCTTATCCCTCCTGCAAATCCCTAAGTTATTCAAATATAACTACGAAGTTAGCTCCTTGAAATGGCTTTATCGCGCTATGTTGTTTCTAGATCGTCCTGAATATGACATCATCCACTGTCAATTTGGCACGCTCAGTACCATGGGAATGCTATTTCGAGATCTGGGTATGCTCTCTGGCAAGCTAATCGTCACATTTCGCGGCATTGATATCAGTCAGCACGTCAAGGAGAAAGGCGATCGCGTCTACGACCAGTTGTTTGCCCAGGGCGAATTCTTTCTCGCCAACTGCGAATTTTTTCGCCAGAAAGCCATTAAAATCGGCTGTGACCCCAAGAAAATCGTCGTACATGGCTCAGGTATTGACTGTCGCCAATTCGCCTACAAGCCGCGCTATTTCCCTGCTGACGGCATCGTGCGGATTGCTACTACTGGACGTTTAGTGGAAAAGAAAGGCATCGAATACTGTATTCGCGCCATCGCCCAGATTGTCCCTAAACATCCCAATGTTGAATTCAATATCATTGGTGATGGGCCGTTGAAAGCAGATTTTGAGCAACTAATTCAATCCCTCAATCTCAGCGATCGCGTCAAACTCTTGGGCTGGAAACAACATCAAGAAATTGCCGAGATTCTCGATCGCTGTCATCTCTTCCTTGCCCCCAGCGTCACAGCGGCGGACGGCAACCAGGACGCGCCCGTCAACACGCTCAAAGAGGCAATGGCAATGGGATTACCCGCGATCGCAACAGATCATGGTGGCATCCCAGAGCTAGTGGAAGACGAAATTTCTGGGTTCCTAGTGCCAGAACGCGATTCAGAGGCGATCGCGCAAAAGCTTGATTATCTAATCGAGCATCCCGAACGTTGGGAAGCCATGGGTAAAGCTGGGCGTAGGCGCGTTGAGGAGAAATATGACAAAGAGAAACTCAATGACGAGCTGGTACAAATCTATCAAAGCATACTGCATCCAGAGTTTCCCAGTCCCCCGATTCAAGCTTCACGCCAAGTATTACCTGCGAAGATAATTGCCTCAACCTCTTCCCATTAAGTTTCCAAACCTAAAAATATTAACAAAAACAACAGGAGTCATTCCCATGCAATCAACTCAACTAGAACCCAAAGTTACGATTGTTGTCGTTCCCCGCGAACGATTTAGCTGCACCCAGCAATCCTTGGAAAGCATCTATGAGCATACTCATTTCCCATTTAAATTAGTGTATGTCGATGGCAACTCACCCACTCATGTGCGCCGATATCTTGAGAGGATGTCACAAGAGAAAGGATTCCAAATCGTTCGCACAGATTACTACCTATCTCCCAACCGCGCTCGCAATATTGGTTTGAGCTATATTGACACCGAATATGCTGTTTTCTTTGATAATGATGTTGTAGTTACCCCAGGTTGGCTAGAAGCTTTGGTTGACTGTGCCGATCAAACAAACGCAGCCGTAGTTGGTCCTTTGATGTGTGAAAAAGAACCTTTGCATCAACGCATTCACTTCGCGGGTGGAGAATGCCACATCGTCACAGATATTAACGGCAGGCAACATCTACGAGAGAAGATGTACAAGCAAGGTCAGCAGGTTCCTGATGTTTTGTCACAGCTACAACGTATGCCAACAGAACTGACCGAGTTTCATCTCATGCTCATACGCACAGAAATCTTCGATCGCATCGGTAAATTTGATGAAGGTATGCTCAATACCAAAGAACATCTGGATTTCTGCATGTTGGTAGTTCAAGCTGGCGGTACGATTTACTTTGAGCCTGCAAGTATCGCGACCTACGTTCCAGGGCCTCCCCTTGAATGGACAGATATGCATTACTTCATGTTGCGTTGGAGCGATGATTGGACATTAGGAAGTCTCAATCGCTTGCGAGATAAATGGAATCTGACCGATGATGGCTACTTCAAAAATAAGTACGATAAGCTAGGCTGGAGGCGCAAGGGCACGATCGTGAAACCGATTAGCAAGAGCCTCAGCCTGGGATTAGACCACAAACCTTTGAAAAATCTGCTCGCTGCCTGGGAAAAAGTTTTGAACCAATATCTATGCGATCGCTATGCTCGCAAACACCTACAAAATCAGCCATCACCTACTCCAACTGAGCCAGATCGAGTCTTAGTATAGCATTCACAAATCAATATTACAGGTCTTTATGAGGGCTTTGCAAGGGCGAACGAACGTTCGCCTTTTTAATTGGGAATGAAGTTTCAAGCAGAAGAAATATTGCAAATTTTTAAGCCACGACATTGAGATGATTGCACACGCTCTTCAGTAAATCCGCAAAGCGAAATGGTTTCGTGATGTAATCAGTTATCTCATTTAGGAAACCTGCCATTTTCCCCTCAATGTCATCGCGAGCGGATACAATAACAATTGGAATCTGAATACCTCGATTGCGGAGTTCCGTTAATACTGCCAACCCGCTCTTGATCGGGAGTCCCAAATCTAGCAGAATCATATCAAAACTACACCCGTCAACCATCATCAAAGCTTGCTCACCATCGGTAGCGATCGCGGTCTCAAACCCGTTTTTTTGCAGCCCTTTTTCGATAAAAGCTGCAATCCGAGATTCATCCTCAACGATCAAAATCCGACTCATAACTATACTGGTATTTTGCGAAGCCAACTCTAGAATACCAGGCAATGAGTAAATATATCACGAAGTCTTGATTAAATATTTTCACCCTACCAGGCGATATCCCATACCCCTAACTGTCTCGATGAAACTACTGCCAATCTTTTTGCGTAGATATCCTACATAGACATCAACAATATTAGAGCCAGGATCGTAGTTGTACCCCCACACATGGTCGAGCAA
>JANMRU010000464.1:0-7271 GCA_031388585.1 Pseudanabaena sp. SOY_30_concoct_251 | reverse complement strand
CTGCAAACTGAGCAGTATTGCCGTATGTTTTGAACTCAAATACTAACATCAGATTGTCAAGGTTTATGCTGGCTATTATAGCTTAAACTTTGGAGAGGCGCAAGCGCGTATGTTAAATTAAAGCCGTCCTCCGCTACGCTAAAGGACGGGGTTTTTACCCAAAATTCTGATAAGCATATTAATAGCTCAATAATGGCTGAGACAATTGGCATCGGTATCATCGGGACTGGATTTGGTCGAAGCGTTCATATACCTGGATTCCAGAACCATCCCGATACAAAAGTGGTAGGTGTTTACCACCGCGATCTGCAAAAAGCTCAACAGATCGCTAACGAATTTAGTATTTTCGCTGCCTGCGATCGACTTGACGATCTGCTGGCAATGCCTTCCATACAAGCTGTTGCGATTTCTACGCCTCCTTTTTTGCATTTTGAGATGGCAAAAGCAGCAATTGAGGCTGGCAAGCATGTTCTACTAGAAAAACCCGTAGCCCTGAGTGTTGACGAAGCGATCGTGCTCTATCAACTTGCCCGTAGCAAAGGCGTTATTGTATCGGTGGATTTTGAATTTCGGACTTGTCCCCACTGGCGCTATTTGAAGCATTTATTAGCCAAAGGCTATGTTGGGAAGCTCAGACTAATTAAGATTGAGTGGTTAGTACAAGGGCGTGCCAATCCAAATCGACAGTGGAGTTGGTATAGCCAGAAAGGTCAGGGCGGCGGTGCATTAGGGGCGCTTGGCTCCCATACTTTAGATTACGTAAGCTGGCTATTTGGCCCCATCGAGCGCATCTGCGGTCAACTTAGCACAAGTATTCCCTCACGCCCAGATGCCCAAGGCCTAATGCAGCCAGTTGATGCCGACGACACCTGTAATATTATGTTGGAGCTTACCGATCGCACTCCCTGCAATATCAGTATCAGTACGGTTGCCTATCGCGGTCGAGGTCATTGGGTAACGGTTTACGGCGATCGCACTACACTTGTGCTCGGTAGCCCCAATCTCAACGATTACGTACATGGTTTCAACTTACAGCAAGCAATGCCTAGTGGCGAACTAGAAGTCATACCCATCCCACCTGAATATGATTTCCCTCGTACTTTCAAAGACGGACGCTTGGCACCGTTTATAGCGATCTGCGATCGCTTTGTTACCGCAATTCGCAAGGGCGAGAATATTGCCCCTAGTCTTCGCGAAGGTATTAATTCCCAATTATTAATGGATTTAACCACGTATTCCTACGAGCAGAAACAGTGGTTTGATGTGCCAAACCTTGACAGTCTACTAGCTTAAAGCTTAATGATTTTTGGTGAAGAAGTCTTGTGTGTACCTTACAGGACTTCTTCACAATCAGATATGATAATTTTGTTCAGCGATCGCGATTCTTCACCAAAAAGATCGCAGCTATTCGTTACTGAGCAAGAAACTCACAGGTACTGTGGCTAGTCAATTTATATACATCATCTGAATTCTGCAAAAAATACAATATGAAGTTCCTGAAGTTGATCCCATTGTTAGGATTGGTTCTTTTCCCCACGGCTGCTTTTGCCGAATACCCAATTATCTTCAACCATATCAAAGATACCGATCTCAGTCAGGTTGAATGTGTCGATAATTCTGGGGATACGTTAAAACGCGCAGGGTTTTCTGAAAGTTTTGAGTTTCTGCGTGACGGAGCTTTTGGCGCAAGAGGACAATTCAGCGCCATCATTCGTTGTGCAGCTAATAAAAGAGTCGTCTTTTTTGCTGTAGCAGGCCCTGAAAACAAAGTGGCGGAAGAGTTGGTAGTCCGCCTGCGCAATAGCTTTTAATATATTTGAGAGGTTTGAAACGTGAAATTTCTAAAATTACTCCCTTTGCTTGGTCTAGTTCTATTCCCAACCGCAGCTTCAGCTCAGTATCCAATTATCTTTAATCATGTTAAGGATACTAACCTGAGCCAGAGCCGATGCATAGATAATGCTGGCGCGACGATGAAACGTGCGGGATTCACTGAAAGATTTGAATTTTTGCGCACGGGAGCCTTTGCAGTTAAAGGGCAAAACAGTGCAATTATTCGCTGTGTTGCAGATAAAAATATTGTCTTTTTTGCTGTGGCTGGACCTGAAAATAAAGTTGTGGAAAATTTGGTAGTGCGCTTGCGGAATAGTTTTTAAGCTACAGCCCGCGAACCTTTCCAAATATTGTAGGCGGCGATCGCCAATGTAATATTCCCCAACAGAGTCATGCCTGCTTGCACAGTGACTAGCCACTCCAACGAGCTAGCATTCTCAAAAAAGTGCCAAGTACAAGCACACATAGCACTGACTAGGGCGGGAAACATGGCGATCGCCATTCCCCGCCAAGCATGATTCTGAGAAACTTTGGCATAGACCCAAATCAGCCAAATGGCGATCGTCCATTCCAGAACACTAGAAACATGAATAATCCAGGTGGGAAAGGAAAGAGCATTCATTTAGGCTACTTGCTCGACCGCGACTGCTTTATCTGCTTTATCTGACTTATCAGATTTCTCAGTTTTAACCTTAACAGGTAGCACATAGGGGGTTTCAGCACCCTGTGCTAGATATACAGCTAACTGACTTTCGATTTGGTCGCGCACGATCTGACGATACTCTAGGAAATGCTCATTATGGGCACAGGCAGCCAGATAATGCTCTGTTACCCTAGGATTGCGCTTGAGTATGCTAAACAAGTGATGCCAAAATTTCCAACGGGTTTCGCGCTTAATACCTTGTCGCCAAATTACCGTGAGGAAGGCTTTAATAATCAGCCATTCTGGGAATTTAGCAGGGGCTGTCCAACTGGGGCCACCCATCATTAAAAAGCAGCGGTAGGTGCGATCTAAATACGCGACGGGTTCGTACAGGGCACAAAAAGCTTCGATGTATTCCCTTGCAATGTCTTCTAGGGGACGAGTAGCGATGAAATTCATCAACGTGGTTTGGTTGATGTTGCCATCCATGTTTTCGCGTAGGCGGCCTTCTTTGCTAAGGCGATGCCAGAGTGCGGTATTGGGTAGAGCCTGTAGCATGGCAAATGTAGTTGAGGGAATTGCTGAGAGCTCAGCAAATCTGACAATGCGATCGCCTGCTCCCTTCTTTTCGCCATCAAACCCAATAATAAATCCAGCCATCGGGCGTAATCCCGCTCTGATGATACTTTCTACCGCATCAGTTAGCGAGCCGCGCGTATTTTGAAATTTCTTGGTTAACTGCAAGCTCTCTTCATCAGGTGTTTCAATCCCCAGGAAGACGGCAGCGAAACCACACTCAACCATCAACTCCATCATTTCAGGATCTTGAGCTAAATCGATCGAGGCTTCAGTATCAAAGCGGTAGGGATATTCATGTTCTGCCATCCATCCTTTCAAGGCATGGAGGAGTAATTTGACATTGCGTTTATTACCAATGAAGTTGTCATCCACCATGAATACACCGCGCCGCCAACCCAAGTTGTAGAGACTATCTAGCTCTGCTAGCAATTGTTCAGGGGTTTTGGTGCGTGGTTTGCGTCCGTAGAGGACAATAATGTCGCAAAATTCGCACTGGAAGGGGCAACCGCGCGAAAACTGCACCGACATCATGTCGTAGGCATCAAGCTCTAATAAATCAAAACGAGGGATTGGAGTACTCGTGACATCAGGTTTCTCGGCAGTACGGAAGGTGCCAGAGGTTTCACCACGTTGAATCGCCTCCACAAACATGGGCAAGGTGATTTCACCTTCATCTAAAATCAAGAAATCTACACCGACATTCTCTACTTCATGTGGTACAGATGTTGGATAGGGGCCGCCAACAGCAACCAACTTGCCATGTTGCTTGGCTACCTTGATTTGGTCAAGTAAGTCCGCTTTTTGGACAATCATGGCAGAAAGGATCACAACTTCAGCCCATTCCCATTCAGCATCCGTTATGTCACGAATATTACGATCTACTAGCTTGAAATTCCATTCTTGAGGTAGGATAGCTGCCACTGTGACCAATCCCAAAGGCGGTAGCAGAACCTTTCGGTTCACTAATTCTAAAATCTTTTCGTAAGACCAGAAGGTTTTAGGGAACAGTGGATAGACTAATAGGATATTCATCCGTTTTCCGTTCTAATAACTAGTTTTTATCAGGGAACCGCTAGGTGATACCGTATCTCAATGCGGATAGGCTTGCCTTCACGTAATAGGCTAAAAAAGAAAGTTAAGCCCGATATAATAGTTTGTCAATTGCTAAACCAACAAATTTAGTTTGCAAAACAAACCTTTTCAGGCACATACTACCACAAGCTTTTAAGTCTTCATTAAGTCGAGACTAATAATACGCGCTGCAAGTGTCCTAACGACATCAAGACTCACAGAGCCGAGCCCGAGAACTCAAGTTCTTGGCTCAAAGCTAAAGTCCGCTAAAGCAGACTAAAGAAATATCTGTAAACCAAGCTATTTTGATGGTTTAGGCTTTTATCCTGCAATTTATGGCAATGCTTTTGTGTAAGCCATGCAAAGGCTACTTAAAGTCCTGCTCCACCAGCGAAAGCTGCCTACACGGATGACAGAATAACGTGCTACAACTAAACTAGAGCCTTGAGGAAAATTGAGTACTTTACGCTGAGTATTAAGGGGCTAGCCCATGACTTCCTCCCATCAATCTAAGACTTGGATTGGTCGTCTAATTGGCGATCGCGATCGCTATCGCCTTGAAAAGTATTTGGGCGGTGGAGGGATGGGAGATGTTTTCCTCGCAACAGATATGCTCTTGGGCAAGCAGGTGGCTTTAAAGTTACTTAAGGGCGCACTCATTAATACGGAGGCATTTAGCAAGAGATTTGCCAGAGAAGTTTCCCTTTGTGCGGCACTCAAAAGCGATCACATTGTCCAGGTTAGTGATTTTGGTATGCTGGCTGAAGGCGATCCATTCTATGTGATGGAATACTTGGAAGGAGAAACTTTAGGAGCACGATTGACACATCAGAATCGACTATCTGCTCAGCAAGCGATCGGGATTATCGTGCAGATTTGCAAGGGTCTCCAGGTAGCGCATGAGGGAGTAGAAGTATGGCAGAAGCACACTGCTTCTAGTAAGCAAATCAAGGTCGTTCATCGCGATTTAAAACCAGAAAACATCTTTTTGGTACCCACTGTCTTAGGCGAGTTGGTGAAAATCATTGATTTTGGTATCGCCAAGATTTATAACGACCAAAAAATCCAGGAAACCAACCTCAGCGTTGATAATCAGTTTTTAGGTACTTTCCGTTACGCATCGCCTGAGCAATGGGAGAGTCGCAAGGAGTTAGATGGGAGATCGGATATCTATAGCTTGGGCATCATTCTGTATGAAATGCTCAGCGGCACCGATCCGTTTGACAGTAGTACAACTAAGTCTGGAGCTATTTCCATTGCTTTCTGGGCAAAGGCTCACACTCAGACACCTCCGCGTCCTCTGCGATCGCAACCCAATTGTGAGAACATCTCACAGGAACTTGAGTCTGTGGTGATGAGATGTTTAGAGAAATCGCCAGACCATCGGTTTGCATCAGTAGCCGATCTTGGACGAGCAATTATTCAGGCTGCTGTAGCCAACAATCTACCGCTAAATATTGTCGCCCCTCAAGCTGCGCCTCAAAATGCCCTAAACATAACTGAGTCAGAAACTCCAGTCGCTCAATCTTCCCTTCCAGTGGCAGAATCAGTTTTTCCTCTATCTAAACCTTTAGGAATTACTGAGCCTACACAAAATGAAAATGTATTCGCTTCTGAGCTATACGCCTCAAAGACTACGCAAGCCAGCACTCCTCTGCCAAATCAAACAAATCAAGCAACATCGATCGCCACTGGTAGCGATCTCCCACTCGATCGTAAATCTCTTTGGGTTAAGTTGGCATTAGGAACTGGAATAGCAGCATTACTTGCGGGGGGAGGCTATATTTTTTGGCAAGGGCAAAGTCCTAATCGCGGAACTATGGCGATCTTAAATGAGCTTAACGCCCTAAAATCTCAAGCAAAATACGAAGAGTGCCTCACGATCGCTACTTCAGTCCCACTGGATGCCAGCATATATACTGACACGCAAATTATTCTCAATCAATGTCGATTAGAGCGAGCCAAGCAACTGGCCGCAACACAGAAATTCGATATCGCACTCACAAGTATCAAACAAATCCCAGTCAATAGTTCCGCTTATAACGAGTCACAAAAGCTGGCTGGACAATGGTCAGACCAAATTATCACGCAAGCCACGTCAAGATATCAAAAGGGTGATTTCAAAAGTGCGATCGCCCTACTAGAAAAAATCCCACAAACCAGCCCCACTCATGCTAAAGCTCTGACATTGATTGCAAATTGGAAGAAGGACTGGCAAACGGCTGAAACACAATTTAACGCTGCCCAATTAGCCCTAAAAAACAATAATCCACAAGCCGCACTAGAAGCGATTAACAAAATCCCTAAGATTTCTTTCTGGCAGAATAAAGTTAAGCCCATAGTTGTTGATGCAAATGCGCGGATTGCGAGAAGTAATCAGCCTGCAATTGGGAATCCCTCAAATACAAGCCCTGCCCCCGCAAATTCTACTCCTGTCGAGCAATCTCCTACTCGGGATAATACTGCAAATGTACAGAGGCCGCGACCGAACTTCGATCCGCCCCCTGAGCCAGAACGCAACCCAGTTGTTGCTCCGCCACCAGGTCGCACATGGGAAGATGAACCAAGTTCCAATCAAAATAACACTAACCCTAATAACGACGGCGGTATTTGAGAGAGCGATCGCCCCTATATCAAGCAGATATGAAAGCGATCGCGCCTCGATTCCAGTAAATAGAATTATGCGATAACAACGAAGTTGGAAGCTGCCAGAGATGCAGGCCCCTGGAGAGTGGCAATTAGTATAGTGCCTCCCGGATTACCATCAGCATCGTAATAAAGATCGCCCGTAGTAGTGTTGTATATAAACCTGTTAGTAGAACCAGGAGCAACAGTATTGGGCCCAGTAGCGCCTGGTGCAGCGTAGAATTGACCGCCGCTAGAACCATCATCAGTAGTAAGGGTAACCCCTGCAATCAGTCCACCACCAAATCCAGAGGCTGAGACAGCAATAATATCGCCAGAGAAGTCTAGAATTGAGTCCACTCCTTCTGAAGGTGAATCATATCGAAAAGTATCCGTTCCATCACGACCAGTTAGGATGTCGTTCCCAGAACCACCAACCAGGGTATCGTTACCACCCCCCCCCAAAACAGAGTCAAAACCGCCCAATCCAAAAAAAAAAACCCAAAAAGAAAAAACCGGT
>JANMRU010000480.1:0-2612 GCA_031388585.1 Pseudanabaena sp. SOY_30_concoct_251 | reverse complement strand
TACGCTATCGCCAGAGGGCAAAGCCTTGCCACAAGCGACGTTAATCCTCACGAATCCACCATTTGGCAGCAAAAAAGGTGGTGGCTTGCCCAACCGCTCAGATTTTGAGTTTCCTACCAGCAACAAACAGTTTTGCTTTTTGCAACATATTTACTTGGGGCTAAAGCCAGGTGGTCGAGCCGCTGTGGTGCTACCCGACAATGTACTGTTTGAGAGCAACGGGGGACGGTTGATCCGAGCTGACTTGATGAACAAATGCAATCTTCATACAATTTTGCGTTTGCCGTCTGGAATTTTCTATGCTCAGGGTGTTAAGACGAACGTGCTATTTTTTACCCGAGGAAAGAGAGTAAAGGGTAATACTAAAGAAGTTTGGGTGTATGACCTGCGTGCAAACACTCCACAGTTTGGTAAGCGTACATCGCTGATGCGCGAACACTTTGCCGAGTTTGAAGCTGCTTTTGGAGATGATCCATTAGGCAATCCTGCTAGTCTCGCTCAGCGTAAAGATACTGGTGAGGAAGGACGCTTTAGGAGATTTTCCCGTGACTGGATAGCCGAACGGAGCGATAATTTGGATATAGCTTGGCTCAAGGAGGAACGCGAAGACGATCGTGGCGAACTACCTGAACCAGCAGTACTGGCACGAGAGGCAATGGGTGAACTAGAAGCTGCGATCGCTGAGTTACGGGGAATTTTGAAAGAGTTGGGCGAGGAAGTTAGTGTATAGATGAGGAGCTAGAGTTATGAACAGCATTACATTAAAATCTCATATCGGTAATGATGGTTTTTTGAAAGTTCATTTGCCTGACATGCAAAATACGGATATTGAGGTTGTCATTGTCTATCAGACCAGCTTACCTAAAGCCGTTGAAGAGCATCCTCTTGCACGGTTTTATGGATGTATTCAGGATGACTCCTTTTTTAGACATCCTCAAGGCGAACAAGCTGAGCGCGAAAGTTTAGAATGAAATATCTTCTCGATACGAATGTCTGCATCGTTTATCTGAAAGGCAGAAACTTAAGCTTGAAGCAGAGACTTGATACAGTTTCTATTCAAGATATAGCTGTATGTTCGGTTGTCAAGGCAGAACTCTGTTATGGAGCGATGAAAAGTGCTAATCCAGAACGAAATTTTGCTTTACAGCAGTCATTCTTGGCACAGTTTGTCTCGCTACCTTTTGACGATCTCGCTGCTACAACCTTTGGGGCGATCCGATCACAGCTAGAAATTAGAGGGATATCCATTGGAGCTTACGACTTGCAAATTGCCGCGATCGCTTTAGCAAACAATCTAACCCTAGTCACTCACAACACAAGAGAGTTTGAGCGTGTGGATGGATTGCAGGTTGAGGATTGGGAGGTTTAGTCGTGAGTGAGTTGCCAGATGGGTGGGCTTTAGTCGCACTTGAAGAGATCGGTAGTTGGGGTAGTGGCGGTACACCCAAAAGAACTGATTCTCGATTCTACTCAAACGGAACAATTCCGTGGCTAGTAATTGGGGATTTAAATGACGGGATTGTAACACATGCTCAAACATATATCACTGAGGAAGGGCTTCTCAATAGTTCAGCAAAGCTTTTGTCACCAAAAACTTTGCTATTTGCTATGTACGGTTCTATAGGTAAACTTGGTATCACTGGAACTGAATGTGCGACAAATCAAGCAATTGCATTTTGTGTACCAGATCAAGAAGTTGTTGAACTTCGCTATTTATTCTATGCGCTCAAAAACGCTAAGGATGAGTTGAATGCCCAAGGAAAGGGAGTTGCCCAAAAAAACATTAGTCAAACTATTCTAAAAGCTTATCAGGTTCCATTAGCACCCCGAAAAGAACAGAAACGGATTGCTGATAAGCTCGACACATTGCTTACACGGGTAGATGCTTGCCGCGATCGCCTTGATCGTGTGCCGCCAATCCTCAAGCGCTTCCGTCAATCTGTCCTTAATGCTGCAACATCAGGGGAACTTACAAAATATTGGCGAAGTAATTCCCAAAAGGATGGAGTTAAAGAATTAAATGGTCTGCCTGTAGATTGGCAGATTTGTATGTTAACTGAAATCGCTGAAGTTATTGACCCTAATCCAAGGCACAGAAATCCACAATATTTCCAGAGTGGTTTCGTATTTTTATCAACAGCACAATTTGGTGAAATTGATGGTTGGGATCTAACGCAAGTTAAGTATGTCAATGAAGAAACAGTTCTTGAACAGGAAGCCAGGTGCAATTTTCATGATGGTTCACTTGCATTTTCAAGGAAAGGTACGATCGGCAAAGTGCGAAAGCTACCAATTAATATTCGCTTTGCTCTATTAGATTCAGTATGCGTTATTAATACACTTGACCAGCGGAGCAGCGACTATTTAAGGATTGCTCTTGAAGCAGAGTTTGTGCAAGAGCAGGTTAGCAGATTGACGAGAGGTGTTGCTCTGAAACAAGTAAGTGTTGGTGATGTCAGATCTTTACAAATTCCGTTGCCTCCATTAGATGAACAGCACGAAATTGTTCGTCGCTTCAGATCTCTAATTGCTGTTGTGGATAATTGTCAAGCCCGTTACCAAAATGCGCTTATGCGAGTCAATCAGCTAACACCCATATTACTGAACAAAGC
>JANMRU010000394.1:0-8568 GCA_031388585.1 Pseudanabaena sp. SOY_30_concoct_251 | reverse complement strand
GCTGATTTTTGGCGATAACTTGCTGGCGCTCAAAGCTCTGGAGGCGGAGTTTGCCGGCAAAGTTAAGTGTGTCTTTATCGACCCGCCCTACAACACGGGTAGCGCATTTACACATTATGACGATGGCATAGAACATTCACTTTGGCTATCGCTCATGAGAGATCGCCTAGAAATTATCCGTAATTTGATTTCCGATGATGGTTCGCTGTGGATAACGGTAGATGATAATGAAGCACATTATCTAAAAGTACTATGCGAT
Organism: Pseudanabaena sp. SOY_30_concoct_251; assembly: GCA_031388585.1. Lineage (GTDB taxonomy): Bacteria > Cyanobacteriota > Cyanobacteriia > Pseudanabaenales > Pseudanabaenaceae > PCC-6802. The sequence goes on along the minus strand of JANMRU010000394.1, from coordinate 8,309 downwards.
GAACTGTTTGGAAGAAACTGCTTTATTTCCGATATTTGCTGGAAAAAACGTGATGGGGCACCCAACGACCGAAAAATAGGTGCTGTTCACGATCATCTCCTTGTTTGGGCGAAGTCTTGTTCCTTTGGTAGCAAAAAGACTTTAGCCGAAGAAGCATTTAATTTGATGCCCAGAACGGAGAAAGCTGATGCCCAGTACAAAGTTTTTGAAGAACCTGATGGTCTAGACCCCAGAGGACCATTCCGAAAAATTGATACCACTGCAAATGGTAAAGGTGGCAGATTCGTAGAGAGCTTGTGCTATGCGATTACAAATCCCTATACTGGGCAAAGCGTCGTTCCTAGAGAGGGAACTTGTTGGAGACATAATCAAGAGGAAATGACTCGTCTTCAGGCAGATAAACGACTATTTTGGGGGAGAAATGGAACAGCAACTACTCCGATGCGAAAGCTCTTTAAATCTGAAGCCAAACAAGGAATGACTACTCCTACTATTTGGGATGATGTTGGTCTGAATCAACATGCTGCCAGAGAGATGGAACTTCTTTTTGATAAAAAAGCTTCTTTTGAAACACCAAAGCCAGAAGGTTTAATGTATCGCATCATCGGCATTGCTACTAATCCTGGTGATCTCGTCCTCGATTCCTTCGCGGGATCTGGCACAACAGGCGCGGTAGCACACAAAATGGGAAGGCGCTGGATCATGATTGAACTAGGCGAACATTGCCATACGCATATCATTCCCCGACTTCAGAAAGTGATTGATGCAGCAGACAAGGGCGGCATTACTGAAGCTGTGAAATGGGAAGGCGGGGGTGGATTTCGTTATTATCGCCTTGCCCCGTCGCTTTTAGAACAAGACAAATGGGGCAATTGGGTGATCAACAAAACCTACAATGCCGCCATGCTTGCTGAGGCGCTGTGCAAGCTAGAGGGCTTTACCTACGAGCCATCCGATACTTTCTATTGGCAGCATGGCTACTCTACCGAACGAGATTTCATCTATGTCACCACGCAAAACCTAAGCTACGAGCAGTTGCAGCAACTCTCTGACGAGGTGGGGCAAGAGCGCACGTTACTCGTTCTGTGTAGCGCCTTTCGCGGTAAAACCGACGCTTTGCCCAATCTTACCGTCAAGAAAATTCCCAAACAGGTGCTGGCTCGGTGCGAGTGGGGACATGACGATTACAGCCTCAAAGTCGAGAACTTGCCCAAAGCTCCACCCAAGCTAGGACAACTGAAGCTTGACATTTAAACATGGATAAAAAATTGGCTACTCAGTGCGTAGCCAATCTCACAAATCGACTTTAATCTTGCTATGCTGTAAGTCAAAGGCACTCGGTAGTTCAATCAATAAAATTTGTAACTTGTGGTTCGTAATTATGGACGTTGTAATTGAGTCAACCAAAGATTTTGAGCAAGATCTAGATCGACTTAGCAAAGAGAATAGAGAAGCTGCGATCGCCAAAATAAATGACTGCGCTAGTCAGTTTCCTGCTCAAAAAGCGATCGCTTACCGCAAACTCCATCGCCTAGCAATCCCCTCTCTTACCAATGGCTATCAATCCTCACTGTATACGCTCAAAGTCTCACAAAAATTGAGCGCGATCTTAGCTGTTGACGAAGATCCAATCTTTGAACGAGTCATATTTACCCTCTTTCGGGCAACACAACTCAGCGAACTTAAAGAAGCCTATCAAAACATTGCCATATCGCTATATCAAGACTTACACCAGAGCGATCGAGAGCTTGCAGAGATTTTGCAAGGAATTAGCAATTAGTTATGGCACAAACCCTTACGCTCTGCGATGAATACGGCATTATTTATGAAGCTCTAAAAATCTTGCCAAACGACGAACTCAAAATAAGCTTCTTAGAAGCCTTAGCTGAACTTGAGGACCAAGAATGCCATCGAACCAGAAAATTCCCCAAAACTAGACTGCATAAAATAACAGGGATCAAGCAAGCAATTTATCGTGCTGACATTGACAAAATATCAGGGTGGCGGATTCATGTTCAATATATCAATAAGCAAATTTATCTCAAAGACATTATTGCAGGACAAAAACATGACAGCGTAATTGAAGTAATCAAGTCCAAAAAGTCCCGATATGAGTAAATTTATATGAATCGTCATGTCAACGCGATTAGTGGTCGTCTCAGCCTCCGCCCACCCCAGCGGCACTCCTTAGAAATTCTCGACCGTGTTTGCGAAATTCTGCCCCCACACAAAAACTCAGACCGAGCCACAGGACTTGCCGCGATCCGTAGCGAATTCCCTACGGTTACAGACTTCGAACGAGAATTCCCGTCACTGTGTTTTGCACTAGCCACAGGAGTGGGTAAAACGAGACTAATGGGAGCCTTTATAAGCTACTTACATCTGGCGCATGGCATCAAAAACTTTTTCGTGCTTGCGCCCAACTTGACCATCTATAACAAATTGATTGCCGACTTCACTCCCAACACCCGCAAGTATGTCTTTAAAGGCATTTCTGAATTTGCCACCAATACCCCAGAACTAATTACAGGTGATAACTACGAGCAAAGAGGCATCTTATTAGATTCGCTCATCAACTGCAAAATCAATATCTTTAATATCTCCAAAATCAACTCCGAAGTTCGCGGCGGTAAAAGCCCACGCATCAAACGGTTATCGGAATATATCGGCGATAGCTACTTTAATTTCTTAGCTGAGTTAGACGATCTAGTGATTCTAATGGACGAATCGCATCGCTATCGCGCATCATCGGGCATTCGTGCCATCAACGAATTGAAACCATTATTAGGACTGGAACTCACCGCCACACCATTCGTTGAAACTAGTCGAGGATCAGTTCCGTTTGAAAATGTAATTTACGACTATCCTCTAGGACGAGCGATGTCCGATGGTTTCGTTAAAGAACCAGCCGTCGTGACCCGAAAAGACTTCAATCCTGCGGGTATGGCACCAGACAAGATTGAACGAATCAAACTTGAAGATGGCGTGGGTTTACACGAAAGCGTCAAAGTCGAGCTAGAAACCTACGCTCGTGAAACCGATCGCCCCATTGTCAAGCCATTTTTGCTGGTTATCGCTCGCGACACCACCCATGCTGCCGAACTGGTAGAACTGATCCAATCTGATTCCTTTTTTGAAGGGCGCTATAAAGACAAAGTCATTCAAGTTGATTCCAGTAAAACAGGAGCCGCAGAAGATGAGATGGTAGAGCGACTACTTAAAGTGGAACATACCGACGAACCAACGGAGATTGTCGTTCACGTTAATATGCTCAAAGAAGGTTGGGATGTTACCAATCTCTACACCATTGTGCCTCTTCGCGCCGCCAATGCTCGGATTTTGATCGAGCAGTCGATCGGTCGTGGGTTGCGGTTGCCTTATGGGAAACGTACGGGTGTAACCGCTGTCGATCGCCTCAACATCATCGCCCATGACAAGTTCAAAGAGATTATCGACGAAGCCAACCGTCCAGAATCGCCGATCCATCTACAACAGGTTATCCTCACACCTGAAATGCCCCAGCAGAAGACCGTCACCGTGGTTTCGCAATCTCAACTAAACAACAAATTGGGGCTTCAACCTCAACAACCTGCGATCGCAAACATGGAAACTCAGGAAACCAAACCTGCATTTTTATCACCAGTAGAGCAAAAGATTGCTCAGATTGCCTATCAAGAAATTCGCAAGCTTGAGACCCAAACCGATTTCGTACCAACAACCGCACATCTTTTAAGCCCTGAAGTGCAGATTTTACTTCGCGAAGCCGTAGCTAAGGAATATCAGCCAGCCCAAATGGAACTAGAAGGGGTCGTTGCGCTACCAGATATAAAAGCGATCGTGACTAAGACCGCAGAACTCGTAATCCGGCAAACTATCGATATCCCACGAATTCTCGTTGTCCCCAAAGGTGAGGTGCGATCGGGCTTTAGATCGTTTGACCTAGAGCTTACCAGCTTAAAATATCCTACTCCTTCAGAAGATCTATGGATTCAGCACCTCAGAACCAATCAAATCGAAGTACTTGGACTGACAAAGGGCAGTATCGATGAAGCGCGATTAGAAAATTATATCGTCGGTGGTCTCATTGACTTTGATGATATAGCCTATGATGAACATGCCGATCTGCTCTATGACTTTGCAGGTCAAGTAGTACAGCATTTTCTCACTTATCTTTCTGAAGACGACACGCGCAAAGTGTTGCGTTATTACCAACGCAATATTGCCAGTTTCGTTCATACGCAAATGACAAAACACTTCTGGGAAGAGACTGTCGATTATGAGGTGAAGATTAGCAGAGGCTTTACAACCTTGAAACCTAGTGCCTACAGCACTGCCGCTAACGAACCGCCCCTCAGCTTTCAACAGTCCCCTACGGACAAGAGCAATATGTCTAAGTACCTCTTCGGAGGATTCTCCAAGTGTCTCTACTCAGTCCAGAAATTTCAATCCGAGGCTGAGAGAGTATTAGCCGTAATTCTAGAGCGAGATGCGATCAAGTGGTTCAAGCCAGCCAAGGGGCAGTTCCAGCTTTACTATCGATGGAACGGAGATCATTCAGAATATCAACCCGACTTTGTTGCTGAAACTGAGTCAGCTATCTACATGCTCGAACCCAAAATGCGCAGCCAAATCACCGAGCTTGAAGTACTCACCAAGCAAAAAGTCGCTGTTGAATGGTGCCAAAACGCATCAGAATATATGCAGAGTAATGGGGGTAAGCCATGGAGCTACATCTTGATCCCCCATGACGCGATCGCCCAAAACATGACACTCAAGGGGCTTTGCGATGAGTTGGGGGTTAAGGGAAACAGATAATCCTACAAGTAAATCCCTAGGATTAAGATGCAGTATGATTTGCCGTTGATTCTTTTCGATTTTCATTTTGCCTCTGAACTACAATAGGGTTGCCCAAGTCCAAAATTGTTTAATTTTTGACCATACGTTCAATCCTAACCACATGAGTATTTTCACACTGCAATTAGTCAAAAAAGATTTTGGGATCAAGGAAATTCTCAAAGATGCCAACTTTAGCATTGATGCTACCGATAAAGTGGGGTTGATCGGCAGGAATGGATCGGGTAAGTCCACATTACTAAAAATAATTGCGGGGCTAGAGCCTATTGATAGCGGCCAAATTTTGGTTAACTCCGGTGCCAAGATTATCTACCTGCCTCAGCAACCAGAACTGGATGAGAACCTGACGGCGCTCGAGCAAGTGTTTGCGAATAGCGGCGATCGCATGGCATTGGTGCGCGAATACGAAATCTTGTCTGAGAAATTAGCTCATCTGCCCGCAGGGAATAGCAATGACAAGATTAGCAACCAGTTGATGTCGCGCCTGTCAGAGGTGATGCATCGCATGGATTCTGAGTCAGCTTGGGAATTGGAAACTCAAGCCAAAATTATCCTGACCAAGCTTGGCATTGAGGATTTTGATGCCCCGATTTCGAGCCTATCTGGTGGATATCGCAAGCGCATAGCCTTAGCTGCAGCTCTCCTTTCAGAACCAGATGTATTACTGATGGATGAACCTACAAACCATCTTGATGCTGAGTCAGTGGAATGGTTACAGAGCTATCTCAATCGCTTTCGCGGCGCATTGCTGTTAATCACCCACGATCGCTACTTTCTCGATCGCGTTACCAATCGCATCTTAGAAATTGATAGCGCAGAATTATTTACTTACACAGGCAATTACTCGTACTATCTGGAGAAAAAAGCTCTGGCTGAAGAGTCAGAAGCCAGTAGTCAGCGCAAGCATAAAGGCGTATTACGGAAAGAATTGGAATGGCTAAAACGCGGCCCTAAGGCACGTAGCACCAAGCAAAAAGCCAGGATCGATCGCATTCGATCTATGCAAACCCAACAGTTCAGAGCGGTACAAGGCAAGGTAGACATTTCTACTCCTGGGCGGCGAATTGGCAAGAAGGTAATTGAACTTGCTAATGTATACAAGGGTTACGATGGACGCACTCTGATTCAAGATTTTTCGTATAATTTTAGTCCCGAAGATCGGGTTGGAATTATTGGTAGTAACGGCATTGGTAAATCTACGCTGATTGATACAATTGTGGGTCGAGTTCAGGCCGATCGTGGCACAGTGGAGCTTGGCTCTACGATTGTAATTGGCTACTTCGATCAGCATTCAGAGGATTTGCTTGATGCTGCAACTGAGAGTCAACGTGCAATCGACTACATCAAGGAAGTCGGGGAATTTGTCAAGATTGCTGACGGCACTCAGATTAGTGCCTCGCAAATGTTGGAACGCTTTCTGTTTAGTGGTAATCAACAGTATGCTCCCATTCACATGCTGTCAGGCGGTGAGAAGCGGAGGCTATTTCTGCTCAAAATATTGATGAGCGAACCAAATGTTTTGATTCTTGATGAGCCGACTAACGACCTTGACGTTCAAACCCTCACAGTGTTGGAAGATTATCTCGAAGACTTTAACGGCTGTGTAATTATCGTTTCCCACGATCGCTATTTCCTAGACCGCACGGTCGAGACAATTTTTGCGTTTGAAACAGGTGGAATTATTCGCCAATACCCTGGCAACTACTCGGTTTATCTAGAGCAAAAGAAAGCGGAAGAAGAGAAAAAAACTGAGGCGGAGAAAGATAATGCCAGCAGTAAATCTAATGGGATTAAATCTAGTCCCAAATCTACCGAGATCGAACAGGAACAAAACCCAGAGAAATCTAAACCAGCAGCAATAGCAACTAAGTCTCGGAAGCTCAATAATAAGGAAAAACGGGAGTTGGAAGCCTTAGAGGTCCAGCTCCCCAAAATGGAAACAGAAAAAACACAGATTGAAGCTACTCTCTACCGCAATCCCCCATCGGGTTTTAGTGAAGTAGAAAAGCTGTCTGAGCGGCTAGCGGAATTAACCGCAGCGATCGAATCCTCCACCCAGCGTTGGCTTGAATTAGCTGAATTGCAGTAAGTTGTTCAGGGGATTTGTATTCCTATTTCGGTGCAAACTGCATTGAGGGGGACATCCCAAGTTTCTGAAGGTAGCTGCTCCAAATGGTAATCGGCAAATGTTATGCCTACCGTATAGAGCGATCGCTTCGCCAGAAAGCGATCGTAAAAGCCCCCTCCATAACCGAGTCGATATCCTCGGCGATCGCACGCTACAGAGGGCACTAAGACAAGATCTACTAGGTTCAGCTCTACTTTAGGTAAATTCGTCAGGGGTTCAGTAATGCCATATTTCCCTACTTCAGTTTCCAGGGATAAATAGATGGGATTCACCTGATACCAATCCAGCTCTTTTCCATTGCAGCGCGGGAATCCCCAGATTTTAGCGGGAAATCTTTGCCAGAGGTAGTGCAGATTAGGTTCCTGGCGAAAACTAATGTATGCCAAGATCGCTCTTGCTCTCAGGAATGTTTCCCACTCTGCTAATCTATTACATATTTCCTGGCTATTTTGCCGCCAAATGTGAGGAGGTAAATTTTGTCTGGCAGCGATCGCTTGTTGCCTTAGTTGTTGCTTGTATTGTGCTAAATCCAAAACATTTTATACATATACGGAGTAATCTCATTTTAATCTTTTAGTTTGGCGGCTAAGATGGAAAATGTAAGTTAAAAGTTCCTAGCTCAAAATTTAAAGCTATTCCATGCTAGAAGAAAACCAAATTCTCCAGAGCCGCTACCAACTGCAAAAACAGCTTGGTCGTAATGCTGGGCGGCAAACCTGGCTAGTCATAGATCTTGAAAACCAGGAGACAGTGGTGCTGAAGCTATTGGCATTTGGTGAGGAGGTGCAGTGGGAAGATCTGAAATTATTCGAGCGGGAAGCGCAGGTCTTGCAGCAACTCAGTCATCCCCGCATTCCTAAATACCGTGATTATTTCTCCATAGACGATCGCCACCTTTGGTTTGGTCTTGTACAGGAATATATTCCTGGTGAATCGTTAAGGGAATTGCTCGATCGCGGCAAAAAATTTACCGAAGCTGAGATTGTGGCGATCGCGAAGCAGATCTTACAAATTTTGTCCTATCTGCACGAACTCAGTCCGCCTGTATTACATCGAGATATCAAGCCTAGCAACTTAATTTTGGGTAGCGATCTGCAAGATCCCCAAATCTATCTGGTGGATTTTGGGGCTGTGCAGGACAAAGCTTCAGCCGAGGGGAAAACCTTCACGGTGGTTGGCACCTATGGTTATGCACCAATGGAACAGTTTGGCGGTCGGGCAGTAGCCGCATCGGATCTCTACGGCTTGGGGGCGACGCTGATTCACTTGTTGCTGGGGAAATTCCCACCAACAAGTGAATCAGCGTCGCCCCCAAGCCGTAGAGATC
>JANMRU010000388.1:0-4160 GCA_031388585.1 Pseudanabaena sp. SOY_30_concoct_251 | reverse complement strand
CGGATTAAACCCGGTGCTCCAATTCTAATCGAGCAAGTGGATGCTCAACCCGTACGTGCCAAGGTGCGGTTGGTGGAACCCGCTGCATTTACGAAAGTCTCGGCTTTAGGGGTTGAGGACCAGCGCGTCAATGCGATCGGTGATTTTGTCGATCTGCCCAAATCCTTCGGCGATGCCTATCGAGTGGAGGCAAAAATTATCACATGGGAAGGCAAGAACGTGTTGAAAGTGCCTCTGAGCGCTCTATTTCGCTGCGATCGCGGCTGGTGCGTATTTGTGGTCAAAGGCGATCGCGCCCAGCGGCGATCGGTGAGTATAGGTCATCGCAGCAATTTCGAAGCAGAAATTCAAACAGGTTTAACCACAGATGAAGTCGTCATTCTCCATCCCAACGAGCAAATCAACGATGGTACACAAGTTAGCACGCACTAGTAATTCAACAGATATAATTAAGAAACTTCAGCAGCAGTAAGGTGAGTAATCTCTATGACAACTCAAACACTTCCTCGCATAGAACAAAGAATCGAACTATCTGGAATTAGCTGGCAGACCTACGAGACTTTGCTGCATGAATTGCGCGATCGCAGACTACGTCTGACCTACTTCCATGGCAATCTTGAAATTATGACTCCATTACCAGAACACGAACGCTACAAAAAAGTGATTGGCAGATTTGTGGAAACGTTAGCCGAGGAATTGAAGATTGAGATTGCCCCGCTTGGCTCGACTACTTTCAAACTGCAGGGAATTGGTGGGGTAGAGCCAGACGAGTGTTTCTATATCGAGAATTTAGAAGCTGTTCGAGGCAAAACAAGACTGAATCTAGAGCTAGATCCTCCACCCGATTTAGTAGTTGAAATTGACATTACGAGTAGTTCCAGAGATCGGTTTTCAGTTTATGCCAGTATGGGCATACCTGAGATCTGGTGCTATGACGGGCAAGCTTTTGCGATTTATCAATTGCGCGACCGAGAATACATTTCCTGCAGCCAGAGTTTAGCATTCCCCAATTTGCCTTTATTGGAAATTCAGAGTTTTTTAGAGCAAACAACAACAGCAGATTATCTAAATTTGATTGATACATTCCGTCGTTGGATCAGGAGCCAGATTCAGTAACAAAGAAATTGGCTTAAAATGCTAATAGCCAATTACTGCTTCACACAGCTACACAAACAACAATATTGGTTGAAGGCTTCAATTGCCGCCAGTGAGTTCTCGGACTCAATTAATCAATCTTGATACAGTCGGCGTGCAAGCGGATTGTTATACGGCTCGGCAATAGTCATCACTCAGCCTACAAATAAAAGTTTTGATCTTTTGGTATCAACCTAATTCATCAAGTATAGCGATCGCAGTCAACCCCCACCGATTTTTCTTTTTGTCTAATTTTTTCACAGCAACAAGATTAACTATTTGGTTATCCTTTAGTTGGCTAGCTAGTTCATGTGGAACATAAACATTATCTACAAAACCAAATCCTCCTTGCTTGAGCTGAAACTGACCAGACCTACAAGGCATACTATCAAAAGGTTGACCTAATTCGCGTTTTTTAACGGCAACAACTGTTGGGCGATCACCACTTTTATCAACAGTCACTATCACAGGATCGCCAAAGGTAAGAGTTAAATTGTTCAACATACCTCGTTCAGGACTGACAATCTCTTGAGCTTCTCCATTAGACCTCAGAGCAAATTTAACCATTCTTGCTCCTTTTTTGGTTAAGAAAATATCAAGATAGTTAGCATCATATTTTGGACATTGTGACCAAATAATTGTTTCGGCATCTACAGCTAAACGAGATAATATCTCTTTTGCATCAGGCATACTCTCATCATGAGCATACCAAGCACTATTTAGCAAATTACGAAGTGACTGAGGAATTTTCCATCCATTTCTATTACGAATATCGAAGGCTTGTTTAGTAGCCCATTTGGCAATTTGTATTTCGTTCTGTTGCGATGCTAAACAGCTCAGATCCTCAAAAACATTAACTCCAAAGTTCTCATCCTTACAGGTCAAACAAGCTTTTGCACATAATGCTAGAGCAAGATTAGAATTAGAAGTTTCAACAACTTTAGCTAGAGCATGCCAAGTCCAGTAGTCACTTCTTTTTTGTTGTACGAAAGAAATCAAGAGTTTCTGAGAATCTTCTGACTTTCCTAATTGATGAAGTAGCAGAGCTTTGTGATAATTAAGCCATTCTGGTTTTTGAACCTTAGCTTTTTCAAGAGCAAAATCTATCAACGTAATAGCGAAATCTTGTACTTCTCTAAGTTCGGGATAATCTTGCGAGGTTAAATCACGAGAAATCTTACCAGTATTTCTAGCTACTTTTTCAACTAATGATTCAAATACTTTATCGTCATTACCAGTCTGCGTCTGAAAGTCCTCTGCTCTGAAGCTATTAACTCTAGCCCACATCATAAATTTAGGCAGAAACTTAAGTTCACTTGGAAATTGAAGAACTTGAGATAATAGAAGGCTAAAAAGAAGATCTGGTCGAGTAACCTCAAGTTTCGCATATTCTAAAAGTATTTTCCTGAGATTGTTTGAGGATCCCTCATTTACGGACTGGGATTTTTTAGTCTCAGCAACTAAGTTTTTAACTTTTTCATAAAGTACCCATCCAATAGCACTTGCAAGATATTTATCTTCAGGGTTTGATTTGAGAAGTTCATATCCTCTGATATAAGCCTCTTCTAATTGCCCTTCTTTTCTTAAAGCTGTAATTTCCTTTGCTAGTGACATTTTTACAACTCCAACCCCAAACGAACTGCTTCAACAATTTTAATATTTGTGTATCCTAAAGGAGCAACTTTGGTGATAAATCCATCACCATCATAATTGATTCGCAACTTCAAGTTTTCATCTTCCAACTTAAGATAGTAAACTTCTTGAAAGTTATGATGCTCAATACTTTGAATCAGTATCTTGCTTGTGGCGAGCTTTTCCTTAAGCAAATTGTAGACTTGCTTAAGGAAATCTGTTTCTAAGCGAACGCTTGATGTAATTAGACCCTGAACTGTAGATGCAAATTCGACTGGTTCCGATCTAATTGATTCAATTCTTGTAATTTGATATTTACTATTATAATGTAATCGGAGAGAACAAGAAGCTTGATTCACTCTATCCTCAAAATCATAAACCTCTTGGTAATTATGATGCTTGTAGGAACATACATTAATTCCTTCAGATTTGATGCTATCTACAATGTACAGATAAAGATTTCTTAGAGTCCTGTCAGGGATAGGGAATCTTGAGATGCTACTATTACCTGCTTCAGCATCAGGGTCAAAGGCTATCAAATTAATAGGGCAAACAGAGTCAAGTCTTCCCTGCGTACTATCCCAAATAACCTTATAAAAAGGTGTGATTTTGGGTATATTTGACAAAATGATCTGTTCTTGAGGTATTGAAAGCAAAGTGTAAACCCAACGAAAATATGATTCACTTGTTTTTCCTTGTTCAATATCCATATTTGCAAAGATAGTTTTAAATTGCTGTCCTTGAGCGCGATGTAACGTTAGTGCATATCCAAATCTTAATCGAGCAGCATTAAAATAGGGATCATTACGAAGAAATTTGGATAATTCAAAACTATAATTGGATTCTTCTGCATTACCTGAATTACTATTTTTCCAACCTCTATCAAATTCTGCTTTTCTAGAAACATATAGTGCCACAAGAGTATCTTTGTCAAGTTCAGGTTTGTCAGCATACAAATAGTTCTTGAGACAGAAAAACTCAGTTTCTTTTAGATCTTGAAGCAATCTTACTTTAATTCTCAAAAAAGAAACTATAATAGGATTTTCACGTCCTTTAAGAGGTTGTAGCAATGGTTCAACATTTTGATTAACTTCTATTACCTCGGCAAATGAGTCATTTGATACATAAATAGGACGATCAAAATCATCTTTATTTTCTAAATAAAAACTGTTGTGGATATGTACAATATCGCCCGAACTAATACTATCACCACGTTTAAAGATATTTCGTCTTAACCAATTATTGAGATGATTGACTTCTGAATTGGAAAAGGCAATAAACTTTGTAGATATTGAATCTTTAAGAAAAGAAGGGCAATTAGAAGAGGCTTATATCAGAGGATATGAACTTCTCAAATCAAACCCTGAAGATAAATATCTTGCAAGTGCTATTGG
>JANMRU010000366.1:0-13393 GCA_031388585.1 Pseudanabaena sp. SOY_30_concoct_251 | reverse complement strand
CCAATAGGCAACAGGTAAAGTCTTACTGCTACTTAACTTCAGCGTACCACCGCTATCAACTGTTGTGGTATTTACTCTAGGCACAGAGAGCGCCCAGCTATAGGACATATCCGATCGCACAAGTAAATTTGTCGGTTCAGCCAAATGGCCATGCCAATATGCACCAAGCAGACTACGTAATTTTGCCTGGACATCAGGGGGAGATTTTTGCCCAATGGGGCCAGTCACAATCAGCCTACCGCCATTAATTACCCACTCACTTACAGTCTCAACCTGGGCAACTGACAAAGTTTGCAGATTCGGTAACAAGAGAAGTCTCACATCCGCAAGTGCTTGTTTATTCAGGTTTTCAAGCGGTAAGACTTTATAGTTTGTTCCCATCAGTGCAGATGAGATATTATTCCACTCTGTCGCATCACCCCGCACCACTGTGACGAGTTGAGATGAGATCCTGGGTTGATATCTAGTTGTAAAATTAGGATTTGCGTTAGTTGGAGAAGTAGTTGGGAAAGTCGATTGTTGTGTTACTAATGTTTCAGCTAATATTTCAGGATCAGATGCGACTTCTAATTGACTACCATTAATCCCTTCCTTCTGCATTTCAGCGTTTGCCGGCGATATGTGGACTGTTGATGCCAGTATTGCTCCTAAGCAGAAAAATTGGCAGAAGAAATTTTGGCGCATTAAAATACCTCAATAATACTAACTAGCAACGATCAACAAACTTAAGCACTAATATGGGTCTCTAGCAACCCAAACCCTTCACAGATAAATTTGTACGGGCAGACCTATGTGTCTGTCCCCCACCCTAAGCTTCCATATAAACTAAATTATCTCATTGACGGGGAATCGATCTATTAACTGAATTGCCCGTTTTGCATTTTGGATTAGTTGATTTGACAATTTTGGTGCATGGGGAATCTGACAAAGCAGGTCTATAGTACGCCTCAATATACGAACCACATCACCCTCATCCAAACTAGTGTGACTACATAATTCTACCCACTCCATGCCTAATGCCCACTGTTCCACAATACCAACTAATTCATGTTCCAGCCACACTGGGATTGTCAGCATTTGCCGTTGCTGCTTTTTAATCAGTTGTTGCTTAGTTCCACGTAAACTACCCAGAGTTTCTTCGACAGCAGGAGAGATGCCCAAGTCCGTCCAGGTGTCAGGACGGTTGTTTTCGGTGACGATCGCGGCGCAAACTGTTGCCAGGTGATGCGGCTCTAGTTCGTCTAGCTCACCAGAAAGCATAGCCATCGCTAACCATAACTCATTATCGCCACGTAGCGCTGCCGCCACATTTCCAGCTTCAGTCGGTCGGACATTATTGAGATAACCGAAGTGCTGCAAAACATTTACAAGGCTGAGAAACTCATGCCAGTACTTCTGCCGTCGCTCGTCAAGTACGCTGCGTTTGAACTCAATCTCGCGCTTTAGCTGCTCTAGCTTACGAACTTTTTTGATCGTATTACTACGATTCTCCCAGGTTTCAACGGGGTGGTTTACCAACTGCATCTCCAGGGCCAAGACCCGATCGCTTTGCTGTTGAACTTCGGGGGCATCTGGCGGCAGATCCAGTAAGGGAATACTAGCCGCAATTTGGCCACTAGCTTCATCACCGCTTATGGTCTGTCCTGGTCTAACGACCATTTCGGGCGGAATGTTAATGTCTGCTTCTAACCATACACCTCCGATCGCCACAACCTCTTTGTAGGCGATCGCGTACCAGCGATTATCCTGGCCGAGACAAACCAACCAGGGAAATTTACCTGCTCCAGGCACCTTGGCTGCCAGTATTGATGGGATTAGCATACCCTTGGGTGAACGAATAGTTACCGCCGTACCTGTGAGCATAAACGGAACATGAGCTGACAGTTCGCGCATTCTCAGCTCTTCAGCTTGCTGGCTGAGGGTTTTGAGCAAGCGACGCTCTTCACGTAGACACGCGCGCAGTTTTTCATATTCGTCTAGTAAGCTGACATCAATGCCGGCTAGTTCTTTCTCCAGGCGAGCGATCTCGGTGACGATCTCACCCAGGTTTTGCTTCTGCGGTAATAGGATCAAATCTGCTAGGTACTGCCCAAAGCTGCGCTCAATCAATTCTCTGGCTTGCTCGATACTATGAGTTTGTAGCAGGTTAAGTACCATGCCATAGCTGGGCGTAAATTGACTCACGAGGGGATCGGCATGGGCAGTGGCGAGGTATGCAGCTTCTTTTGCCCCTTCAAAGGGGGTTTGCATCGTCACGACATAACCAATGGCATCCATGCCGCGCCGACCTGCGCGCCCCGCCATTTGCAGAAACTCTGAGGCTGTAAGTAAGCGGTGGCCGCGATCGGTGCGCTTAGAGAGACTAGAGATCACGGTTGTGCGGGCCGGCATATTAATACCCGCCGCCAGGGTTTCGGTAGCGAATACTACCTTGATCAATCCCTGCTGAAATAGTTCTTCGACTAGTCCCTTCCAGGCAGGCAAAATACCTGCGTGATGGGCGGCAATGCCGCGATATAACGACTCTATCTGTCCTACCCGTCCAGCTTCAGGGTTTCCAGCTAAAAAAACATCAATCTGGCTCTTGAGTTGAGCTGCCTCAGCATCGTTGACCAGCGAGAGGTTACCAAGATCGGTGACGGCGCGATCGCAGCCACGCCGACTAAAAATAAAGTAAATGGCTGGTAGCATATCTCGCTGGTGCAGTTGCGAGAGTGCGAAAACAATACTGGGCGATTCCTGCCGAGGTGGCCTTCCCTTGCCATTTTCTGAGGCATTTGCAGGTTTCTTGAACCTGGGATTCAGCTTTAGCTTTGGATTGATTTTTTTCTGTGTTTCATCCAGAAGTGGAAATAGTCCTTTGGGGTGGCAAAAATGAAACTGCAGGGGCACAGGGCGAAAGTCAGAATATATTTGCTCCGTTGGCCCGTGTACGCGCTCGATCCAATCAGTTAGTTGGCCGCTATTTTCGACTGTTGCTGATAGGGCTAGTAATTGGATCTCTGGTGGACAGTAGATGATCGATTCCTCCCAAACTGTTCCACGCTGTCGATCGTTCATATAGTGGCATTCATCCAGCACCACCGCCTCTACTCCCAGTAATGATGCACCCACTTCTCCGATCGCGGTGCCATAAAGCATATTGCGAAATATCTCTGTCGTCATCACCAGGACGGAGGCATCGCGATTAATCGAAGTATCGCCTGTTAAGAGTCCTACTTGCTCGATGCCGAAGCGATCGCGAAAATCCCGAAATTTTTGATTAGAAAGTGCTTTGAGCGGCGTGGTATAAAATACACGGCGATCGTCTGCCAAAGCTCGATATATGGCATATTCTCCGATCAGGGTTTTACCCGACCCTGTAGGGGCACAGACAACCACAGACTTACCAGCATCTAGTGCGGCGATCGCATTTTTCTGAAATTGGTCTAATTGAAAGGGGAATAGCTCGTTAAGATTTAAAGAATTCACATGAATGCGCCGCAAAGATGGGTTCAGCCCTACCATGATAACCCTAAGCTCGAAACACCCCACAGGACTATGCGATGTCGCCTACTACATACTCGGTAACTCCAGATCGCTTTATGCAAATTGTGGCATCGGTTAAAACCTTAATACTGGGGTTAAGTTCAAGTCTAGGCATCGGTTTTAGCAGTTTAAGCCTGCAAATTAGCCTGGCCGCGATGCCAGTAATTGCTAGTAACGATCGCAGCGAGCACCCACCAAATTACATTAATAAGCGAATTTGCCCAGCTAATTTTACTGACCTATCTACGGCGATCGCCAAGGATATCCAGGGCTACCTCACCCGTACTTATACGCGCCTAGGCTTTAAATCGCAAGTGGTAGCGGTGGGTGTACCCGAAGTAGAGCCATTGCCTTTAGTGTTCGGCGATCGGGCGATCTCGAGCGCAGGCGATCCTAAGCAATTACTTATCACACTCCTGGAAAGACCTGCGGGCAAACTAGATACCACTAAAAAAGCCTACTGGTTATTTTTGACAAGTACTCGAAGAGGATGGCGGTTAGCAATGGCATTTACACGCATAGGCAACTCACCACCCCAAGATGTCAGCGATGGCGCGATCGCCGATGCCGTGAGAACATGGCTGCGGGATTACTGCGATCAAAATACTTTTTTACCATAGCTTGCAAAATTTCCAGCTAAAAGCTAAACACGATATTTAGAACCCTAGGTCGAAATTTTCAGCAATGTTGGCATAGCCTGTATAAAATACAAAAGTCTGGACAAGGCATTTCGGGAATAAAACTAACTTTTCCAAGATGTCTAGTACTGCCTCAATCCTGACTGCACCAACTAATGCTATGTCTCAACAAAACCTTGGCGACTCACTCTTGTCATCAACATATCAGAAGACAGAACCGTTTCTTCTAATTCATATTGCCCTGCTTGCCGCATTACCACTAGTCATGGTGCTATGCATGATGGGGCTAGCTGTTGGAGATCCAGTATTTCCAGGTTGGCTAGAGACGATCGTCCTGGGATTACCTCCGATCGCATTGACGATATGGATACAGTGGCAGAAGCCGCTCTATCCGTTTAGTCTTTGGGGTTTGGCTAAGCCTGCCAATGAACTAAGCGATAGTCAAAAACGAGTGCTATCTGTCTTGAGACGTCGTATCAATGGCTGGTATACGGGTGCTTGGGTCGCAGTGGTTGTAGGTGTTTTCCTTTACGTTGTGTTTCGCCAGATCTACATATCGGCTCCTCTGGCAGCGGATATAGCGCCGTTCCCGTCAGTATTACGTCTTTTTGGTATCCTTTGGGCAGAGGTCTTTTTTCTCATTGGCAATCTGTTATTACAAATGGGGATCGCTGCCGCTAGAGTCATGCTTGTCCCGCCTTCGGAATTTAATAGCCTCAAGCCTTACGAAAGCGATCGCATCAGCAAGGATTTTACGATTGTGGGAATTAGATCGCCGCAATTACTAGATTTTGCGACAGACTCATTAGAACCAATCCAGCAAACTGCGGAACTAATTACCGACCAACCAGAGCCAGCACAATTGCCTACTTCAGAGACAAAACAAACTATTGCTGACAAGATAAAACCTTTGTTTGCGCAATTGTCGGGCGTGAGTGATAGATTCTCTAGGCTACTGAATAAAGTTTCGACATTATTACCAAGTAAATCTCCAAGTAAATCTCCAAGTAAATCTACCGCACCAAAAGCTACTCCAGATCTTCCCGTCCATACTTCGGCAGACGTTCCAGAACATGAAACCAATCAAACCGA
This sequence comes from Pseudanabaena sp. SOY_30_concoct_251, assembly GCA_031388585.1. Classification (GTDB taxonomy): domain Bacteria; phylum Cyanobacteriota; class Cyanobacteriia; order Pseudanabaenales; family Pseudanabaenaceae; genus PCC-6802. The sequence goes on along the minus strand of JANMRU010000366.1, from coordinate 8,135 downwards.
GGGAGTGGATACAGCACCGCCAGTTGAAGCGATCGCCACCGAAGAAATCAGAGAAGAGATAAAAGAGCGCCCAGAAACCGATGCGATCGCCGAAGAGCAAGTAAGCGAACCAAAAGAATTATCTGAGGAACTCCAAGAATCGACATCAGATGCTACTAACGATAGCCAAACCGCACCAGAATTGAAACCAGAATCGACATCAGAATCGACATCAGAGCAGCCGACTAACCAGGATGGCAGAACGCCTCCCCTTGAGGATCGCAGCAATAATGATGATGCGTGGTCTTAACCCAATACCAAAATTCCCAGAATAAATATTAATTATTGAGATGAAGCCATACTTAGCAGCTGCTGTACAAATGACAAGTCTACCGGACTTGAATAAAAATCTCGCCCAAGCAGAGGAACTGATCCAGCTTGCGACTAATCGTGGAGCTGAACTAATCTGCTTGCCCGAAAATTTTGCCTTTCTGGGGGACGAAGAAGCCAAGGTACTCTTGGCAAAGAAAATTGCCGAGACCAGTCAGCAGTTTTTGGTGACAATGGCACAACGCTACCAAGTGACTATCCTAGGAGGCGGATTCCCAGTCCCAGCCGAAGATGGAGCAAATGGCACAACAGGTAAGATGTTTAATACAGCCCTGCTAGTTGGGCCAGAGGGGGAAGAGCTATCCAGATATCGCAAGATGCATCTATTTGATGTCGATTTACCCGATGGCAATACCTATCGTGAATCCGAGACGATCGTGGCAGGCTCCGAACCGCCTCAGGTTTACCACTCAGAAAAGTTGGGCAATCTCGGTCTATCGGTTTGCTATGATGTGCGCTTTCCCGAACTATATCGCTATCTTGCTAAGAATGGAGCCAACGTTCTATTTGTACCAGCCGCATTTACAGCCTATACGGGTAAGGATCACTGGCAGGTTCTATTACAGGCAAGGGCAATCGAAAATACTTGCTATGTAATTGCAGCAGCTCAGGCAGGAAAGCATAACCCTCGTCGTCACTCCCACGGCCATGCCATGATTGTCGATCCATGGGGAGTAGTGCTGGCAGATGCTGGCGATCAGATTGGTTTGGCGATCGCCGAAATCAACCCCTCTCGCTTAGAGCAAGTACGCACCCAAATGCCATCTTTGAAGCATTGCGTCTTCGATCTCAAATAGTGGAGTCACCCAAAAACTTTCTGTATAATCACCCCAGTGTTAAGATGCGATACTTCCATTAGATTCATTGAGGTAAAATGTTCCCATGGCTGTTTATCTGGGTACGTTGTCCTTACTTTTACCCTATTCGGTAAATAGCGCTTTTGTCTATCACATCTAACCTTTCCCAAAAACTGTCCGAAGTATTGGTGGGGATTGGGTAGAATTGATCTAACTAGTCCGGAGAACACGCAACGAAATGCAACTTGTCGAACTACAAAGCCTTCTAGACAATATCTCATTTGCCATCCTATTCATAACTATGCTGGTGTATTGGGTTAGTGTCGCGTTCCCTTCCATTCCCTATTTGCTTCCCCTTGGTACAGCCGGCATGGTAATTGCCAACCTCAGCATTGCTACGCTGCTGGGAGCGCGGTGGATAGATGCTGGCTATTTTCCCCTCAGCAACCTTTATGAGTCGTTGTTCTTCCTAGCATGGGGAATTACCGCCATGCACTTGGTAGCTCAGAGCATCGGTAAGCGAAATATCAATGGTAAAAATCTGATCGGAGCCTTTACCGCGCCAATTGCCATGAGCATTACGGCTTTTGCGGCGCTCGTCTTGCCCGATGATATGCAAATGTCTGCACCATTAGTGCCGGCCTTAAAGTCAAATTGGTTGATGATGCACGTTACGGTGATGCTGCTTAGCTATTCTGCCTTGATGGTAGGTAGTTTGCTGGCGATCGCCTTTTTAATTGTGACTCGTGGTGAAGAAGTAATTCTGCAAGGTAGTGCTTTTGGCAACGATCGTAGTCGGTTAAATCACACTGTTGCTTTTAAGGATGCTGTTAGCATTCGTACAGAAGAATTCAAGGTTGCAGCAGCGTCGTCATCAGCTAATGGTAATGGTAGCGCCACCTCAACCCTAGTGATGGATAAACAGGCTGCCCAATGGCAACCTCTATCCTTGCAACGGCTCAGTCTGGGCGAAACGCTGGATAACCTCAGCTATCGCACGATTGGGCTTGGCTTCCCTCTACTCACGATTGGCATTATTGCTGGTGCGGTGTGGGCAAATGAGGCGTGGGGTTCCTACTGGAGCTGGGACCCGAAGGAAACCTGGTCGCTGATTACCTGGCTAGTATTTGCAGCCTATTTGCATACGCGCATTACTAAGGGTTGGCAAGGTCGCAAGCCCGCACTGCTTGCTAGTGCAGGATTATTCGTGATTTGGACATGCTATCTAGGCGTTAACCTCCTGGGTAAAGGGCTGCACAGCTATGGTTGGTTTTTGTAAGTACCTATGCTGTTAGAAGTTAAAGATTTAGTTATTAGTTATGGCTCCGCTTTGCCGGCCGTAGAGCATGTCAGCATAGAGGTTCAGGCGGGTGAGAGTTTAGGGCTGGTGGGTGAAAGTGGGTCGGGCAAGTCTACTTTAGGGCGATCGCTAATCCAACTATTACCGAGTCACGCTCAGGTATCTGGACAAATCTCGATTGACGATACATCTGTGATGGATTTATCGGCGGGACAACTCAGGCATCTGCGTGGTGAAAAAGTGGCTCTGATCTTCCAGGATCCGATGACACGGCTGAATCCCCTGATGACGATTGAGGCGCATGGTCTGGAAGTATTGCGATCGCACTGCCCTGGACGCGCGCGCCGTCAGGCGTTGCAAGATCTTCACCAGGCACTTGCTGCGGTACGCATCGATCCTAAGCGCGCACGTCAGTTTCCCCACGAGTTTAGCGGTGGTATGCGGCAGCGCGTCATGATTGCTCTATCGCTGCTCTTAAATCCAGCTCTACTGATCGCTGACGAACCAACCACCAGTCTTGATGTTACAGTCGCCACAGAGATTTTACAGGAGCTGACAAATCTGCGGCAGAGTCGAAATATGGGCTTGCTGCTGATCACCCATGATTTGGGTTTAGTCGCGCAATACTGCGATCGCATTGCTGTGATGTACGATGGCGCGATCGTCGAAACAGGCACTTCGCAACAAATTTTCCGCCATCCTCAGCACCCCTATACCCAGAAACTACTAGGTTCAGCAATCCACTTTAAGGATATGAGAGTGCCGAGTAGTGGGAATGGTAAGCGCGTTGACCATGCTGATGCTGTCATTCCTATGACTGGGAAATCAAATGGTATGGGGCGAGAAGTCAGTCCAGGCAATCCCCCAACTCTAGTGCCTATATCTACTAAACCTCTACTCAAAGTCAGCAACTTGACGAAGCATTACGTTACGGGTAGCAAAATTTTAGCTCGCTTCTTAGATCGTTCTGACGGTCTGGTGCGGGCTGTGGATGATGTGAGTTTTCAGATTTTCCCTGGTGATATTTTGGGTGTAATTGGTGAGAGCGGCTCTGGGAAAAGCACGACAGGTAGAGCAATTTTGCAGCTTGTAAAGCCAGATCGCGGCTCGGTGGAGTTTGATGGTATTGAGCTAACCAGTTTAAAGGCAGAAAAGTTACGGCGGATCAGACCCCAAATCCAAATGATCTTTCAAGATCCGCGCGCTTGTCTGAATCCTCACATGACGGTTTTACAAAGCATTGCCGATCCTCTATTCATCCATAAACTAGTACCTAACCGAGCTACCGCAGAAGAAAAAGTCCTATCCATTCTAGAAAGGGTAGAACTATCTAGTCAGCTAGCCTCACGGTTGCCGCGAGATCTCTCAGGTGGACAGTTACAGAGAGTAGCGATCGCCCGTGCCCTAATTACGCAGCCGCGCTTTCTAATCTGCGATGAACCCGTTAGCATGTTGGATGCAACGATTCAGAATCAGATTCTGCAACTGATGCTAGAACTGAAGCAGGAATTTAACCTGACTTACATGTTTATCACTCACGATTTGGGAGTGGCTCAGTTTTTCTGCAACCGCATTGCCGTAATGAGATATGGCAAGATTGTCGAACAAGGTTCTACAGAAAGTGTTTTAGGGAATCCGACGCATTCATATACCAAGGATTTGCTCAATTCTGTGCCCCGTATCCCCAACCTCGATATTTAGCCCTTTGCTTTTGCCAAGATCGTGTCATCCAACCCAAAGTCCATGCTGGCGCGATCGCGGCCCGAGGCTAAATAGTCTTGTTGGAATGAAGTTCCCAAACCTGCCAACAAATCAAATTGTGGCTGCCAGTTTAAATCTGCGATCGCTTTATCGACAGAAGTGAAAAAATGTTGCAATCGGAATGGGAAGGCTTTTTGCTTGCCAAAGTCAAACTCTTTGGGATTGTAGTGCACGATTTGGAGTGCTTCTGGCGATTTACCTGCGGCGGCAGCGCAGAGTTTAGCTAGCCCATCAAACGTGACATAGCGAAGATCGGATACATTGTAGATTTGGCCGATCGCTTGGGGATTGCCCAAGACTTTGACCATTGCTGCGACTAGATCTTCAACGTGACCGAGTTGGGTAATAAATTTCCCATTACCGGGAATGGGAATGGGACGATCGCGCACTATGCGATCAAAAAACCAGGCTTCTAGATCGTTGTAGTTCTGAGGCCCATAGATATAGGTAGGACGAATGGAAGTATATGGGAATCCATAACTGTTAAAGGCTTCGCTTAAATATGCCTCGGTATGCAGTTTCCCCTTATGGCGACTTTTTGGATCGGTGGCATCACTTTCTGTATAGGGTAGCAGATCGGATTCCTGATATACGCCTGCCGAACTCATGTAGACATAATGTTGGATGCGATCGCGAAATATTTCCACGAGAGGCTGGGTATCGGTCAGTTCGCGGGCATTGTTATCAAACACCGCATCAAATTGCTCGCCGCTGAGTTGCGCTTTGAGTTGTGGCGCGTCGGTGCGATCGCCCTTAATTACCCTAATACCTTCGATGGGTGCAGGCTTATTGCCGCGATTAAACAATACGACTTCATGCCCCTCAGCTACCAGTTTCTTCGTCAGAGCCACGCCCATAAAGCGCGTGCCACCCATGACCAAAATTTTCATAAACTTCTTTTTATACTGCTTGTCTACCCTAGGATTTTAGAGTTTTTTAGGGTGTAAATAATGCCGTCAATCAAAAGAAGTGCGGATACACTTTGCTGTGCATACCATGCAAGTACATCCGCACCAAAAATCATAATTTTAATCCTCTACAAACTTCATCGACACACCGTTCATGCAATAGCGTTTACCAGTTGGGGCTGGGCCGTCATCAAATACATGTCCCAAATGCCCACCACAACGATGGCAGTGAACTTCAACCCTGGTCATAAACAAAGCACGATCGGTGGATGTAGCGATCGCCCCATCAATTGGCTCGAAGAAGCTAGGCCAACCCGTCCCACTATCAAATTTGGTGCCTGCGGTAAACAGCGGCAGATCGCATCCCGCACAAAAATAAGTACCCTTGTCATAGATCTTATCTAAAGGGCTAGTACGAGCGCGTTCAGTACCGTGCTTGCGCAGTACCTGAAACTGTTCTGGCGTTAGGATTTGCCGCCACTCTTCCTCAGTTTTATTAATTTCAAACTCGTTCTTGGCATTTCCCATGAGTCTTAACTACCTAGTAAATATCTCCTAACCCAATATACCCGCATCGATATGGCTATGGGTTATGTCAGGATTAATGCTTTTCCAAGGCGATCGCAAACTGTCTGGCATAATATCTTTAAAGTAAACGTTTAGTTTAGAGATCGCGCTTTATGTCAATGAAACGCAGACGCATGATGCTCCTTTTAGGAACTGGACTTGGGGCTGCTGCCACAGGTGGTGCGATTGCACAATTCACTAAATCCCAGTCTCAAGGAAGTCCAGAACTGCAAACAGAGGCAAAATCTCCAGATACTACTTATGATCAGCAACCAGCTCAAGCAGCGGCTAAAGCAAGTAAGAAACCTCTACTAAGATTTGCCGCGATCGCCGATACAGGTACAGGCGACTCAGGTCAGTATGCTGTTTCGGATGCTATGGCAAAATATTACGAGTCAAAAGCCTATCCTCTAGTTATCCTCGCTGGCGACAATATTTATCCCAATGGTGAGATTGATAGAGTGAAGAGTGTTTTTGAAGAGCCATACAAACCATTACTCTCAAAAGGTGTAGAATTTCACGCTGTACTCGGCAACCACGACATCATGACTGAGAATGGAGTGCCTCAAATCAACTACGCTCCCTTCAACATGCCAGACCGTTATTACACCTTCCGTCAAGGGATAGTGCAATTCTTTGGTATTGATACCAATGTGAATAGTCCCTGGAAGAAGCAGTTAGCCTGGTTGGAAGAAAATTTAGCGGCCAGTGATGCTGCTTGGAAAATCGTGTTTGGGCATCATCCCATTTATTCTTCTGGCCACTATGGCAATACACAAGCATTTATCGACGATCTCTCGCCTTTGTTTGCCAAGTACAACGTGCAGCTTTATCTCTGCGGTCATGACCACGATTACGAGCGATCGAAAGATATCCAAGGAACGACCTACATCGTGCATGGTGGCGGTTCGCATACTCGTCCTGTCAGCAAGCAAGCTACTACTGCCTATGCGATCGCCAAGCGCAGTTTTGTCGTAGTGGAGGTTTACGATCGTCAGATCGTCACAGAAGCCGTAGGCACGGATGGGAAGGTATTCGATCGAGGTAAAATCGCTTTGAAACCTTAAAAATAATGACTAAAACCCATGCGGGGGCTACGCCCCTGCGACCTATTTTTTGTGGTGGACTCTATCGAAAACTGCTGCAGGAGAAATTTCAATTGGAGGTGTGGGGGGCATTGCCCCCACGAAGGTGTTCTCTAGCCCTCCACGCCGTCCTAACCTAATTGAAGAGCGCTGTAATTTCGCGTGAACCTGGTGGCTAAGCCATGAACTCGCGAGGATCGGTGACAAAGCCCGTTAGGGCTGACGCTGCGGCTGTGTAGGGTGAAGCTAGATAAATTTGCGCTTGCTTGTTACCCATGCGACCTGGGAAATTGCGATTGGTGGTAGAGACGCATACCTCTGGTTCATTCAGTCGGCCAAAAGTATCTTGAGGACCGCCAAGGCAAGCAGCACAGGAGGGAGCCGCAGGTTCAATGCATCCAGCTTCCAAGAAAATCTCAGATAAAGTAATGCCATCAATCTTCTCAGAGAACAGATCCTCATACACTTTTTGGGTCGCAGGGACAAGGTAAGTTGGCACCTTTACCTGTTGCCCCTTCAGTAGTTTTGCGGCATTTATGAAGTCAGTCGTTTTCCCACCCGTGCAAGAGCCAATATAAACGCGATCGATCTTGACATCTTTGCACTCGCTGACCAGCGCACGATTATCAGGAGAGTGGGGTTTAGCCACGACTGGCTCTAGGGTCGAAACGTCATAGTGCTTGTAGTGGTAGTAACTGGCATCAGCATCAGCGTATAACGACTCAAAGGGTTTATCCGTCCGAGCTTGCACATAGTCAAATGTTGTTTGGTCGGGAGCGATTACGCCATTCTTGCCGCCTGCTTCGATCGCCATATTACAAAGAGTCATGCGCTCTTCCATTGTCATGCGTGCGATCGCGTCGCCCTCGATCTGCAAGGAGCGATAGTTAGCACCACTAACCCCAATATCGCCAATTACATGCAAAATCAAATCTTTAGCCAGCAAATAAGGGGGCATCTCGCCATCAAAGACAAACCGCATCGAGGCCGGCACTTTGAGCAGCAGCTTTCCTGTACCCATCACAAAGGCCGCATCGGTATTACCTATACCTGAAGCAAACTCACCGAACGCACCGGCATTGCAGGTGTGAGAGTCAGTCCCAAATAGTACTTCACCAGGACGAGTATGACCTTCTTGGGCTAGGGCAACATGACAAACGCCCTTGTAGTCAGGGTTGGCCTTAAAGTTAGATAGATCGGTAATGTCGTAGAAATATTTGATGCCCTGCTCCTTCGCAAATTCCCGCAAAATATCGACGTTACGATTGGCGCGGGCATCCTGAGTGAAGATATAGTGATCGGGGATCAGCACAATTTTGTCGCGATCCCAAACTATGGCATCAGCAAC
>JANMRU010000350.1:0-25456 GCA_031388585.1 Pseudanabaena sp. SOY_30_concoct_251 | reverse complement strand
CCAATAGTGAAATATTCTCGTAGAATTACAACAGATAAACAAATCCTTTCGAGGTTTCCCTGTTGTCTGCGGCGGGAGGGCATCCCGTGGTTAAAGCACAGCGAGTTTCCGAAAGCAATAGCTGGAGTAGCTGTGAAGCCCATGTTGTACCTGTACTCAGGTCAACAACGGGAGTTGTCACTAGGGATATTCCTATTCTCCCCTAGAAACCAAGTAACACCAATGCATCCAGACAATTACCATTGCCATGGTATCTAGGCAACAGTATTGTCTAAGCAGTTCGTGCCACTTGGCGATTACTTCTGGGTGATCGCGATCCTGACCGTGCAATATTTCTTGGTAGGCTAGCATTGCTCCAGTCCCCTCATTAATTAAGACTGACTTTCCCAATATCTCTATTTCTGGCAGAACTTCATAAGGATTGAGGATTTTGCCATCTACTTCCTTGAGATATCCAGCTAGCCACGGTAACTTGTGCAAATAGGAGTTAGTCGTCCAAATTGCGGGCAAAACAGTTTTCAGGGAAGTTCTACCCTTCATCAGTGGATGGAAATAGTGTTGTAGAGTCATGGCATTCATATCTACTAGCCGCGATTTGCTGTTGCGATCTACTCTGGCAGTGTTGCGTAACCATGTCTTAAGTTCGCGATCGCTGCAATCGTATATCTCCATTTGCGCGTAGATATCTTTTAATACATTATTTTCATGAGGTGCCCAAGTGAAGATTGTACCGAGATCGCCAAGTTGTTCCATTAACGCTCTGGCGAAGCTAAAGTTGGGGAATTCATTGTTTGATGCCAGCCAGTCAGAATGTATGGGTGGTTCGCCTGGTTGACTAATTGTGTGGCAGCTCCACTGAAAAGCCACTTGCTCAAAGGGGCGCATCCCCACATCATAAGGCACGGTCATACGCGAGGTTTCAAAGTCAATAAAATGTAGTGGATATTCGAATTTCGATAGAATTTTGGGCAAAACCTCGGAAATCCATTCCGAGTTTTTGCTTGTATGTTCAAGTTGGACTAATTGCCTAAAGCTATAGGTCAGATCGTCAAAGCATTCCGTTGGGATGTCATACATACTGACTTTCCCCTGTTGAATCAGTTCGTTCACAACAGGGCTTTCGTGACCGCCAATCCGACCCATATGATAGAGGTCGAGGATATGTGGCTCTACATCCGCTAGTTTTCCCCAACACTCTCTAAAGCCGTCTCTAGCATCAAGGTTGTCACCCCTAAACTCACAGTTTTTGCAGTTTTTGTTAATTGGTACTTCAATCTTTTGTCCGCCCTTTACCAAGCTTTCCACAAATATCTCAGCTGTCTCAATTACCGACGGCATCACTTCTAATACTTCGTCTTTTATGCTTACCAGTGTCAGAATATGGTTGTCTTGTAGCTGCTTGAGATCGCCTGAGAAATCAACCTCAACATTATTAAACTTAGAGAAGGAATTGCGTGACTTAACTTCTCGAATCTGAAAATCAAATGCCAGGCCTTCGATCTCCGTGGTTTTTACTTTATCGGGCAAAAGCAGATATGGATGAACTTCTATATTCAATCCCATTTCCTTCTCTAGCATTTCCTGAAGTACATAGGTCTGATAGCTAACATCAGCTATACAAGATTTCCAGGCACTAGATACCCGACCATCTCTTTTATTCCTGAAGATATTGATGCCTCTAGAACTAATCAGTTCGGCATTCTCTTTGCTGTCAAATGCCTTGGATCTTACTTCGATCGTCTCAATGCGATCGCCCTGTTTAATTAAGATATCTATTCTTGCAAGTTTATTCCCTACGTAAATAACTGGCTCAAACAGGATTACATTTTCCTTTTTGAGTTCCTGCTTGGTTAATTTAATGCATTCCTCAATAACATTCTGTGGATTGCTTACTAAATCAGGATCTGCGGCGATCGCCTTGCCATCTGGGTATAGCAACCGTGCCATCTGGTGGACGATAAATCCTCCGTCAACCAACATCTTGGCGTAGTTATCGTAGGTATTGACTGTGGGGTAGCCTTGTTTTTTGTAATAAAGCTTAGTGGGGCAAGACTGGGCAACTTTGAGATCGGATTTAGAAAGGTAGATAAGATTTGACATTATGGCTGTTGGCGAACCGATCTGTGGGTAAGAAGACTCTCTCCGAGACGGCGAAGCCAACCGCACTTAACTGGTTTGCGGGTACTCCTGCCAAAGATTTGTCACCTCTCTAATACTCTGGTAGTCACCATTTCCTAAAATCAAGTGATCTAGCAGAGGAATATTAAGGAAGCGTGCCGCCTCTAGTAATTGCCGTGTGAGCGAAATATCCTCAGGGCTAGGATCGGTATTGCCTGAAGGATGATTGTGAGCAACTATTAGCTTTATAGCACCACTTCTAAGTACCTCACGAAAAATATCACGGGGATGCGCTAGGGTTTCTGTGGCTGTACCAATTGTAATCGTGCGCTGCGCCACAATCCGATTTCTATTATCTAGCATTAAAACTGCCAGCCGTTCTTGTGTCTGCCACATCAGATCTTGACTGAAAGCTGCAACTGCGACGGAGGGATCGGTAATCTCGGCTTTATCAGGTGGACGCGCACAGAAAGCTCTTTTGCCTAGTTCGATCGCCGCCAAGATAGTTGTAGCTTTAGCTGGCCCCACGCCAGAAATTTTCATTAATTCCTGTGGCGAGACATTGAGCAACCCCGCGACTGGGTCAGTAAAATCCTTGCCAATCGTTTGTAAGATCGTCTGGCCTAAGCCGATCGCAGACAATTTGCCATCGCCCTGTCCACCCTGGCCTGTACCTAGCAAGATAGCGATTAGCTCACCAGTTGCCAGATAACGTGCCCCCTGACTTAAAAGCCGTTCGCGGGGGCGATCGCATACTGCCATATCCACAATTCGCAGCGAGTAGGTCATATTTGCCTGGAAGTAATGAGCTTGTGATTTGTGCAATCTCACCACAAGACCGCACAAGCATAACAATACCCACTTCAGGCATCGGAAATATAACCCTTATGGCAACTAATTTGCAGACGATACATATTCACAGAAGACTTTAGAGAAAGTATCTGGTTGGAATCCTCTCTGCTGTAGTTCCCCAGCATTCAATCGCGGGCGAATGGTGGAGATACAATTGTTAATGAATTCTGGATAAGGGACTTTACTGGTTTTAAGCTGTTTTAGGGATACTTGCAGATCGGGGGTAACACCATTAGGCCAAAGTGTTGCGGCAAAGTCAATTTGTTTTTGAGTCTGTAAGCGACCTGTAATGGTTGTGTAGTTGCTGCGATACAACTCTAGTTTTTGCTGTACTTCTACTGCCGCCAAACTATTTTTGGGAATGCTCTCCAAAAGTTTAAGCGATTCTTGCCACTGGTTCTGAGCAGTTTGCCATACCTCAGACTTATGGGGAGGGTTTTGGACAATAATGCTGGCATCCTTGGCTAATTGCTTAGCTTTCTCAAGTTTATCGATCGCAGGCTTTTCGATGTTGAGTTTGGCATCAAGCTCTTGTAGCTTTGGCTTTAGCAATTGTAATTGCGCCTGAGCTTGCTCGTGGTAAGAACCAGGACGATTAGGAATTTCTTCCAATAGAGTCTCTGCTTTCTTCAGCTGTGCATGGGCATCTTGGAGCGCATCTAGCTTAGCTAACTGTTGCGGATCGATTGTTTTGGCCACTACTGCCTGAGCTTCGGTTAATTTTTGTTCCTGAGCGGATCGATCGAACATAAACCAGCCCCCACCAGCAACGGCCACTGCTCCTAATAGGGCGATCGCCCCTACATACTTTTTCCCATTACCACTAGCTGGTGTAGCATTCTCAGATGTAGGTTGTTCTTGGCGATTAGTAGTATATTCAGCCATACCAAAGTCTTCTGATGCACTAATCTCTGACACGTCAGAATTACCCGAAGCGCTAATCTCTGGCATGTCAAAATCACCCGAAGCGGTAAATTCTGGCATGTCGAAATCGCCTGAAGCACTAATCTCTGGCATGTCGAAATCGCCTGAAGCACTAATCTCTGGCATGTCGAAATCACCTGAAGCGGTAAATTCTGGCATGTCGAAATCGTCGGGAGTCTCAAAGTCAGACATCTGCGCCTGAATAGAATCTGTTATTTCGCCACTGCTGAGGTTCGGCATTTCTAGATCTGCATCTACTTCCAGCGAGATATCGTCCCACGCCTCATTGAGAACTTCTGGCATCTCTAGGCTGGAAGAGAGGGATTGCTCATTTTGAGTGTCAAGGTCAGGGACTTGTAGGGTTGTTGGGGTAGATATCACTTGGCTATCAATGTCAGGTAAATCGATCATTCCATCTCCTGCAAGTGCATCGGTTAGCTCTACATAGTCTAGTTCTGGAGCGCGATCAAATTCTGCTGTATCGGGAACCTCCAACAATTCACCATTACCCTGCCATTCAGGTTGTTTTGCACCAAAGACTCTACCGTAGACAGTAAAAGTTTCGGTACTCAGGCGCTTCTGCGCCAAACTATTTTGAACAGTGTCAAATAGGACAGTGTAATCAACATCATTTTTTTGACTTCTACTGATCAAGATGTGTAACTGATCTTCCCTATGCTTAACCTGAACCTTAACTTTAAAAAAGTTGAGGTCTGCTTGTAGTGCCTGTGTTAATTCAGCCTCATCCATCTTGATATCCTCACATGTATTAACATTCTAGAGATGCTTGACAGCATAGTAAACGAAAGCATAGAAAATGCGATCGCTCTTGTCTTTTGTATCTAGAAATATATTAATTGCTGAAAAGCCTGTAAAGCCAGAAAAATTAACTTAAATAATCGTAGTGCTCCACCACAGAGTTAGTTATATTTGCTCAGTCATGGCAGAATGGACGTAGATATGTCTATCTATTTGTTTTGACTATAACTTTTTGATTAAAGCATTGCTTAACCTTCTGTCATATATCTACACAACTATACGGCGCTGGTGGTTAGAGGTCACCCTTCAGACCAAACTAATGGCTGTGGTTACTCTATTAGTATCATTGCTTATGAGCGGAGTGACATTTTGGGCAGTCAATGACATTCAGACTGATGCGCGTCTCAGTGATACTAGATTTGGACGAGATCTAGGTTTACTACTTGCCGATAATGTGGCGCATCTAGTAGCTGAGGATAATTTGGTGGAGGTAGCGCGCCTCTCTAAAAATTTTTACGAGAGCAGTTCCAGTATTCGCTATATTCTCTATGCAGACAACGACGGCGAAATTTACTACGGCATCCCGTTTTCCTCTAGTGAAGTCAAAAATTCCCTAACAATCAGACGGCGCATTCAAGTCCCCAAGGATGCCACAACCAACAAGCCTGGTCGTCCTTTGGTGCGCCAGCACGTCACGCCGGAGGGTGAGGTGACGGATGTGTTTGTTAACCTTAGTGATGCCGGTAAGTCACTGGGCATTCTGGCGATCGGGATCAACCCCAACCCTAAAGCTGTAGTTTCTTCTAACCTTACTCTGGACGTAACCACAGCGGTTTTCGTCTCGATCTGGGCGATGGTAATTTTAGGGGCTGCTTCTAATGCCATCACTATTACTAAGCCAATTAAAGAGTTGGTGGTCGGCGTGCAAAGTATTGCCGGCGGGAATTTCAACCAAAGGATCGACCTGCCGTTTGGTGGGGAGCTAGGAGAGCTAATCAGAAGCTTTAATGATATGGCAAAGCGCCTGGAAAGCTATGAGGAGCAGAACATTGAGGAACTTACGGCTGAGAAGTCAAAGTTAGAAACCTTGGTATCCACGATCGCGGATGGCGCACTTTTGTTAGATTCTGACATGAAAGTTGTGCTGGCCAACCCCGCTGCAATCAGTATTTTGGGATGGGATCGTGATAGTGCGATCGGGATGAATATTCTGCACTTACTACCTGCCCCACTGGTAGCGGAGATTTCTCGGCCCTTACACGAAATTGCCTCAGGAGAGCGTGAGGGCAGCGAGTTTCGCGTCATGATGGATGGAGGCGATTTGACTGAGGGGGGACTGCATCATTCTCTACGTATTTGGTTGGACACAGTCATGGGTTCCAGCAATACAGTCCGAGGCATTGCGATGACTGTGCAGGATATCACCAGGGAGGTGGAGCTAAATGCAGCTCAAGCTCGTTTCATCAGCAATGTCAGCCATGAACTACGCACGCCTTTATTTAATATCAAGTCTTTTATTGAAACCCTCCATGAATATGGGGATGAGCTGACTGAAGAACAAAAGCATGAATTTCTAGATACTGCTAATCGCGAAACCGATCGCCTGACGCGCCTGGTCAATGATGTGTTGGACTTATCTCGATTAGAGTCAGGTAAACAATATCAGTTTGACGATGTCGATCTGAATCAAACTGTTGAGCAAACTCTACGCACATACCAGCTAAATGCTCGTGATAAGGGGATTGAATTACGCAAGGATATATCCCAGGACATTTCAAGAGTTTGGGGCAACTACGACCTACTGCTGCAAGTATTGGCCAATTTGGTAGGTAATGCCCTGAAATTTACTAACTCTGGTGGCAGTGTCGTGATTCGCGCCTATGAGTGGCAGGATCAAAATGCTACTACTCCTCATAGGTCTGTAAATCGAGTCCGCCTGGAAGTTGCTGATACGGGTGTTGGTATCGACCCTGAGGATCAAAAGCGCATATTCGATCGCTTCTTTCGGGTAGAAAACCGCGTACACACCTTGGAGGGTACCGGTTTAGGGCTATCAATTGTGCGCAATATTATTGAGAAGCACCACAGCAGCATACAGATCAAAAGCGAAGTCGGTGTAGGTACGACTTTTTGGTTTGACCTCAGCGTGATTCAAGATCGATGCGATCTGCCATTTTGGGAGGGTGGGGTCGAATTAGGAGAGCATAAGAATGCTGATATTGGGGAAGCTCCAGAAATTTCGGCGATTGTTGAGGTAGAAGCATAGCGGTTCTAGGATTTACCGTGAAACTAGCTCAATATCTTTCAGATTCACCGTCATCTTTAACTGTCCCAGACGCACTGACAGATCGCCAGCACCATTTGGTAAAGCCAGCACCAGTGCTTTTTGGTCGAGTTTGACAATGCGAATGCGATCGCCCACTTGTGGTGCATATTGCGTTACAGGAATTTTAGCCACAGTTTTTTGCTGGGATGGTAGATGTCGCTTGTTCAGCTCATCCATGCGCTGTTCAGCGTGCTGGGCAGACTGCGCTGATTGATCGCCTGCCTGTAATTTGCGAATTACTCTGGCGATTTCTTTTTTGGCCTGCTGGATCGCGGCAGTAACCTCATTTTCTTGGGAGGCACGCAGTTCTTGATATTGCGATCGCAGCAGCGCCGACTTTTCAGAAATTTCTTGGTACAGCTTTTGCGTTGACTGGAGAAGTTCGCTCGCAGCCTCTGTTTTGTGAACTTGCTGCCGCCGCTGTGCTTCTAGCTCGGCAATTACGGTGTTGATCTCGGCTGAGTCTAACCCCAGATGGTTTTGGGCTGATTCCAGTATTATTTCGCTGAGGCCAAGGCGGCGGGCGATCGCGATCGCATTCGACCTACCTGGAATTCCCCATTGCAGGCGATAGGTAGGAGCTAGTTGCACGTCATCAAACTCCACTGAAGCATTCTCAAACTTAGCGTCCTGATATTTCAGCGCTTTCAACTCGCCAAAGTGAGTGGTGGCGATCGTCAGGCGCGTATGGTTAGCCAGATGCTCTAGTAATGCCGTGGCGATCGCACTGCCTTCGGTGGGATCTGTCCCTGCACCCACTTCATCCAGAAGCACCAAAGACTGCGATGATGCTGCATCCAGAACCCTACCAATCCGTCGGATATGTCCCGAAAACGTGGAAAGATTTTGTTGCAGGGACTGTTCGTCGCCAATATCTGCCAGTACAGCATCGAACCAGGGCAGTTCCACTGGTTCGCGCGCTGGGACAAACATGCCGACCTTTGCCATTACGGCAGCTAGGCCGAAGGTTTTTAAGGTTGCTGTTTTACCTCCCGTATTCGGCCCCGTAATCACTACGACGCGAATTTCTGGCGCAATCAGCACGTCAACGGGAACTACGGCATGACCCTGCTCGTGTTGCTGTTGCCATACTAGTAAAGGATGGCGCAGCTGGCGCAGTGTGATACTGCCCTCTACAAATGTGGGAGGATTAGCCCCCAGCCAGTATGCATAGCGGGCGCGGGCGATCGCCAAATCGATCTCGGTGACAATCTCTAATAGTCTGTACAAGTCTTCAGCTAAAGATGCTACCTGCTCGCTCAGCCGCCGCAAAATAATTTCAATCTCTGCCTGCTCTTGCCTTGCTAATTGCTTTAGCTTGTTATTCTCAGGCACGATCACATGGGGTTCGACAAATACGGTCATGCCTGTGCTAGAGGCATCATGTACGATGCCAGGAATTTGATCTTTCTGGGGGGCTTTGACGGCCAGGACATAGCGATCGCTGCGTTGCGTGATGATATTTTCCTGCAAGGCATTGTGGCGGCGTTGCATAATTCCTTGCAGAGTATTGAATATGCGATCGCGCACCTGCCGCAATCCTGCCCGAAGATTACCAAGTTTGTCAGAGGCGCGATCTAAAACCGTTCCACCTTCATCAATACAGTGGTAGATCTCCTGTTCGAGTTCGGGATAGGTACGCAGATCGCTTACCAGTTTCTGTAGCTGCGGACAGCCATCAACACTGTCGAGACTGCGGCGTAGATTTCTTGCTCCTGCCAGGGTGGTTGCAATTTGCCAAAGTTCCTCAGGCGACAAGACCCCTTGCTTTTGCGCTCTTAAAATCGCGTTAGCAATATTGTGAATCCCCTCTAGAGATACTCCTCCAGGCAACTTGGACTCTAGATGACAAATTTCTTTAGTTTGGGTAAGCAGTTCTAAACTGCGATCGCGCGTGGCAGGAATATCAAGATCGCAAGCGGCCAGTGCCCCCAGTTTAGTGGCGGCAAAATTAGCTAGATGCTGACATAGTCTCTGCCATTCCAGCAGTTCTAGAGTTTCGGCTTGCATTAATCTCGATCGATAATCTATTTAGTTATTCTGACATTACCAAAACAGTTCGGACAGGATTAAATCGATATCGGGGCTAAATTGCCAGCGATCGGGAAACTGGACTTGCGGGTAATCTCTGCGAACTTGCGCCAGTGCATAACTAAAACAATCGTCAAATACATCGACAAAGTAATGCCTCAAACTAGGCGATTGTTGCAGTTTTCTAGCCAAGCGACGGCGCTGCTCGATAATTGTGTGTTCAATTGTGTTTTGGCAGCCATGCTTGTCATAGGCGCTATTAACATATACGCGCTTGAGAATGTGAGCCAGTAGCACTTCTAATCTACTTTCTAGCTCCTGCCGATCTCTACCTGACAAGCCTTCTAACTCCTCAATTAAATGTTTGGTATCAAGATCGCGAATATCGCCAACCTGTAAACGTGCGATCGTTGTTTGTAGCCACAGGGCAAAGTCCTGCTCATACAAAGTCTTTTCAGTTACTTGAATCATAGGGTTCACTGAAATAGTGAATAAACGGGGTACATCTTAGTATTGCAGGTTAACATTCAAGGATGCGATCGCCACAGGGAACTTTTTCTCGCAAAATGCGCCCCAATTCCTCTCTCATAAATGTCCAATCGCATCGCCCCAGAGCAATCCTTCCTACACCAAATATGGAATCAAAAAATCCCCTCTCCAAATTTGAAAGAAAGGGGATTATCGAGTTATTGCTCTAGTTAATTCGAGATTAACGGACTATATCGTAGAACTAGACCTTACCTGTCAGCTTTGTCAGTAGCTTGTTGGAGCGCTCCAGAAAAGTCTTCATGCTATTCGCATCAAAGCTCTTTTGCGCCATCAACGCTAAGTCATAGACATGGTTGCAAATCAAGTTCGCTGTTTCACTTGATTCTGAAGGTTGCCCCGACGCGGTTAAGATCGTGCTTTGGTCGAGATTGAGTAGGTTCTGCATCAATGGGTGCGCCGTGTTAATCAACAGAATATGCTCTTCTGGGAAAGATACCCCAGTCTGCTGCATCAGAGCTGACATTTCCTGCATACGTCGTGCCGATTCAGGCAGCAAGATCATTGCAGGCGGAGCTGTATCGGCATCGTTTCCCTTTAATACTTCCGTGCGAATTACTAAGGTGGGCTTATCGAGCGCACGGCGGAAGATCTCTTGCAGATGGTCGCTCTTGGTCTTATTTGTCTTGGGATCGACAATTTCTGTCTTTGATTCTTCGCTAATCAGGCGATCGTCAATCTCCGCATCAACCCGCGCAAATTTTACATCCGAGAACTCCCGTTCCAAAAAATGAATGTAATGACTGTCGATAAACGAATCCAGCGTGATCACTTCCAGTCCTTGCCCCTTATGGAGCTCTACATAGGTAGATTGCGTTGCTGGATCGGAGGTATAGAAAACGCGGTTTTCGTGTTTTTCCTTGTTACGCTCCAGATAGGTTTGCAGCGTGGTGTAGTTACCGAACTCGCCTGTCTGGCTGTCGTCAACATAGGTGGTGGGGTAGACCAGGATCTCCTTCACTTGCTGATAAAATTTATCGCTATTCATAGAGCCAAATTTCATGAATAAGCTAATATCCTGCCAGCAGCGTAAAAATTCTTCGCGGGAGTCTGTATAGAGATGGGTGAGATGATCCCCGACTTTTTTAGCGATGTAGTCTTGAATCTTGCGCACCTTGCGATCGCCCTGCAAGAAGCTACGCGATACATTCAAGGGAATATCGGTACTATCGATCGCCCCACGCAAAGGTAGCAAAAACCTGGGGATCACCTCTTCGCAGTTATCGCTGACAAATACCTGATTGCTGAACAGCTTGATCTGTCCCTTATTGGGATCGATATCTGCCTTGATCTTAGGGAAGTAGAGAATACCCTTGATGATAAAGGGATAGTCCGTATTCAAATGCACCCAAAATAGGGGATCTTCTTGAAAGGGATATAAATAACGATAAAACTCCAGATAGTCATCTTTAGTCAAAGAGCTGGGGGATTGACTCCACAGTGCTTTTTGCTTATTAGTGACCTCATCATTCAGCTTAATCGCTACAGGAATGAAATCGCAATATTTACGGACGATCCGTTTAGCTTCGGCTAGTTCGAGAAATTCTTCCGCATCCTCTTGAACTGTAAGCTTAATCGTAGTACCAACCGTCGTGCGATCGCCATCATCAAGCGTAAAGGCGGTTGTGCCGTCGCAGGACCAATGGACAGCTTGCGCTCCTGCCTGATAGGACAAGGTATCAATTTCCACACGGCTTGACACCATAAACGCCGAGTAAAATCCCAGACCAAAGTGACCGATGATTTGCTGTTCGCTCGCTGTACCAGTATATTTCTGAATAAATTCCTCAGCGCTAGAAAAAGCCACCTGATTGATGTATTTCTTCACCTCATCAGCGGTCATACCGATGCCATTGTCAGTAAAGGTAATGGTTTTAGTATCTTTATCAACGGTAATACTGATTTCTGGTTCGGGCAGTTCTCCACTAGTTTCACCAGCATAAGAAACCATTTTGAGCTTGCTGATTGCGTCTACGCCATTAGAAATTAATTCCCTAAAGAAGATATCTCGCTCCGAGTAAAGCGCCTTCTTAATGATGGGAAAGATATTCTCAGTGTGGATACTAATCGTTCCCTGTTCGAGCATAGTCTTGCAATCTCCAGAATAAATTTTAGTAAAAGTTATTATATAGCTGTTGGTAATTAGATGTTAGCCCAGGCCTTGACGAAAACCTTGTAGTGCGAGCACTTTTTGGTTGAGATCGGTTGAAAATTCAGTCTTTCTCATCTATTGTGTTACCAGTATCGCTTATCACTGTATTATGGCTACCTCAGTAATCTACGTCTTGGTTTTAGCCTTGTTGATCCTAAGCTCGATAATGCTGTTTCGGCGTGCCCTCAAATTACTGAGCCGCCCTGAACGCCCTGCTAATCAGGGGAAAGTCGCTCGTTTGCTTCATACCCCAGCAGCACCAATGACTGAACTCGCTGATAAAGAAGAGATCGTCGCAAGATTGGAGCGAGAATTTCATAGCAGTCCTTCCATGGATTTCTAGAGCAAATTGTTTAGTGCGGGCATGAAGAATACAAGTGCAACTTAAAGATCGAGACAAGGCAATGGCAACCACATCAGAGCCGATTTCTATCACTGGGTTTACAGAGCGCCGCAAGCAACTCAGGCAGAAGCTTCGCGTTCAATTTTTGCAGAACATCTGGCAGTTTTTATTCATCAGCGGCTTAACTGGTGGTATGTTGTGGGTGGCCGCCTTGCCTGAATGGACTTTGAGAAGTACAAAACAAGTAGACATTGAAGGAAATCGCCTACTCACGCAAGAGGCAATCAAAAAGCTTGTAGCTGTCTCCTATCCTCAATCTATTTTTCAGGTGGAGCCAGGGGCAATCGCTGCCAAGCTTGAAGCCAGTGCACCAGTACGTAGTGTTGTCGTTTCACGTACGCTTTTCCCCGCTAGAATAACCATTCAAGTGCAAGAGCGCGATCCCGTTGCGAAAGCAGAGGTTGAAGGTCAAATGGGTCTTGTGGATGCTGATGGAGCCTGGATGTCCCTCAAAAGCTATCCCATAAATGTGAAAAAACCAGAATTAACTATTTTGGGACTTAACAAACGGGTATTGCAACTTTGGCCGACCGCCTATCGTCAGATTAGCCAAAGGCGCGTCAAAATATCACAAGTGGATTGGCGCGATGAGACTAACCTTATCCTCAACTCTGAGTTAGGGAAAGTTCACTGTGGGCTTTTTTCGAGTACTGAATTCGCAAAACAGTTGGAAACATTAGAAAGATTGCGCACCCTCCCGCAAAAATTAAAATCTCAGTCATTTGTATACATAGATTTAACTAATGCTGGCTCACCAATCTTGGAAATGAAGTTACCAACGCGCTTGCATCGGCCAGAAATGAAACAGTAGATTAAATTCCTCCTGTTTGGCCGTATATGGGCTTATACTAATTTGAAATTGTGTTTTGCTTACATAATTTAGCTACTGGCACATCACCTTAACAGATGATCCCGTTTACCATTCGTTGGCAATCTTAATGATACCAAGAAATAACTGGTCAGAGTTAGCCTCCAATGGCTCTGAAGAATTAGATCCGAAGGATCTACCAATGATTACCGAAACATATGAGAACATGAACCATAGTGGAATACATTTGTCCTTTAGTAACAGCATGAAGGCACAATTAGGAGTAGATCCTGAAATGAGCGAAATCATGTTAGGCAGTATGGCTAAAATCAAAGTCATTGGTGTAGGTGGTGGTGGCGGTAATGCTGTCAATCGGATGATTGCCAGTGAAGTAGCAGGCATTGAATTTTGGGCGGTAAATACTGATGCCCAATCCTTGCTACAATCTGCGGCGATCAAGCGCTTTCAAATGGGCCAAAAATTAACCAAGGGTCTTGGCGCTGGCGGAAATCCGGCGATCGGCCAAAAAGCTGCCGAAGAATCCCGCGACGAGATCGCCCAGGCAATTGAGGGTGCTGACTTGGTATTTATCACCGCTGGTATGGGCGGTGGCACGGGCACAGGTGCGGCGCCAATTATTGCTGAGGTAGCTAAAGAAGCCGGCGCTTTAACTGTTGGCGTAGTCACAAAGCCCTTTACATTTGAGGGTAAAAGAAGAATTCATCAGGCTGAAGAAGGCATAGCATCGCTTCAGAGTCGGGTAGACACATTGATTGTGATCCCAAATGACAAGCTCCTTGCAGTAGTTCCCGAGAATACCCCCGTTCAAGAGGCTTTTCGTATCGCGGACGATGTTCTGCGTCAAGGCGTGCAGGGTATATCAGACATTATTACGATTCCTGGCCTTGTTAACGTTGATTTCGCCGATATTCGCGCCATAATGGCTGATGCCGGTTCTGCTTTGATGGGTATAGGCGTAGGTTCAGGCAAGTCTCGCGCTCGTGAAGCTGCGATGACTGCGATATCATCACCATTGCTAGAAGCCTCAATTGAGGGGGCAAATGGCGTGGTATTCAACATTACTGGCGGTAGCGACCTCACGCTGCATGAAGTTAATGCTGCGGCTGAAACGATATATGAAGTTGTCGATCCCAATGCCAATATTATCTTTGGTGCCGTAATTGACGATAGGATGGATGGAGAAATCCGAATCACGGTAATCGCCACAGGGTTTGCCCATAAAGCAGTTAATCCTGCGCCACAAATTAAGAGGCAGCAACCGACCAAATCACCTAGTGTCGCAGCACAGTCTGTATCTCAGGTTGAACCCAAGCCCAACAAGACTGGCCTTGACATACCTGACTTCTTGCAGCGCCGCCGACCAAATAACAACTAAATAGCATACATTTTTAAGATTGGTTGGAATCGCCATGGTCTAACATGTAATCTGGCCAGGATTTGTAGTGACAACAGTAAATCCAAACATAAGCTTTGAATAACAGCGGTGACCCATTTAACAACTACAAAGCATAGATATAGTTTGTCCTCTACTAATGGTAGCGAAGACAAACTGAGGCTTTTTGCTGGTTCTGCCAATATTCCATTAGCTCAAGAAGTTGCTAGATACTTGGGCATGGGGCTAGGCCCGATGGTACGTAAGAGTTTTGCGGATGGTGAGATCTACATTCAGGTTCAGGAATCGATCCGAGGCTGCGATGTTTACCTGATTCAGCCTACATGCAGACCAGTTAACGATCATTTAACTGAGTTATTAATTATGATCGATGCCTGTCGTCGGGCTTCAGCGCGTCAGATTACTGCTGTCTTGCCTTACTATGGCTATGCTCGTGCCGATCGCAAAACTGCTGGGCGCGAGTCAATTACAGCCAAACTAGTAGCTAATCTGATCGTGCAGTCAGGCGCGCAGCGTGTAATTGCCATGGATCTGCATTCCTCCCAAATCCAGGGATACTTTGATATTCCCTGCGACCACGTCTATGGATCGCCCGTGTTATTTGGTTACCTGCTAGATAAGCAATTAGAAGACTTGGTCGTTGTCTCGCCCGACGTTGGTGGTGTTGCTCGCGCTCGTGCTTTTGCGAAAAAGCTAAATGACAGCCCTTTAGCAATCATCGATAAGCGTCGTCAGAGCCATAATGTGGCGGAAGTCATGAATGTGATTGGTGATGTATCAGGTAAAACTGCTGTATTGGTGGATGACATGATCGATACGGCTGGCACAATTTATGAAGCCGCTAAGCTCCTGCGTAAGGAAGGTGCGCGGCAAGTTTATGCCTGTGCTACCCATGCGGTATTTTCGCCGCCAGCGATCGAGCGCCTCTCCAGTGGTTTCTTTGAAGAGGTGATTGTCACTAATAGCATCCCTGTGCCCCAAGATGCGTACTTCCCTCAATTAAGAGTACTGTCTGTCGCTAATTTGATTGGAGAGACGATCTGGCGTGTGCACGAAGATACATCTGTAAGCAGCATGTTCCGATGACAGATTAAAGTTTAGCGGATTTAAATTGCCAGGCTCGATCCCAGAACTGACCTCCCACTTCTAAACCTGCTAAATCGCTTGAGGTATCGATCTGGATATCAGCACTAAGGCTAATTTTTATGTTGCCCCTAGTAGTATCGCGGCAGCAAAATTCTAAACCCGATACCCTTGGCACCATAATTAGCGTGCCATCACGATCGGTTTTAGCTTCAATGCAAACATGCTGTAATTGACCATCAATTAGTCGATGCGCTTCGATTTGCCAGGATCCCCAAGGCGAAACATCGCAATAAATATCGCTATTTTCTGGCATAAAGCTATATAACCTGCCCTTGTAGTGTATGCCTACCATCGCGACACTGGTTTGCACGCCCAGAAATTCACGTATACCACCCGCTACGGTAATACTCAAGTCGGGATGTTCGATAAATGCATTGCATTGCAGCCAGAACCATTGCTGGGGGAAAGATCTGCCCCAATTTTTTTCACAATAAGCGGGCACACGATCGAATTCGTATTGGCGATCGCCCCAGACAATAACCCCGCTAGCAAGACCGTGTGCCAATAGGATCTGCCAGCCTGGTTCAAATACTGGCAAATAGGAGAGATTACCCATGGTAGCGATCGCCCTCCCTACATTGCCCCAGGTATAGATGGGTTCGATTTGGTAGTCCCACTGACATGACATTAAGCTGGCAGGATCGAAAATCATGCCTTTGTTATGGCGATCGCTCGCACTATAGCCCTGCCCTCCGCGACCCCAATGTTCTAGGAACAGGCGATCTCGGAGGGCAAGAAAGTCCTGCGCATAAGGGAGTGTGCGCCAGACATGGCGATCGTCAATGCCTAAAACCTGCACCGACCCACCGCTACAAGCTGTGTCACCTTGGGGATCGTCGATCGCATACATAAAAGCAAATGATTGCTCTATCTGGGGCAAGGTAAGGCGATAGTACCAACCTTCAAAAAAACGACCTGCCCCACCCCGCCAATGGTAGCCACTATGAGGAAGCATGATAATTATTAGCTGATAGCTGATTAATTAAAGAAATGGGTCACAGCACAACTAAAGCCATTCATTAAAGGCGAACTTAGCTCATCGTCATCTTTTAGTGTCTCAATTAATGTCAATTCTTGATCGATGCGGCGATAAACGTCTACCAGCTGGAGTTCCCACTGCGCAATCCAATACTCATGTACTCCCTGTTTGTTATACAGCGAGAGTTTGGCTTCTTTGTCGCGGCGTTCGTTTTCTCTGCCAGGCGATAAAACTTCAATTACCAACTCAGGAGCTCCTGTTAAGTGTCCCGAATCATCAAGTACCTCTGCCAGGCGGTCATTGCTGATCCAGATCACATCTGGAATTACCATGTCGGCTTCGGAAAAAATAATTTCCGGATTCAAAAATGCCTCTCCAACACCATTTGGCTCAGACCAGTCATCTAGGGGGCGTAATATCTTACCGCAAGCTCGCTGATGTCTTAGGTGAGGCGATTTGGCTATAAATAGTTCGCCTCCAATGATCTCGTAGCTCAGCCATGCATTGTCAGGTAATCGCTCTAGATCGTTAATAGTCCAGCGTTTTTCCTCATTTGCTTTTTGATCCATGCTAAAAGTCCTTGCGTTGTGGCTAAACCTACTGCCTTAATAGTCTAAACTTTCTTTGGAGTCTACACAAACTAGAGCCAAAAGATTGGTGGAAGGTTTAGCTCAATTTCGATATCTACCAAGTTGGGGAAAGGAAATCTAAACTGTATGTGCCAGGTTGTCAGTATAGGAGTGTTACAGGATTTACTACAGCAGTCCCCCGATGCCTTGCGTCCACTTGTGTTCACGAATGGTTGCTTTGATATTCTTCATGTGGGGCACGTGCGTTACCTTAATGCAGCGAAGCAATTGGGTAAAACTTTGGTAGTAGGGCTAAATAGCGATCTCTCAGTACGTCAACTCAAGGGTGAACGGCGACCGATCGTACCTGAAGCCCAGCGAGCTGAAGTGATTGCGGCACTTAAGTCAGTTGATGCTGTGGTGATTTTTAGCGAGACAACGGCGATCGCCACAATTAAAGCGATCGCTCCTGACATCTACGTAAAAGGTGGTGACTACACGCCTGAGACTCTACCAGAAGCCCCAACAGTATTAGCATATGGCGGTAGGATTGAGTTGATTCAAGTTGAGATACCAACTTCTACTTCTGAGATCGTGCAGCAGATCCTGGATAGCTATAGGGTCTAACTGCTAAAATGAATGGGCGAAATGCTAGTAGCATTCCGCCCATAATGATATCAAAATTAGTCGATTTTAGGATATGGATTTAGAATTTAGAATTGATAGCCAATCCCACCTTGGACGGAAGTGGCAGTTCTACCATCTGTATAGCCATTAATTGCCAAGACGGCGTTACTGTAGAGCAATACATTTTTGTCTAGACTCACTTCTATACCCGGTTGGAAGGCAAAAGCATTGCGGTCGCCCGTGAGCGAATTACTATTGTTCGGCACAACCGATGCACCTGCACCAAGGTAAACATTAGTGCGATTACCTAAAGGAACGTCGTAGGAAAATGTTGGAACGATTGAGGTGCCACCATTTCCTAATAATACTGAAGTGCGGAAAGAAACGGGAGATTCTTCAAATTTATAGCGACCTGTAATATTGCCACCTAAGCTAGAGGAAGTATCACTATTAATTCCTCCTAGAGAGACTCCTGCACCTACATAGCTACTAGGAATTCTCGTGTCGTTGGCTTTTGCTGGTAAAGCAAGGAGAGCAGTAAATGTCAAAACAAATGCACAAGGTAGTGCATATTTAATCAAAGATTTCATATTAGTTACCTGTCAATCTCTTGTGAGGATATATGCATAGACCAAATGGATTTAGCCATGTTCCTGGAGATCTTTTTTGGCGAACTAAATCTGTCTTTTTAAATATGTCTTTATGGATAGAAACCAATAACGGCAAAGAGTAGCCAATCTAACAATGATTGCGTACCTTTGAAATCGGCTGGAGGCTTGTAATTTCCGCCCCATCGGCTTAGCCACTCCCCGATACCACTAAAAAACTTCATTACTTGTTGAAAGAGTTGTTCTGGTCCAATACCCGTAAATACCTGTAGTCCAAATACGACCAGTGCAACTAGAAATGCAGTCTTAAATGTAGTTTTGATCATGCTGAATAAGCCAAACAGCAGTAAGACCGAAACCACAAATGCCCCAATTATCAATGGACTCATAACAGTTAAAATTCCGTTTCTACTGAATAGACCTCATTTTAATCAATGACTGCCAGAATCTTGATCTTTTCAAGATTATTGATTGATATATTGTGACTAGACCAAAAGCCAGAACTTTTTATTGCGATTAGCGTCATTTGCATTTGCTAATTTATTTATTACTGAATTAGTTACTCACCTTACGCAGAAGATCCTGAAACCCTCACCCCTAGCCCCTCTCTCTGAGGGAGAGGGGAACAGAACCAGGGCGGGGGGCTGCGCCCCTGAGCCCCTTATATATGGGTACATACATGATTAAAGGAGATAAGGATTCCGCGTAACATCAGCTAGTTATTCTATCTATCAAGTGCGATCGCTACACTAGTGAAACCCTTAGGGAGCAAAACCATGCGTCGATTTAGCAATTTCTTAGCCTTTTTACCTTTTTTACTATTGGGAATGGGTTTGCCGGCGATAGCGGCAGATCCTCTAGATATCGATGCCATCGAACAGTATTTGGCGGGGCCAGGCCCTACCGTAGAGACGACCTCTACACCCTTAGATAGCGCGATCGCCCAGGTAGTCGCCGCAAAACTAATGACTAATACCTCTGATGGTAAGTTTCATGCGGAATCACTAATGAGTCGTGCCGAGATTGCCGCAATTCTAGTCAAAGCATTTAATCTGGAAACGCTTAAACCCTCGGTGACAACTCCAATTAAATTTAATGATGTTTCGAGTTCTCACTGGGCAGCGAAAGATATTGAAATTGCTGTCAGAACTGGAACAATGGAGGGCTATGAGAAGGAAAGGTTTTTTCCCAACCAAAGAGTAAATCGGGCTGAAGCATTTGCGATCTTTGCTAATGCCTATGGCGTGTTTCAATTTCCAGATGCCACAATCAATGAAATTCTGTCAGCATACCCCGATGCGAAAGATCTACCCAAATGGTCAAAACGCGCCCTGGCAACCGCTTTAAATGAAGGTTTTGTAAATCTGAGTGCAGACAGCCGAATTAATTCATTGAAACCAATGACGCGGGGAGATATGGCCTATGCACTCAGCAAATTTTTAGAAAAAGAACGGGGACGCTATCCCATAAATTCGCCGTTACGCAAGAATTTGGTGCCTTGAGACACAGTAGTTCTCGTGATTGCCATATAATGCTCGAGATCGGTGACACAATTCAACGAAACTATGGCAAAGCAACCTGCGATTCTCGTGCTGGCAGATGGTAGTACGTATAAAGGCTATGCCTTTGGAGCAACGGGGACAGCTATTGGTGAAGTCGTCTTCAATACTGGCATGACGGGCTATCAGGAAGTATTGACCGACCCTAGCTACCGCGAGCAAATCGTCACGTTTACTTGTCCTGAGTTAGGTAATACGGGTATTAATCCCGAAGATGACGAATCGTCGCATCCCCAGGTAAAAGGTGCGATCGCCCGCAATATTACGTTTACACCAAGTAACTGGCGATCGCGCCAATCCCTACCCGACTATTTAAAAGCCCACAATATCGTGGGGATTGCTGGCATTGATACGCGGGCACTAACGCGCAAGATTCGATCGCTTGGGGCAATGAATGGTGCCATTTCCAATGAAATTCTCGATCCGCAAGAACTTTTAGCCAAGGTAAAAGCGGCACCTTCAATGCAGGGGCTTAACCTAGCTAAAGTCGTAACTACGCCTGCAATATATGAGTGGCAAGAACCAACACCAGCCGCCTGGGAGTTTATGGAAGTTCCACCTGAGACTGCTGAACCTTTGACTGTCGTGGCGATCGACTTTGGCATTAAGCGTAACATTCTGCGCCGTTTAGTCAGCTATGGCTGTCGCGTCGTCGTCGTCCCAGGCGATACTTCCGCCGAGAAAATTTTGGCATTCAATCCTGACGGTATTTTTCTATCCAATGGCCCTGGCGATCCTGCGGCTGTCTCAGAGGGGATTGCAACCGCCAAAGCACTATTAACTGCCAATAAACCACTATTTGGAATCTGCTTGGGGCATCAAATTCTGGGTTTATCGATGGGTGGCGATACATTTAAACTCAAATTTGGCCATCGCGGCCTCAATCAACCTGCCCAAAACCAGCTTCCTACCTCAGACGCTCGCGTAGAAATTACCAGCCAGAATCATGGCTTTGCCCTTAATGGCGAGTCGCTAACCAATTCTGAAGCACAGGTAACGCATATTAACCTCAACGATCGCACTGTGGCAGGGTTAGAACATAAAACCTTGCCGATTTTCTCAGTGCAGTACCACCCAGAAGCAAGTCCTGGCCCCCACGATGCCGATTACCTGTTCCAGCGGTTTGTGGAGTCCATGCGGATCGCAAAACAAGCACCTGTAAATGCGTTAATTGCGTAGAGAAGAGTTGGTGCCAATTTTCTAGGCAAACTCCAACAAGTACGGTAAACCCTACCTAGTCGTGGGCAGGAAACCTGCTTTGAATTTAGCGAAAAATAGTTAATCTTAGATTCAAATAATTAAATTCTGTTGCAGGAGTTGGAAGCCTTATGGCAAAAGTAGTCGGAATTGACTTAGGTACTACAAACTCGGTTGTTGCTGTCATGGAAGGCGGTAAGCCAACGGTAATTGCAAATGCCGAAGGCTTCCGAACCACTCCGTCAGTTGTGGCATACGCTAAAAATGGCGATCGCCTGGTTGGACAAATTGCTAAGCGGCAAGCTGTCATGAACACGGAAAACACTTTTTACTCAGTCAAGCGCTTTATTGGCAGACGCTACGAAGAGGTCAATAATGAGTCCAAGCAGGTTGCCTACAAAGTATTAAACGCTAATGGTAATGTGAAGGTCGATTCCCCTGCTGCTAGCAAACAGTTTGCTCCTGAAGAAATCTCGGCGCAGGTACTACGTAAATTAGTCGATGATGCCAGCAAATATCTGGGAGAAACAGTTACCCAAGCAGTGGTAACAGTGCCTGCATATTTCAATGACTCCCAGCGCCAAGCGACTAAAGATGCTGGCAAAATTGCGGGGATTGAGGTACTGCGGATCATCAACGAACCCACAGCTGCGGCTCTAGCCTATGGACTAGAGAGCAAGAGTAACGAAACAATTCTGGTATTCGATCTTGGCGGCGGCACGTTCGATGTTTCCATACTAGAAGTAGGTGATGGCGTATTTGAGGTGATGTCCACCAGCGGCGATACCCACCTAGGTGGTGATGACTTTGACAGGAAAATTGTTGATTGGCTGGCAAATCAGTTCCAATCGGAAGAAGGGATCGATTTGCGCAAAGACAAACAAGCCCTACAACGCCTGACCGAGGCTGCGGAAAAAGCTAAGATCGAGTTGTCTAGCGTTACCCAAACAGAAATCAATCTACCCTTCATTACCGCAACGCAAGAAGGACCTAAGCATTTAGATAAGACGCTGACACGCGCCAAGTTTGAAGAGCTATGCTCCGATCTGATCGATCGCTGTCGCATTCCCGTAGAGCAAGCCCTCAAAGACTCCAAGCTTGATAAGAGCAAGATTGATGAGGTGGTACTAGTAGGTGGTTCTACACGCATTCCTGCCGTCCAAGAAGTTGTAAAAAGGATTCTAGATAAAGATCCTAACCAGGGTGTTAACCCCGACGAGGTTGTAGCAGTAGGTGCGGCAATTCAAGCCGGCGTTCTGGCTGGTGAAGTTAAGGATATTCTGCTTCTAGATGTCACGCCGCTATCTCTTGGCGTTGAAACCTTAGGCGGTGTCATGACCAAGATTATTCCCCGCAACACCACAATCCCAACGAAAAAATCTGAAGTATTCTCTACGGCGGTTGATGGTCAAAGCAATGTGGAAATTCACGTTCTCCAAGGTGAGCGTGAAATGTCCACTGATAACAAAAGTCTGGGTACATTCCGACTGGACGGTATTCCTGCCGCTCCCCGTGGTGTTCCCCAGATTGAAGTTACCTTTGACATTGATGCCAATGGCATTCTGGCGGTAAAAGCCAAAGATAAGGGCACAGGCAAGGAGCAATCTATTACGATTAGTGGTGCTTCCACCCTACCTGATTCGGAAGTAGAGCGCATGGTGCGAGAAGCTGAGGTAAATTCTACTACAGATAAAGAGAAGCGCGATCGCATTGAAACCAAGAACCAAGCAGATTCTTTGGCCTATCAAGCCGAGAAGCAGATCAAGGACTTGGGCGACAAGGTTCCTGACGCAGAAAAAACCAAGATTGAAGGTTTGATTAAAGATTTGCGTGAAGTAATCAGTAAAGAAGATCACGAGCAAATCAAAACTCTTAGCGAAGAGCTTAAGCAAGCCCTATATGCTTTGAGCACCTCTGTTTATCAGCAAGGCTCTGGCGATGATGGTGGCTCTTCCACTAGTGGCGATGATATGGATGATAATTCCAGAGATTCAGCCAGTAGCAGCGACGATGTCATCGATGCCGACTTCACTGAGTCTAAGTAAGTACCCAGCTAAAACTCAACCTACGCTATTGGGGAATAATCTCTAAAAATCCCTAAAGTAAAATTATCAGAAGCAGAAGGAATAACCTTCTGCTTTTTTGTTTTTATGGCCTCGTCGCCTCAAATATATATCGATCGCCAATTACAGTAAATTGCAACCAACCCCACCACAGATAAATCATTAAAACCCATGCGAGGACTGCGCCCCTGCGACCAGCTTTTTGTGGTGGCCTCGATCAAAAACTGCTGTAGGTTAGGTCGGGGTTGAGAAGGTAGTACCCCGCTGTGGTGACAATGGCCCACTCCCCCAACTAAAGTTTGTCCTAACAATCTAGGTGTTGGCGTTGGCTATGCAAAAGATAGGAATTTCCCGCTTTTTTCTTTGCATTTAACCTCCTCTTAAAGTACTTGAAAGTGCACCTATTATTCCTACCCTGTGTGATAGCTTAAATATGAAAGGTGGCAAGTTCCTCAGCTCAAGCAAATACTGACCTCACGACGGAAACAGCTTCGCAAACTTTACCGTCATAGTAGGTAACCCAGTTATAGAAGACTATAACTTGTAGACTCAAATATTTTGGAAGCAAAAAAATGGCAATTTTCACAGGAACCAATGCAAACGACAGCTATTTAGCAACCGACGCTGGTGACAATGCTAGAGGTGGTAGAGGCGATGACACTCTGATCGGTGGGCCTGGTCAAGATACGTTGAATGGGAATGCTGATAATGACTTGTTGCGTGCAGATAGCGCAACACAGACCGCAGGCGGGAATGACAGCCTGTACGGCGGTCAAGGTGATGATACTCTCTTGGGCGCTCAGTTTGGCTTTAGCTCAGACAACCTAGGTGGCAACAAGGGCCAAGATTTATTGATTGCATCTACCAATGGTGGTAACACGCTATTCGGTGGACAAGGTGATGACACCATATACGGTAGCCTTAGCAATGGCAACACGATGAATGGTGACTTTGGTAGCGATGTGTTGATTGCTGGACGAGGCAACGATCGCATGTTGGGTTCCGATGGTAATGACACCTTGATCGGTGGTACCGGCAACAATGACATGTTTGGTGGCGTTGGTAACGACCAGTTCCAGTTCTTCACTGCGATCGATGGCGATGTCAGCGTATTGACAGGTGCTGAGCAAGTAATCAGAGCCAGAGGTGGCTTTGGTGGTTCTGATGTAATCAATGACTTTGCGACAGGCGACACAATCTCGATCAGCCAATTGGATCGCAATGCTACGGTTAGCGTCACCACCAACTCAGCAGGAGCAGCAGTAATTGCGATCGCTGGAACATCAAGCGATGGCCAACCAACCAACAACCAAACCATCACCGTAGTAGGCGTGACCAGAGACGAACTCTTGGCACCTGGCGCACAATTGTTCGCTGTTAATGGTAGCTTCATCACTACCAACGACACCGTGAATGACGGTGCTGGTGGATCTGTATTCACTGTTGGTAACGGTACAGATGGTAGTGGCATCAAGGGTATCAACCTGGTAGGTAGCCCTGTTGCAGATGCATTCAGCGATGATCCTGCGGTGGCAACATCTGCTAATAGTATTTTGTTGCAAACCACTGTCAATGATGACACCGCCTCTGGTGGTGCTGGTGATGACTACATTTTTGGTGCTGCTGGTAATGACATCCTCAATGGTGAAGATAGCACGACGGCTGCTGCTCCTACTGGGCCAAATCTTGCTCCTGGCCTTGGTGACACGCTGATTGGTGGTACTGGCTTTGATACGCTGACTGGTGGTAGTGGTACTGACAATTTCGTGCTAGATATTTTCCAGCCTGGAGTAGTTGATACGATCGCAGATTTCAAGTCTGCTGTTAGCCCAGCAGGAGATAATGACAGAATCCTGATCAGCGCCTCTGGGTTTGGTGGTTCTCTAGTGGCAGGTCAAACGGCAGGGGCAGCAGCTCCGGCTAACTTCTTCTTCGCCGCTCCTACACCAGGCGGTGTTGAAGGTCAAAATGCTATAGCAGCTCCGATTGGAACATCAGCGTTCTACTACGACAATGCTGGTGGTGGTCTCTACTTCGACCGTGATGGAGGTGGTACTGGCACCACATTTACGCAAGTCGCTCAGATCGCACCACAATTCGGTAACCCCTTGCTGATTGGTGACCTGGTAATCGTTGCCTAGTTTGGTACTTTCTACTAGCTTTATTATTACCAAATAAAGTAGTCTAACAAAAAGGAGGTGGGCAATGCCCACCTCCTTTTTGTTCTATGACATTTGAAGATTTCTTCTGGAGTTCATGTACGGCGGCAGAGTATCCAACGCAGTGACATGGGAGGCTCTCTATCATCAAGAAATACATCCCTACCCGTTGACCAGCCATGAAACCATTTTGTTGGCGGCCATGCTTCTGCTGGT
>JANMRU010000347.1:0-4552 GCA_031388585.1 Pseudanabaena sp. SOY_30_concoct_251 | reverse complement strand
GATTTGGATAGGGCGGCAAGGTCGTTGTGAATCTAGAACTTGAAACAAAAGGAAAGAGGAAAATCAAAATGGCAAATTTCACAGGAACAGTAGCAAATGACAGTTACACCGCAACCCCTGAAGGTGATAACGCTAGAGGTTTGGATGGAAACGATACTTTAATCGGCAATAGTGGTCAAGATACTCTAAATGGTAATGCCAATGATGACTTGTTGTTAGCCGATAGCAATTCATCCACAGCAGGTGGAAATGATAGTCTATTCGGTGGTCAGGGGAATGACACTCTAGTAGGGGCTCGCTTTGGCTTTAGCGGCGATCAATTGCTCGGTAACAGAGGCGAAGATGTCATGATTGCTTCCACCAATGGTGGTAACACTCTCTTTGGTGGGCAAGGCAGCGACACGATCTACGGTAGCGTCTCCAATAGCAATGTGATGAATGGAGATTTGGGTGAAGACGTGTTGATTGCTGGCCTAGGCGGCGATCGCATGTTAGGTGGTGATGGCAACGACACCATGATCGGCGGTGCTGGCAACGAAAATATGTTCGGCGATTTAGGTGCCGATCAGTTCCAATTCTTCAGTGCCATTCCAAACGATCTATCTGTCTTTACAGGCCCAGAGCAAGTAGTGCGCAGCAGAGGTGGGTTTGGTGGTTCTGATGTGGTAAACGACTTCAGCACTGGTGACACAATTTCCATCAGTCAATTGGATCGTGATGCGACCGTCAGTATCACAACCAATAGCGCAGGGGCTGCGGTGCTTACGGTTGGCGGTACGGCCAGCAATGGGCAATCAACCAACAGCCAAACAATTACTTTAGTGGGAGTCACTAAAGATCAACTTTTGAATCCTGGTGCGCAGTTACTAGCGATTAATGGCAGCTTTATCACCTCTGTTGACACGGTGACTTCGGGTGATACATCAGTATTCACCGTAGGTGGTGGCCCAGGTGGTGGCATCAATGGAGTTAACCTTGTAGGCAGTCCCGTTGCTGATTCCTTCTCACCCGAGGCTGGTATAGCAACAACCGCAAACAACATCTTGCTGCAAACCACAGTAAATGACGACATTCTCACTGGCAACGCTGGTGCCGACTTTATGGATGGTGGGGCTGGCAATGACAATATTAATGGTGGTCAGGGTGTCGATACTCTAATTGGCAATACTGGAGCTGATACGCTTACTGGTGGGACAGAATCTGATTTCTTTAGATTCGTCAACTTCACACTCGGCGAAGTTGATACAATCATAGACTTCCGTCGGACCACGGATGCAGATATCATTCAGCTTAGTGCCGGTGGATTTGGTGGCTCTCTTGTCGCTGGCCAAACTGGCGCTGCTGCACCTGCTCTACCCAACCAATTTGGATTCCTTGCGGTTGCAGGCGGCTTGACAGGAATTAACGCCACGACTGGAATCGGAATTTCTACTGTTGGCTATGATAACCTCGGCGGCGGCCTCTACTTCGACCTAGATGGTGGAGGAACAGGTACAACTTTCGAACTATTTGCTCAGTTGTCTCCTGTACCTGGTGCTACCAATCGTCCTAACGCTGGATCTATCCAAATTATTGCTTAGTCATAAATTGTGAGTTAGCTTTAGCAGGGTGGGCATTGCCCACCCTATTCTTTTGGGCAACAGATAGATAGCCAGGCTATTTGTTCTTCTAATTTTTAGATACTCGCCCCTTGACCTGTAGTTCCCTTAATTTGGAAGTTGATTTGGGTCGATGCCTTGCGATCGCAAGGCATCGATGGCATTACTCTCCAGTAAGACTGGCTTTCAGTATAGCCCAAGGCAAAACGACCTATTTGGCTTTTTCTTTATCGGGTTTTCGCACTTGGACGTGCAGTTCCTTTAGTTGAGAATCATCCACTGATGCGGGTGCATCGGTGAGTAAGTCTCTGGCTTGTTGAGTTTTTGGGAAGGCAATCACATCACGAATGGAATCTGCACCTGCTAGTAACATCACCAGACGATCTAGCCCATAAGCAATTCCACCATGTGGAGGAGTACCGTATTCAAATGCTTCTAGAAGGAACCCAAATTTCTCTTTTGCTTCTTCGGGTGATAGTCCGATCGCCGTAAATACCTCTTCCTGCACATGGCGTTGATAAATCCGCAGCGACCCACCGCCAATTTCGAGACCGTTATAGACGATATCGTAGGCAAGCGCGCGAGTTTTGATTGAGAGAGATTCTCCGTCTTTTAGATCCTCAGGATTAGGTGCGGTGAACGGATGGTGAATTGCTTCCAATCGCTTCTCATCTGCATTCCATTCAAACATGGGGAAGTCGGTAATCCAGAGGATATCGATCTTATCTGGGTCGATTAAATTTAATTCTTGTCCCAAGAATAACCGTAGGCGGTTGAGCGGCTCATTCACGATCGCCGTTTCACCAGCCCCAAACAACAACAAAGTGCCTGGTTCAGCACCAGTCCGTGCAAAGAGGTCAGCTTTTTGCTCTGCGGTGAGATTATCCTTAATCGCACCAATTGTTTCGATTTCACCACCTTCTTTGACGCGGATGTAAGCCAATCCCTTAGCGCCATACTGCGCGGCTAGATTTGCTAAGTCGCCACCCGGCTTAATCCGCGTGTTAGAAATGGTGCTATCACCACCTGGAATTGGTAGCACTTTAACCACGCCACCACTGGCGATCGCACCAGAAAATACCTTAAATCCTGATTGCGCAAATAAGTCGGAAACATTAACTAGCTCCAGCCCAAAGCGCGTATCGGGGCGATCGCAACCATAGCGCTCCATGGACTCTGCATAGGTCATGCGTGGGAAGGGCGGCAATTCAATGCCTTTAATCTGGCGGAAGATATGCTTCACCAGGTTTTCATTCAGCGTCAAAATTTCTTCCTGCGACATGAAACTCATTTCCATGTCTAGCTGCGTAAACTCTGGCTGGCGATCGGCTCTGAGGTCCTCATCGCGGAAGCATCGCGCGATTTGATAGTAGCGATCGCAGCCACCCACCATTAGCAACTGTTTAAATAGCTGGGGTGACTGGGGCAGTGCATACCATTGCCCAGGATTTGTGCGGCTGGGTACGAGATAGTCCCGCGCACCTTCAGGTGTAGAGCGGCAGAGCATGGGTGTCTCGATCTCCATGAAGCTGCACTCATCTTCCAGATAGCGGCGCATAGTTTTCACGACCTGCGCCCGTAGTTGAAGATTATTGGCTAGCCTGTCGCTGCGCATTTCCAAATAGCGATACTTGAGTCGCAACTCTTCACGCACAGATTCAGTATCTGACACCACGAACGGTAGAGCCTTATGTACACCATTGAGCAACTCGATCGACTCGGCATAGATCTCGATTTCACCCGTGGCGATTTTGGGGTTCAGTGAATCGGCAGGGCGCTGCGTTACCTTACCCGTCACCCGCACAACGTATTCATTGCGCATGTCATTGGCAATATCGTAGGAAGCAGGCGTGCGCCCGAGATCGCTAACAATTTGGACGATACCAGTGCGATCGCGCAAATCCAGAAAAATCACGCCACCTTGATCGCGCTTGCGATTAACCCAGCCACACAGGCTCACGGATTGACCAATATGTTCGGCGTGGAGTAGACCACAGTAATGGGTGCGCATAGGATCGGTATTGTGAAAGTTTTTACAGCTTTAAGATTCTAGAACGGCTAGATACCATTCATTCTAGTAATTTTTTTTTAGGGCTAAAAAACAAGTACGTGCCGCACTTGGTGCGGCACGTCCCTAGTCAAAACTCATGAACTCGTTGATGCTAAGGGACAAGTCCCCTCAACCAGACAGTCTTAATCCAGAAAGCCCATCAGAGGGATAGAATCGTCAATTGTGTTTGAAGCAACTGGGCGAGTACCCATCGAAGAGTAAATTTCGCCAATATTTAGCGTTCCAGCCATTACAGGCCGTTCGCCAGCCATATGAAATAAATGGCTAACCTTCATCGTGGAAGTCATTACGGGCCGTTCACCCGCAGAATTAAATATTTTGCTGACTTTTAGTTTGCCAGCAGAAATGGGGCGATTGTTGGGAAGGGCTTTAGTTGGTTGTACAAGTTGAATGGCTTCCTTATGTGCAACTGAATTTGCGACAACAAGCTCAGCCGAAGATCCCTTTGCATCGGCGGTAGTTACATTAACTACTGCTACTGTTTGTGCTTCACTCTTAGTCCCAGGACGACTTGCCTTAATCGCGTCATCACCTTTGTCAACAGTGCTAGTGCTCATAGCCAAATACCTATAAATTATTAACTTGGTTTTACTAAATCAGTACAAAAGTCCTGGTTTTCGACAGGTGACTTTTGCCTTATTTTTGTGAAACTTTAAGAAGCTATTATAAATGTACAACCCTATTACCAAACAATACATAAAAGTGACAACTCCCGTTGTTGTCCTGAGTACAGGTACAACACGGGCTTCACAGCTACTCCAGCTATTGCTTTCGGAAACTCGCTGTGCTTTAACCACGGGATGCCCTCCCGCCGCAGACAACAGGGAAACCTCGAAAGGATTTGTTTATCTGTTGTAATTCTACGAGAATATTTCACTATTGG
>JANMRU010000457.1:0-10678 GCA_031388585.1 Pseudanabaena sp. SOY_30_concoct_251 | reverse complement strand
AGCGATCGCATTATTGTCGCCAGGAACCTCACCATCAGGTGTGAGCTGATCTATCACCTGTGGCAGCATACCGGCGATTTGCGAGGCAAAATTATTGCTGTCTAGACCAAACTGCTTTGCGAGGCCCTGAATTTTATCGCTGCCCAGAACTTGCATAATATTACTGGCATCAATCTTGTGGTTTTCACCAAGACCAACCCAAGAACCGACAGCTTCAGACATGCCGCTTTCCTGGAATTTCTTCAGCAGACCATTCAAGCCGCCAT
Organism: Pseudanabaena sp. SOY_30_concoct_251; assembly: GCA_031388585.1. Lineage (GTDB taxonomy): Bacteria > Cyanobacteriota > Cyanobacteriia > Pseudanabaenales > Pseudanabaenaceae > PCC-6802. The sequence goes on along the minus strand of JANMRU010000457.1, from coordinate 10,412 downwards.
TCTCTTCCATCAGGTTTGAGATTACACCAAAGATGGCAGATCCGCCTTTGCCGCCAACCATACCTAAAATATCGTCAAGTAAGGCCATAATGTCGTGATCCTTTGTTATTGGGGGATTTTTAAGTCGAAATGGATAAATACAAACCCAAGCATAGCAAAACTTTCAGCCTTACAGGGCGATCGCGCTAGCTTACATGGCGAGCCAATCTCCTGCAAATCCTAAAGCGTTTGTGTGGAGTTAGGAGCAGGTCTTACGCGGCTACGAGTCGTTGCCGATTCTGGCGAAGACTTGTATTGATTCCCAATATTATTTTTGCTTACCCTCATTCTCTGGCTGGAAATAGTGATCCCCGTTTCCTGGACAAGCACTACAGATACCCAGCGATCGCCTGGTGTATAAGGAGCTTGACCGATTTTAAATACTCCACCTGCTCTGAGTGGCTCTAGTTCAATAGTTGTGTCTTTGAGGTAATTTGCGGGAGAAACTTCTTCTTCAACGATCGAACCTAACAACAGGTTTGCGCCAAGTGGCTCGGGAATGACTGCATCTAAAGCATATTGCCTGCCTACACCAATTTGATCGGGCAAACGTAGCTCAACTGTAGGAGGCTTTTCACCCGAGGTGATCGAACTCTTCTCAGACAAAATATCCTGGCGTGAGATCTGAAGGTTGCCACTACCGACTTGATAAACCTGAGTCGAAACTAATTGGGCATCTAATTTAAACTCACCCTCGGCACCTGGTTTAGTCCCTTGAACGCGAGTTAAAGTCTCAACTGTGTAAGTGTTACCTTTACGATCCCACTTTGTCACCTCGGTTTTGTACTTGATGTTGTTGTAGCGTTTCCACAATCCTTCAAGTGATTCGCGCAGTTTTTGCTTTGACAGGCCATCACTATGGGCAAAGTTTGGTGTATAAAACTGCATCACAGTATTGATATCTTTTTTGCTGGCAGCAGAATCAAGAGTGCTAATGGCATTTACCAATTCGGGCGGAGTAGCCTCTGATGTTGCCGCGAAGGCGGCAGATTGACCAACTTTACCAACAGAAGCAACTGCGGTTACAGAAGTGGCAAGCAGAAAAAGAAGGGCTTTTTTATACATCTGTTGTGAAGGGTTGATTGTAGGGTTGATCGTAGAGACAACTTTAACATCTAACATTATATGCAGGTGAGCGATTAGCTTAATATCCTAATGGTTTCGCCCATAGAAACTAAAGAGTACGTTCAAGTTATTCCGTTTGTTCCGTTTGCGCGAAGGCGGCAAACTGCTGGTCGTCGATCCGCCCTGCCTGATGTAGCGTCGTCGTAATCTCGGAAATTGTAAATACCGCATGGCCTTGGTAGCCTTGCTTCGCCAGGTTATCTCTAACTCCATATCCGTGGTCAATAAATACCACGATGTCTTGAACCTTGAGACCACAACTTTTGAGCTTTTCTGCTCCTTCGATCGCGCTTTTGCCAGTTATTAAAATGTCGTCAACGACTGCAATTGTCTCACCAGCTTGAAAATTCCCCTCAATTAAGCGTCGCGCCCCATGTGACTTAACTTCTTTGCGTGGAAAGATTAAGGGACAATTTAGATGTAGGGCTAACCCTGTGGCAGTTGGAAGTGAACCATAGGGAATTCCGGCAATGCGATCGAAGGTCAGATCTTGCAAAATATCAGCGTAGGCGAGTAAAACTTTGCTAAATATCTGTGGGTTGGAAATAATTTTCCGCAGGTCAATGTAGTAGGGGAAGACGGCTCCAGATGCCTGTACGTAACTGCCAAACATGATGCAACCAATGTCATAGAGTTGCAGGATTAAGTCCATATGTGGATGGCGATCGAGCAAACAGACATCGGGTATCCAAAGATTACAGCTCGGACGTAGGTCGGCTAACTGCTCTCTCGATTGATTTATTTGGTTTGAGAGCGATCGCAAGATTTCTCTGGGGCGATCGCTGAGTAGAATATCCTGATCGACAGGCACGATTAGCCCCTCACCGTTACGATCTAGGCCAGCCGCTAGAATGGCATCTAAGTTGTTGCTTGCCCAAACGCTACGCACTAAAATCAATCGCTCTGGGGCTTGGGCGCGAATGCGGCTCAGCGCATCAGTATCGCCCGCACCTACCTCTAAGCCTAGTTGCTTGGCACTACCCCACCCCTGGCATTGCTTTACTACCTCTAGATACAGCGGTGACTGTGAGTTGGGATAGGACTGAATTGGTTTGGCCGCTGCGTTGGCAGTATGACACTGCACAAAAATGGCTTTATCTGGGTATACCAGAAAGCGAGCGGCTAGATCCTGTCCAGCATAAGGAGTAACTGAGATCGCGTCGGCGTGCCACTGCTCAAATGCAGTTTTTGCCAGCACCGAACTGCTATTTAGATCGCCATGCTTAGCGTCGAGAATAATTGGAATCTCTGATGGTATAGCTGCTAAAGTTTTTTCTAATAAGTCAATACCCGCACTGCCAAGCGCTAAATAAAAGCCAAGAGTTGGTTTGTACGCACAGACTGCATCGGCGGTTTGTTCGATGATGAATTGCATCCAATCCCACAATCCCGCGATCGCCTTGATATCTGTTTGTGCACGAAACTGGGGTGGCATAACTTCAGGATTAGGCTCTAAACCCACGCACAATAAGCTCTGATTGCGAGCGATCGCGGCGTTTAGCTTTGAAGAAAAATCCATATATATTATTTCACCCTGCTGGCGAGATCGAGTTGGATACCTTCAGAATAGATCGCCAAATGACATGTTTTTCGATCTACTCGTCACTTTGTATGCGATCCTGATTTATGTGGGGGTAGTATTTATTCTTAAGCACTTCTCCGCGATCGCCTCGATATAAAATTTCCCACGGTTTTTGTTATGAGTCCAATCCGCGTTGTCCTAATCGAAGATCATGACCTAACTCGCGTAGGTATGAAGATGACCTTACAACAGGCAGGTAGCAATATCACTCTAGTAGGAGAGGCGGCAACCGGAGCAACGGGAATTGCGCTAACAGAAACGCACGAACCCGACATCGTGATCGTAGATTTGGGATTACCTGATATTGACGGAGTTGAGGTGACCAGGCAGATAAAAGCCTTGACTTTCGTTTCAGGTGCCACACCCAAGGTATTGATTTTGACGCTTACTGACAACCAGGAAGCCGTGTTAGCGGCTTTTGCGGCTGGTGCTGATTCTTACTGCATTAAAGACATTAGCTCCGAAAATCTATTGCAAGCTTTAAACCTTACAGCAGAAGGTAGTGCTTGGGTCGATCCAGCGATCGCTAGAATCGTACTCAATCAAGTACGGAAGCCAGACTCTGTGGCTACAGTCGAGATTGAAGCATCAGAGCCAGAGTACAAGCAAATTCTAGAAGCTACACCTCTTACGGAAAGAGAACTGGAAGTATTGGCCGAGATTGTGAATGGCTTTAGTAATGCTGAAATTGCGGAGCGTTTATACATCACTGTTGGTACAGTTAAAACCCATGTACGGAATATCCTCAATAAGTTGTGTGCAGATGATCGTACCCAAGCCGCAGTCAGAGCCTTGCGATCGGGCTTGGTCAAGTAAGTGTTGTACTAAGTTTTAACTGAATAATGCCTTACCTGGAAATTGACCCTGCTCCCTACATTGACCATGCCATCCTCGATCCAACCGCAACGGGCGATCGCATTGACCAGGCTTGCGACGAAGCAGAGCGCTATGGGTTTGCGAGCGTGTGTCTATATCCTTGCTTCGTGCGGAGAGCGGCGGAAAGACTGCATAAAAAGAAAACACAAGTCTGTACGGTAATTGGTTTCCCTAGCGGGGCTAGCACCTCGGCAACAAAGCTATATGAGGCGCAGGAAGCCGTGGACAATGGAGCCACTGAGCTGGATGTGGTGATTAACCTCGGTTATGTCAAAGCTGGCGAAACAGATGCCCTGCATCGTGAAATCGCTCAGATTTGCGAAGCTACGGACAAGCCAGTCAAAGCCATTTTAGAGATGAATTTACTGACGCTCGACGAGCAGAGCCTGGCGGCGGAGATTTGCATGGATGCAGGCGTGGCATTTCTCAAAACCAGTACGGGGTGGTCAGGTGGAGCCACTGTCGAGCAAGTTAGTCTACTGAAATCTATTGGGCGCGGTCAAGTTGGGATCAAGGCTTCTGGCGGGATTCGCACTTTAGAGCAGGCGATCGCCCTGATAGAAGCGGGAGCTACGCGCCTGGGGACTTCCCGCAGTCTGGATATTATGACCGAACTAAAACACCCCAAAACAGATTAGCGGGTAAGGTGTAGTGGCAATGCCCTACGATAAATTAAATTAATCCATCATCAAATTAGAGATATATCTTCTGACCCAAAGTACATAGATAGGCTGGGCTATGTAATGAGTTAAAAGTACTGCTGCTGCGATGCCAAGGATATCCCAACGTACTCCTATAAGTAGGGCGATCGTAAAAAATCCCGTAAATAGAAGATTCCATTTCAGATCCCACTCTGGCAAATCTAATGCCCACAGGGTTTTAGAAGCTGCATTCGCATAGGGACGTGGAATCGCAGAGAGACAAATTAAGATCAAGATGGGAATGGCAGGGAGCCATTTCTGGCCAAACACAATGGGAACATAAAAAGGAGCAAGACTGGATTGTAAAAGTACTAAGGGCACTACAATCAGGGTAATAGTTTTAAAACTATCGAAGTAGTATTGCTTAAATTGTGGTGGATCGGAGCGAGCACTACAGAGATGGGGAAATAGAGCCGAATCTACAGCATTAATCGCACTCATACTGATACCTAGTCCAGCATTAAAAGCAAAATAATAAATTCCCAAAGCCTCCAACCCAATAAATTTCCCAGCGATCATATAGTCCAAATTATTTCTAAGCGTACTCATCATCTTTATGCCCAGTACACTTTGCCCAAACTGAACGATCTCTTGCCATTTCAATAAAGTAAATTGCCGTGATGGTCGCCAAGGATTGTTGTAGTAATGTAGGAATGCCCAGATTGGAGCCACAAGCACTTTAGGTAGCACGATCGCCCACATTCCCAGGCCAGAAAATGCCAGAATAATGGTCAAAATGTTATCGATGCTAACCTGTAAACCATTCGCTAATGCGATCACGTGCAAACGATTCTCGCGCTGAGTTAGAGAAGCCTGCACGAGCGAGAATGGGATAATCAAATAAACAGTTGCCATCACACATATTGGCAAAATAATCTGAGTATCTTTATAGAACCAGGCAGCAGGGATGGAAACGAGACACTGAGTTAGAAACAGAGCGCCGCAGACTATCCAGTTGAGACAGTATGCAGTTTGACACAATTGAGGTAGATCTTCTTCGTCAGTTTGAATCAACTTGTCCCAAATGCCATTTTGGGTGAATACATTCACAAATTCATTGGTTGTTAGTACCAATGCTGCTAGGCCATAGTCATATTTTGTCAGCAGTCTAGCCAGCACCACGGTTGCAGCCAGACGGGAGATGCGAATAAACAATTCAGATAGGCTCAGCCAGCCAAGATTACGCAGGAAGCGGTTAGCTAGCTTTTGCTGAAGTATTTCGATTAATGCTTTAATGCTTACCAAAGTAAATCCTCCCGTCGGGACAGATATCTATCCCAGATCCCCCATTCCTTTTTACCATTCTCCCCCAAACCCTAATTATATTTCTGTGCGGAAATTGTAACTTCATGGGTTTTCTAGCGATTGGCGATCGCCTTGAGATGTTAGTTCTTGTCTAATCTCTCGATTTGGTATTTCAGACTTTGCGATATCATGCGCGTTCAAGCCTATACCCATCATCACTAGGCCAGGCCAAATCAGATAGGCCAGAATTTCTAGATTTTCACCAAAAGTATAGAGAAATAGCACTAAAAACATGCTCAATCCTACCTTAGCGGTTTCACTTTTCTGAGCTTTGATCGCGAGGTCAACCCCACTACAAGCCATTGGTATAACTAAGGCGGCAAATCCCACGATGCCCTTGACAAATAGTAACCCGTACCAGCTATGGTGCGACCCGATTGGCATGAATTCCACTAAATGGGGGCCACCCTCCACCGTGCCATGGCCCCAGATTGGAGCTTCATTTTCCCAGCGATATAAGGCAATCCTTCCCAAGGCATCTCTAACCCTAGATGAGTCTTTTCGGGCTGCCGTAAAACGGTCAGAGAAGTTCTCGTAGGCTTCTAAAATTTCGTTTGCCGCCAAGCTAGCAGCAAAGCTGCTAATTCCCATGCCGATAAGTGTCAAAGGACGACTAAGTTTGGATAGAAAAATTGTTAGCAACCAGACGACAGGCAAACAGAGTAAAGCTAGCCTTGAAGCTGAGATCAGACACATATAGATGCAACCTATCATCCCCACCCAACGCCAGCGGCGATCGCGCTCTCGCAACACCATAAAGAAATAGATATTAGCCATAAATCCCAGAGCGGGGGCCCAAGGAGTAAATAAACGCCATCTAGGTTTGCCATCACCAGGATCGATTTCGTATAGCCTGACTTCAAAAAAATCTGGCCCTGGCCCACCCACAGCCTGCAACGGCGAGACATAGAGCTTGGGGGGAAGATGTACATAAAAAGCCAGGATGAGTGGGATGGAAACGATCAGTGTTAGCGCACAAAACTTACAAGCAGCGCGATATAGCAATTGCGGCCTAATATTCAGGCATCCGACTAAAGGATATAGCGCCAATAGCGCCCAGCCCTTCGCCCAACCAATTGAGGATTTGATCGTTAGCCCTAGTCCCAGATTAAAGTTGAGATGCCCTACAATCAGGGCTAGCTGCATGACTGACATCCCCGCAACCCAGACCCACACTGTCCAAGGAATCGCGATCTTTTCATCTGGTGGGGTGGCATCACTTTGGTGCCATAACTTCCAGCCCAGGTAGCCCAGCAAGATCCATGGTAAAACCGCTCCCCAAATGTACAGTCCGCCAATGATATAAAAACCATAGGTCCAGAGAATGGATACCCAGATCAGGCGTTCGGCAAAATTTTGCGGCTTCATTGATTAAGCGTATAACTGGCCGAAGACTTTGAAATGTCTGCCATCTGACTTTTGACATATATGCTTTTTTCATTGCGCCACCAAAGCAAAATCAGACCCGTGGTGATTAATAGCGAACCAATCCCAGCTCCTAAATATGCGTATAAAGGTTTGGGCGAACTTGCTTCTTCAGGCAAACTTGGTTCCGTTAGTAATTGTGCGATCGGGTAGGAGGTAAACATGTCAGATTTACCCAGGTCTAGCTTCGTCAGGGTTGAGGCAAATACCGCTTCAGCAATTTGAACTTGCCGTTGTAAACTATCGAGGGTGGTTTGTTTTTGAACTAATGACTTAAGTCGGGTTTCTAAATTTACAATCTGTCCAGCGATCGCGCGATTATGGGCTACCGTTCCTTTTTGTTCGGATTGCACGGTAACTAAATCGCGTAACAGGCTTTCTCGACCTGAGCCAGTCTCACCCTTGATGCTGAGGCGATCTAGAGTTGCTTGACTGACCTTACGCCCCAACAGATTCCTGGCGCGATCGAGTACGGCCTTACCAGCAGTTTGCTGCTTGGCGATTTCCTTAACAACTAAAGGATGATTATTGCCCCATTTAGATTTAAAAACTACGATCGCGGCGCTAGCTTCGCTATAATCCTTCATATTTTGCTGAAATAGTCGATCGGCCTGCAGTAAAAAGGCATTTGCGGCATCTGGTACCGTTAGGTCTAAGTCGAAGGATAGTTGGGCTAAGCGATCGGTTGTTTGCTGGACATTGGCAAAACTCTCGGCTTTCTGCTTGCGTAACTGTTCAATAGTGCTGGTCAGATCCTTGATCTGGTCGTTGGAACTAAGACCTGAGCTAGCCTTGTAGGCTGAGAGGCGTTTTTGGGCTGCTTGCAACTTTTCTTGAGCAGATTTTAAAGTGCCTTGACTGGCCTGTTCGCGTTTGGCGATGTCCTCAAGGCGAAGTCGATCTAGTTTATTTTGAATGGCAGTATAAATTGCTTGCGATCGCCTCTGCGCATCCATAGGACTAGAGGCTTTCACCTCAAATTGCAAGATCGAAGTGTTGTCAACGAGTTTGACTTTTGGTTTGTCAAGTTCTTTGAGCGAAATATTTAGGCTAGCCGCAGCATTGGATAAAACCGACTCATCGGTTGCAATAAACTGATAGTTTGCTCTGGGATCCATTGTGGTACTGCCAAAAGGTGAGCTAGTAGATGAGGTAGCTTGACCAATTTCGGGCAAATTTACATTCACCCCTGCGCCCGCACCTGGCAAAATCAATGCCCAGGAACTGATATAGGTGCTCGGTACTACTTTGAGATAGACAAATGCCGCACCCCAGATTGCCGCATTCGTAATCAGTCCAAACATAAAGTACCTAAAGTATCGCCAATACTTAGACTTTGACTCTGGTGGCTTCTCTGCCATCGGCTTAGGAATAGTGATTAAGTCAGTCATCTATTATTGCGTTGGCTTAAATATGCTGAATAGCAAGTTAAAGGGATTGATAATATCCGCGATCGTGCGGGCAACATCCCTGGTATCTGTTACTGAGGAGTCATAACAAGCAACACCATCTTCGGGCATTAAGAATGGATTTGTTTTGTCATCCGTAGAATTGCGGAGCAGCTCCTCAACTGGGCGATCGAATACTTCAGTTTTTCCGGTTTGGCGATCGGTTCGCACTAAAGCGGCTCTGCGGTCTGCATTTGTTGACGTAGAACCACCAGCACAGTTAGTGGCAATTACAGCCTGGGAAAACCGCGCCCCATAGGGGAAATTAGAGCCATCCGATTTCACGGCGGCACTGGCATTGCCGTTAGCAGGGACGATCAGGTTAGATAAAAATACGCGGATGCCTGGAGGCGTAATTTGGGAAGGGCGAACTAGGTTATTTTGTTGCTGTGGTAACTGGGGCACAACGATCCGATCGCCGGCAATTAAAGGCACATCTTCCACTAAATCGCCATTAAATACTCCTGACAGGTCAATAATGCGCTCCATACCATACCTGATCAGACGAATCTCTTTCACATTTGCCAGTGGGGTAACCCCTCCCGCATTCCGTAGAGCCGCCGTGAGGTAGCGTTCGGGGGGATTATCTCCTGATGACTGAGTGAGCTGTGCGCGGTCTTCGGGGGTACGGTTATTAATTGAGACGCGCCCAGGTTGAAAGATCTCACCAGCCACATTGACCTGGATAGGAGCCCATTGTACTAAGCTCACACTAGCCTGAAGCGATTGAGGATGGAAAAAATCGCGATCGACTAAAACTTTGAACAGTTCATTCCTAACTTGCTCTATTTCGAGACCGCTTACTGGGAGGGGAGCAAGATAGGGAATTTGGATTTTGCCATCGATATTGACCTCGTAGACACCGTTAAACAACTCACCTTCAAGGATCAGGACTTTAATGCGATCGCCAGGAGAAAGTGGCAATGCATAAGCAGGCAAAGAACCCAAGCCAACAGAAATAGTTGCAAGGGTCGCCAGGCTAGAAAAAAGCTTATGTAAATGTACTTTTACATCTAGGTGCATTGAAGTCGCATCGATCTCCAAGTATTTTTTAGATTCATTACTACCTATTACTGAATTGTTTTATACTGCTTTGTTTTTCCTGTCAAATAAGACGGCGATCGTTTTTAAAATTAGCCAAAGATCGTAACCCAAACTCCAGTTTTTCTGGTAGAACATATCCATTTTGACCACATCTTTAAAATCGCGCACGCTAGAGCGCCCCTTAACCTGCCACTCACCTGTAATGCCGGGCTTAACATCTAGTCGAGTCCATTCTGTAAACAATCCTTGTTGCTCGCTTGTAAAATTATAAGGATCGAGATGATATTGTCCAACCTCTGTAATCGTGGGTGGTCTTGTCCCCACTAAACTCATCTCTCCCTTTAAAACATTCCAAAACTGCGGTAACTCATCTAAACTAGTTTTTCGCAGAAATTGTCCTACTTTTGTAATTCTGGGGTCTCGATCATTTTTAAAAAAGTTCCCGACTACCTGGTTTTGCACCTGGCTCTTCAGGGCTTCGGCATCGGTCACCATAGAACGAAATTTCCAGATCTGAAATGGTCTACCCATCAAACCGCACCGAGCTTGGCGGAAAAGTATCGAGCCAGGACTATCTAGCTTGATCGCGATCGCGATCGGGATAAATAAGATCGCAGTAATTACCAAACCAACGATCGCCCCAACAATATCGATCGCGCGCTTTAACCAACCCCCAAAACCGATTGTGGATGGATGCCGTTTCGCTTTGGGAACTTCACTTTGCAGCCGCGATCGCATTGTCTGCGTAGCCTGTTCGATCACTAACACGCTATTGCCCAACCCCCCTCTTCTTACCAGCTTTGTGCTTTCCAGAACCGCCATCACTGCTGGGTTAACGCTCCACAATATGATTTCCTTCCCGTCTCT
>JANMRU010000199.1:0-12952 GCA_031388585.1 Pseudanabaena sp. SOY_30_concoct_251 | reverse complement strand
GAAGCCGTGATTAAAGGCTCAGCCATCAATAACGATGGTGCTTGGAAAATTGGCTACACCGCACCCAGCATTGAAGGACAAGCCAATGCCATCCGCGCCGCTCAGATTACCGCAGAGATCGAGGCGGAAACGATCGCCTATATTGAAGCCCATGGCACAGCGACACCGCTGGGCGACCCAATCGAAATCGCGGCGCTCGCGCAGGCATTCCGCATCAGTACCGAGAAAAAGGGATTCTGTGCGATTGGCTCGATCAAGTCCAATATGGGACATATGGATGCGGCAGCTGGGGTCGCTGGGGTCATAAAAACTGCTCTGGCACTGCGCCATCAGATGTTACCCCCTAGCCTTCACTTCGAGCAGCCCAATCCCAAAATTGACTTTGATAACAGTCCTTTTTATGTCAATACCAAGCTGTCCGAGTGGATGGCATTAGATGCGCCGCGACGAGCAGGGGTAAGCTCCTTTGGTATTGGTGGCACAAACGCCCATGCCATTCTAGAAGAAGCTCCACAGGTCAAAACCGTCGAGAATACTAAGCCCACTCGTCCCTGGCAATTGTTAATCCTGTCTGCGAAAACCGAAACTGCGCTAGAAACCATGACGGTCAATCTGGCAGAGCATTTACAGCAACACCCAGAGCTAGACTTTTCTGATGTTGTTCATACCCTACAAGTGGGTCGCAAAACCTTTGGTCATCGTCGCACAATCGTCTGCCGCGATTGTGTAGAAGCTGTAGCTACCTTAAAATCTCCAGATTCGGGTGCGATCGCCTTTCAGGAACAAACCGATCGGCAAGTGACATTTTTGTTCCCAGGTCAGGGTTCCCAGTATACAAACATGGGACGGGAACTTTACCAGGTGGAACCAAAGTTTCGGGCGGAGATCGATCACTGTGCCGAGTTGCTGCAACCATACCTAGGCTTGGATCTGCGGACTATCCTCTATCCAGAAGAGGGTTCCGAGGAAGCGTCCCAAGCACAACTGCAACAGACATACTTGACTCAGCCCGCTCTATTCGCGATCGAGTACGCCTTAGCAAAGCTCTGGATGTCATGGGGCATCAAGCCTCAAGCCGCGATCGGGCATAGCATTGGCGAGTACGTGGCGGCATGTCTGGCGGGCGTATTTTCTCTGGAGGATGCGCTGGCATTAGTAGCCACCCGTGGCAAGCTGATGCAGGATCTGCCCCAGGGAGCGATGCTGTCAATACCTTTACCCGCAGCAGAAATTCAGGCGCTTTTAGACGAGTTAAACGAACAACTATCGCTGGCGGCAATTAATACACCGACGCAATGCGTAGTTTCCGGTACGACCGAGGCGATCGCCACTTTGCAAAACCAACTGCAAAGTCGAGGCATTGAGTATCGCTCCCTACATACCTCCCATGCATTCCATTCCACCATGATGGAACCGATTTGTACGCAGTTCGCCGATCGCTTCGTCGGAATTCAACTTCGCCCGCCCCAAATTCCCTACATATCCAATGTAACGGGCACCTGGATCGCAACCGCCGAAGCAACTGACCCCAACTACTGGGTACAACATCTAAGGCAAACGGTACGGTTTGCTGATGGCGTGCAAGAGTTGCTGCAACAAGGTGATCGCGTCTTCCTGGAGGTCGGCCCCGGTCGCACGTTGAGTACATTTGTCCAACAGCATCGCGATCGCACTGGTAATCCTAGTAATCGCGAGGACGGCGAAACTGTCCTGGCTTCTATACGTCATCCCCGCGATAAAAATTCTGATATCGCATTTATCCAAAATGCATTGGGACAGCTCTGGTTGTCAGGGGTTGCAATCAATTGGACTGGTTTGTACACACTGGAAAAGCGTCAGCGTCTGCCGTTACCAACCTATCCCTTCGAGCGGCAACGTTACTGGATTGATGCCACCACCACAACAGACACCTTAATTCCCAATGGCAGTTCAAATGGAGTTAATTCTAATGGTAGCTCCAATGGAAAGAGCCCAACCGCCCACACTCTCCGCTCCAAAAAATTGGACATCGCAGACTGGTTCTATCTGCCCTCCTGGAAGCGCACCCTAAACCCAGTGCATCCATCTAGCATTACATCTGAGCCATTTTGTACGCTGATATTCACAGATGAGTGCGGCTTGGGTGCTGGGATTGCGCCCCAATTAGAAAGAGAGGGGCGGGATGTTATTACGGTAAAAATTGGATTGGAGTTTAGTCAACTCAGCGATCGCGTTTATACCCTTAACCCCAGAAACCGAGATGAATACGATCTCCTGATCGAGGAACTCCACACCCAAGGCTTGCTTCCAAAACAAATTATTCATTTATGGAGCGTCACAAAAAGCGTTAGTTTACGTGGCGTAGCCAATCACCAGAAACCAGCCCAAGAATCAGAACTGGAAAGGATTAGTGCTATTGATAATGCCCAAGAAACAGGATTTTATAGTCTGCTATTTCTGGCTCAAGCACTGGCAAAGCATAGAGTAACGCTCGCATTGCAAATCGCGATCGTCTCCAACCATCTCCAGCAAGTCACGGGAACGGATAGGGTATGCCCAGAGAAAGCAACCATCTTCGGCCCCCTAAAAGTAATTCCCCAAGAATATCCAAACATTACCTGTCGTAGCATCGACGTGGGAATGCCCACATCATTCCAAAGCCTGCAAAAGCTTGTAAGTCAGCTCGTAGCAGAACTCACTGCCGATCTCCCTAATACCACGGTAGCTTACAGGGGACGGCAGCGTTGGGTACAAACCTTTGAACCTATGAAACTAGAAGGTTCTAATCCAAATCCTTCTAAAGTTAAGGAAGGGGGAGTTTATCTGATTACTGGAGGTTTGGGGAAGATCGGTCTTTTACTAGCAAAGCATTTAGCTAAGACCGCGCGATGTCATTTAGTTCTGGTAGGGCGTTCGGAGTTTCCCGCACGAGACGATTGGGAGCAAGGTGCGATCTCCAACAATGAGAAAGATGAACACAATTGCGTTAGCCAAAAGCTTCAAAAACTACTGGAGATCGAAGCACTCGGCACCAAAATCCTAGTCGTCAACGCTGATGTTGGCAATCTAGAGCAAATGCAAGCAGCGTTCGCTCAGGCAGAGGCGCAATTTGGCGCACTGAATGGCGTTATCCATGCCGCTGGTGTGACTGGAGGAGAGGCATTTTGCGCGATCGACCAAATAACCAATCAAGAGTGTTCGCAGCAGTTCCAACCCAAGATGCTCGGACTGTCAGTATTACAGGATGTTCTGGCGGAACGCGAACTAGATTTTTGCGTATTAATGTCATCACTATCCTCCATTTTGGGAGGATTGGGGTTTGTCGCCTATGCCGCCGCCAATGCATTCCTGGATGCATTCGTTCAGCAGCCCCCCACGAATTCTAGTCCCTGGATTAGCGTAAATTGGGATGGCTGGCAATTCGATTCAACTCAGGCTCCCACCACATCGGGACAAGGCAATCTAGCCGAACTTGCCCTGACTCCCGATGAAGGGATTCAGGTGTTTCAACAAATTTTGTCCCGATGCGACATTGATCGGTGGGTAGTCTCTACGGGCGATTTACAAACCCGTCTCGATCGCTGGGTTGAACTAAAACCTTTACGTCATAATAAGCGATCGCAACCAGGCAGTACCAGCGATCGTCACAGACCTAACTTGCGATCGGGTTACGTTGCCCCCAGCAATGAAATCGAACAAACTATTGCCAATACCTGGGAATCTATCCTGGGAATAGAAGCGATCGGTATCCACGACGACTTCTTTGAGCTGGGTGGCAACTCCTTGATGGCGATTCAAATCATCTCTCGATTGCGAGAAATCTATTGCGTAGATTTGCCTGTCAATGTTTTTTTTGAGACTCCGACAATTCACAATGCGGCTCGGGCAATTCTGGAAGTACAGATTTCAGATACGAATGACGAAATGTTGGCACAAATGTTAGCTGAGGTAGCTCAACTATCCGAATCAGATGTGCAGCAAATGCTATTGGCGAAAGAATCGATGTGAGGAAAACAACAAATGAGTGACTTATTAAAACAACTTGCAGATCTTTCCCCAGAAAAGCAACAACTCCTGCTGCTGCGGATCAAGCAACAACGCGAAAAGGCGGAAAGAGAAAAGATTGCTTACCAGCAGATCGTGCCACAGAGCCGAGATGGCTTCCTTCCCGTCTCGTTTGCACAGCAGCGACTGTGGTTCCTGCACCAGATAGAACCTGATAGTGCAGCCTATCACATCCCCGGTGCAGTGAGAATGCAAGGCGATCTCGATATCTCCATTCTAGAAAAAAGCGTGCGGGAAATTATCCATCGTCACGAAATTCTCCGCACCAATCTGATTGCTCAAGACAGTAAGCCCGTACAAATGATCCACGCTGACTACGCTTGGAACCTGGTTGTTGTGGATTTGCAACACCTACCCGCAACTGAACAAGAGCGTGAAATGCAGATTTGGGCAACAGAGCAGGCAACTAAGCCCTTCGATTTAGCTAACGATTGCCTGCTGCGGGTGACGCTTCTGGTGTGCTCAGAGAGTGATTTCATCCTGCTGTTCTGCATGCACCACATCGTCTCTGATGGCTGGTCTATGGGCGTATTCGTCCAAGAGCTTGCTACCCTCTACAACGCCTTCCGCGCCGGACTCCCTTCACCACTCCCAGCTCTCTCTATTCAGTACGCTGACTTTGCGGCATGGCAGCGCCAGTGGTTGCAAGGGGAAGTACTGCAAACCCAACTTGACTACTGGCAAAAACAACTGGCAGATGCACCTGCACTATTGGAATTGCCAACCGATCGCCCCAGACCCGCTGTGCAAAGTTGGCGGGGCGCTACCCAATCTTTCAGCCTCTCAAACGAACTCACAGAAGCCCTGAATCAACTCAGTCGGCGTGAGAGCGTTACTCCATTCATGACACTGCTAACCGCATTTGATATCCTGCTCTATCGCTACACTGGACAGACAGATATTCTAGTCGGCTCTCCCCTTGCTAGCCGCAATCGTCGAGAAATTGAGAGTTTAATTGGGTTCTTCGTCAACACGGTAGTTTTCCGTTCTAACCTTTCTGGCAATCTATGTTTTCGCGAGTTGCTGGCGCAGGTGAGGGAGGTATCGCTGGGAGCTTACGCGCATCAAGACTTACCCTTTGAACTGCTGATCGAGCTATTACACCTGGAACGCGACCTCAGTTACAATCCTCTATTTCAGGTGATGTTTGTGCTTCAGAACGCACCAATATCCGATCTGGAGTTACCCGACCTAAAGCTAAGTCCACTGGGAGTGGAAACCCAGACGGCAAAATTCGATCTGACCTTATCTATGGATATGACGGATAACGGACTGGCAGGGATTTGGGAATACAGCACCGACCTGTTTGATGCCACTACGATCGCCCGAATGACTGAGCATTTCCAGATGCTACTAGAAAGTGTTGTGTCGCAACCAGAGCAATCAATCTCTCAATTGTCCCTACTGCCACCAGTAGAACAAGCGCAATTGTTACTGGAGTGGAATGCTACCACCGCAGTATATCGAGATTGCCATCGCGATCGCTGCATCCATGAGCTATTCGAGCAACAGGTAGAGCGCACTCCCGATGCCGTTGCTGTTCTATTCGCTGAACAGCAGATCACCTACCGCGAGTTGAACGATCGCGCCAATCAATTGGCACATTATTTGCAAGCACTTGGTGTGCAGCCAGAGTCACTGGTGGGCATTTCTCTGGAACGCTCTTTGGAGATGGTTGTCGGAATCTTGGGGATTCTCAAAGCAGGTGGTGCTTACGTTCCGCTCGACCCTGATTATCCTCACGAACGCCTAAGCTTTATGTTGTCTGATTCGCAGGTAAAGGTGCTGCTGACGCAACAACGACTGGTGGATGGACTACCAGAACATCATGCCCAGCTAGTTTGTTTAGATACTGATTGGGAAGCGATCGCTCAGCTCGGTCGAGAGAATGCCGCTGCCAGAACAACACCAGATAACCTGGCTTACGTCATCTACACTTCAGGTTCGACAGGACAACCTAAAGGAGTCTTAATCCGTCACAAAGCAATTGTGACTCATTGCCTTGTTGTGCAAAGTTATTACGAAATTCAAGCCAGCGATCGCGTCCTTCAGTTTGCCTCACTCAACTTCGATCCGTCCGTGGAGCAAATTTTCCCCGCCCTTCTGCAAGGAGGAAGTATCGTTCTGCGCGACGCAGAAATCTGGAATCCCCAAGAACTTCTACACAAAATACTGGATCTTGGCATTACCGTCGTTAATCTGCCAACTACTTACTGGCAGCAAGTGGCGCAAGAATGGAGCGATCGCACCGAATTATGCCCCGATCTCCCACTAAGACTGGTCATTGTTGGTGGCGAAGCTATGGTAGCGGAATATCTGCAACTGTGGCGAAAAATATGGCAAAACCCAGCGGTCAGGTCCCCCCGCCTCTTGAATGCCTATGGCCCCACCGAAGCGACGATCACAGCGCTTGCCTTTGAAATTCCCGAGTCTTTCAATCTCAAACGAATTCCCATCGGTCGTCCCCTCGGTAACAGGACAATTTACATTCTCGACTCCCACCTACAGGCAGTTCCCATCGGAGTGCCAGGGGAGTTGCATATTGGAGGGGACTGTTTGGCCAGTGGCTATCTCAATCGTTCCGACCTAACTATCAAGAAATTTATCCCGAATCCCTTCAGTAGCGATCCGCAGGCACGGCTGTATAAGACTGGCGATTTAGCGCGCTACTTACCCGATCGCAATATTGAATATCTGGGTCGTATTGACGATCAGGTCAAAATTCGCGGCTTCCGCATCGAGTTGGGTGAGATCGAGACCGCACTCAGCGAGCATCCTGCCGTGTCTCAGGTGGCTGCGATCGCGCGGGAAGATGTGCCAGGAGACAAGCGCTTAGTTGCCTACTTGGTATTCCAACCAAATCAAAGCGCTACTATTAGCGACCTACGCCTATTCCTCAAAGCGAAGCTGCCAGAGTATTCCATTCCTGGGGTGTTTGCATTCCTGGAGAGCTTTCCCCTCATGCCAAATGGCAAGGTCGATCGCAATGCCTTACCCGCACCTGAGTTTCGCCCCGATCTGGAAGCAGGTTTTGTCGCTCCTAGAAATGCGATCGAACAAACGCTGGCACAAATTTGGGCAGAGGTGCTCGGCATCGAACAAGTTGGCATTTACGATAACTTTTTTGAACTGGGTGGCGATTCCATTCTCAGCCTGCAAATTATTGCTAGGGCAAATCAGGCAGGACTGCAATTAACGCCAAAGCAGTTGTTTGCCAATCCCAAGATCGCTCAATTAGCCTCTGTGGCAGGCTCAACTAGGCAGATTCAAGCGGAACAAGGACTAGTAACTGGATCTGTCCCGCTAACGCCAATTCAACAGTGGTTCTTTGAGCAAGCGCAACCAGAACCTCACCATTTCAACCAATCGGTGCTGCTATCGGTGCCACCAGAGTTGAATTCAGAATTATTAGAAATAGCGATCCAACACCTGGTGCGTCATCACGATGCCCTGCGTTTGCGGTTCGATCGCACCGATTCTGGCTGGGAACAACGCAATGCAGACGTTCCAGATCTCGTGGCATTGCAGGTAGTGGATTTGGCTACAAACTCATCTGAAGCACAACTGGCCGCTATAGAAGCGATCGGTGGTAAATTGCAAGCAAGTTTGCATCTCTCAGATGGCCCTCTGATTAGAGCGGCGTTGTTCCAGTTGGGGAATGAGCAACCAGGTCGGCTACTGCTAACGATCCATCATCTGGTAGTGGATGGCGTTTCCTGGCGCATTTTGTTAGAGGATTTACTGACGGCTTACCAGCAAAGCGATTCCTCGCAGGATGCGTACCGCCACGGCGAAGCAATTCAACTGCCTTCCAAGACCACCTCATTCCGCTATTGGGCGCAACGGTTAAAGGAATATGCCCAAACCGAAACCCTTGCAGCCGAGGCTGACTACTGGCTAGAGCAATCGAACAAACAACTTCCTCACCTCCCCGTAGATAATCCTGCTGGAACGAACACCGTTGCTTCTGCGGCGATCGTCACCGTCTCTTTGGATGCGGCTGAGACGCTTGCCCTGCTGCACGAAGTTCCCAAAGCTTATAATACTCAGATCAACGATGTCCTGCTTGCTGCCCTAATCCTGGCAATGCACGAATGGACGGGCGATCGCACATTGAAATTAAATCTAGAAGGTCACGGGCGCGAAGATTTGTTTGACGAAGTCGATCTATCCCGCACGGTTGGTTGGTTCACGACCTTATTCCCCGTAGTGCTCGACCTTGGCGACAACACCTCTCCCCAGAATGCCCTCAAGCGGATCAAAGAACAGTTGCGCAGCATTCCCAATAAAGGAATGGGCTACGGCTTGCTCCGCTATCTAGGCGGAGGCGATCGGGTTTCTAATGGCTTGCAAACTGCCAATCCTCCTGCTGTGGAAATTTGCTTCAACTATTTGGGTCAATTCGATCGCTCCTTCGATAACAATTCAGGATTTGAACCAGCAACGGAATCGGTGGGGTCTCAACAGAGCTTGAATGGGCAGCGATCGCATCTGTTAGAAATCAACGGCACGATCGCAGGCGGTCAGCTCCACCTTAATTGGACTTACAGTGAGAATATTCATTATGCGACCACGATTGAGAACCTGGCACAGGCGTTCGTTCGACAATTGCGATCGCTGATTGCCCATTGCATCTCGCCAGAGGCAGGTGGCTACACGCCTAGTGATTTCCCATTAGCTACTATTTCGCAATCGGAACTAGATCGTCTCGGCGATCGCCTCACTACTTGGAAAAATCTGGAGGACTTGTATCCGCTATCGCCCATGCAGCAAGGGATACTGTTCCACAGTTTGTACGCGCCTGATTCCGGCGTGTATGTGGAGATGCTATGTTGCACCATGCGCGGACACCTGGATATCCGCGCCTTCGAGCAGGCTTGGCAGCAAGCGGTCGATCGCCATGCTATTTTCCGCACGGCATTCCTCTGGCAAGATCTCGATCTGCCCTTACAAGCAGTGTTACGACAAGTACACCTGCCGTTAGTGGTGCTGGACTGGCAAAATTTATCTCCTGACCAACAGCAACAGAAACTGCAGCAATTCCTGGAGTCAGCACAGAAACAGGGCTTCGACCTCGGGCAAGCCCCCTTGATCCACCTGCATTTGATTCAACTGGATAGCGAAATCTACCAATTCGTCTGGAGCCACCACCATATCCTGCTCGATGGTTGGTCTATGCCTTTGGTACTCAAGGAAGTATTCGATCGCTATGAGGCGATTGGTAAAGACCAAATCCTGACTGGACAATGGCAACCTGCGATCGCATACCGCGAATACATCGCCTGGTTGCAACAGCAAGATCAGGACAAAGCCCGCACCTACTGGCAGCAGAAACTTCAGGGCTTTACGGCTCCCACCGCAATTGGGGCAAATCGCTCGTCGCCCAGCGTTAGTTTCCGTGGCGTAGCCAATCGCCAGCAAACGTCCAGTCACAGCGAACAAGCGATCGCGTTGAGTATCGAAACCACGAACGCGCTGCGATCTTTTGCCCGCCAGCATCAACTAACCCTCAACAATCTGATGCAGGGAGCTTGGTCGTTGCTACTGAGCCGCTATAGCGGCGAGCCAGATGTGGTGTTTGGCGCTACGGTTTCCGGTCGTCCACCTGCCCTGCCAGGAGTAGAGACGCTCGTGGGACTGCTGATCAATACTCTACCCATGCGCGTGCAAGTCGCGGATGACACCGAACTATTGCCCTGGCTGAAAGCTTTACAAACGCAGCAGGTGGAATCAGAACATTATGCCTACACACCACTGGTCGAGATTCAGAGCTGGAGCGATGTGACGCGCGGTATGCCTCTATTCGAGAGCATTTTAGTATTCGAGAACTATCCAGTGGATACATCGCTGCAACAGCACGAAGGCAGCCTGGAGATCTTTAACGTGCGCGGGGTGGAACAGACAAATTATCCACTGACCGCGATCGCTGCAGTCGGTGAGCAGTTGATGGTGAAACTCAGCTATGACAATCGCCGCTACGATCGAGCCGCGATCTCTCTCATGCTGGAACACTTGCAAACCTTGTTAACAGGAATGGTGGCGCACCCAGATCTACCAATTACCCAATTGCCAATGCTGACAGCAGCAGAACAACAGCAGTTGCGCGAGTGGAATCGAACCGCAGCCAATTATCCGCATAAATGCATTCACCAATTGTTTGAGGAACAGGCAGAACAAACTCCTGACGCGATCGCGATCGTGCAACCTGAAATCGCTTCACCCACTTCACCCAAAGGTTGCGACGAACAGCTAACACAGTTGTCATATGAAGCACTCAATTCCCGTGCCAATCAAATGGCACATTACCTGCAACAGCTCGGAGTCGTTCCAGATACGCTCGTGGCAATTAATCTGCCGCGTTCTCTAGATTTAGCGATCGCAATTCTGGGAACTTTGAAAGCGGGCGGAGCCTATGTGCCTCTAGATCCTGCTTATCCCAGCGAGCGTCTGGCTTTCATGCTTGCCGATACACAAGCACCAATCGTGCTAACCCATACATCTCTGCTCGACAGTTTGCCAGAGCATCAAGCCCGCGTCGTTTGTCTGGATAGAGATTGGGGCGATATTGCCACACATCCCGATACCAATCCCACCAACCAGATTTCTCCCGATCGCCTCACCTATGTAATCTATACCTCAGGTTCGACTGGAAAACCTAAAGGGGTGATGTTGAGCCATCACGCTCTAACTAATTTAATCTACTGGCAAATCGAAAACTCCACACTGTCAATTGGAGCGAGAACCCTTCAATTTGCTGCACTCAGCTTCGACGTTTCCTTCCAAGAATTTTTCTCCACCTGGTGCGCTGGTGGCACGCTGGTATTAATCTCCGAGGAACTCCGACGAGATAGTGCTGGCCTTTTGCGCTTTATGAATCGCGAAAAAGTTGAGCGCGTCTTTTTACCCTTTATTGCGCTCCAACATCTGGCCGAAGCTGCCGATACCTACGGAATTTTGCCTACCTCTCTGCGGGAAGTAATTACGGCTGGGGAGCAACTCCAGGTCAATCGCTACATTGTCAACCTTTTCACCCAACTCGAAGGTTGTACGCTAGAGAATCAATATGGCCCCTCCGAAAGCCACGTTGTGACTGCATTCAAGCTGACAGGTTTGCCAACAGAGTGGTCAGCACTTCCGCCCATTGGTCGCGCGATCGCCAACACCCAAATCCATTTGCTAGACGATCGCTTCCAACCCGTCCCGATTGGAATTGCAGGAGAGATGTACATCGGTGGTATTTGTCTAGCGCAAGGCTACTTGCATCGCCCCGAATTGACAGCAGAACGATTTATTCCCAATCCCTTCAGTAACGAACTGCATTCGCGACTTTACAAAACAGGCGACATCGCTCGCTATCTTCCCGATGGCGCAATTGAATACGTGGGACGGATCGATAATCAAGTGAAGGTGCGAGGTTTCCGCATCGAGTTGGGCGAGATTGAAGCAGCGCTGACCAACCATCCCACGATTAAGCAAATCGCCGCGATCGTGCGGGAAGATGTACCAGGGGACAAACGCCTGGTCGCCTATCTGGTATGCGATCGCGAACAACCTCCTGTGATCGCGGACTTGCGGCAGTTCCTCAAGCAGAAGCTACCCGAATACATGCTCCCTTCAGCTTTTGTGTTCCTCGATGCCTTGCCGCTCACTCCTAGCGGGAAAATTGATCGCCGTTCCCTGCCTGCTCCTGATGGCAATCGTCAACTGGAAACCGCCTTTGTCGCTCCCACAACCCCCACCGAACTCTCCCTCGCGCAAATTTGGACTGGTGTATTGGGCATCACTCAAGTCGGTATTCGCGATAACTTCTTTGAACTCGGAGGGCACTCTCTACTCGCCACCCAACTGATTTCGCGGGTGCGCACCGCCTTCATGCTGGAAGTGCCCTTGCGATCGCTATTTGAGGCTCCCACGATCGCTGAGTTCGCTGAATACTTAATCGCGATCCAACAAGATACTACTGGAAGTATGGCGCTGCCGCTTGTGGCGATCGCGCCTGAGTTGCGCAACAAGCCATTACCTCTCTCCTTTGCCCAACAGCGCTTGTGGTTCCTGCAACAGTTAGATCCAGACAGTGCCGCTTATCACATCCCTGGGGCGATCCGTCTGCACGGTCAATTAAATGTCTCCGCCCTAGAACGCTGTTTTCAAGAGATCGTGCGCCGCCACGAAGCTCTGCGTACCAACTTCATCATCCAAGACGATCTACCCCTGCAAATCATCCGCAACGATATTGCCTGGCATCTCTCCGTCGTGGATTTGCAACATCTTGCCGACTCCGAGCAAGATGTCGAGGCGCAGCGTATGGCGATCGCACTAGCTCAGCAACCCTTCAACCTATCCCAGGATTGTCTGTTGCAAGTGACTTTGCTGGTCTTATCAGAAGCTGATTCTATCCTGCTGTTTTGTATGCACCACATCGTTTCTGATGGTTGGTCTATGGGCATATTTGTGCAGGAGTTTGCTACTCTCTATACTGCTTTCTGTCAAGAACAGTCTTCACCTCTACCTGACCTTGCAATTCAGTATGCTGACTTTGCCGTTTGGCAGCGCCAGTGGCTGCAAGGCGATGTCCTGCAAACACAACTCGCTTACTGGCAAAATCAACTGGCACATGCTCCGGCTCTGTTGGAACTACCTGCTGACCGTCCTAGACCCGCCGTGCAGGGCTGGCAGGGTGCAACGCAATCCTTCATCCTGCCGCTCGAACTCACCACAGCTCTCAACAGCCTGAGTCAGCGCGAAAGCGTTACGCCTTTCATGACGTTGTTAGCTGCGCTTGATATCTTGCTATACCGCTACACTAACCAGACTGATATTCTGGTCGGTTCGCCGATCGCCAACCGCAACCGCAGTGAAATCGAAGGCTTAATTGGGTCTTTCATCAACACGTTGGTTTTCCGTTCAA
>JANMRU010000172.1:0-6540 GCA_031388585.1 Pseudanabaena sp. SOY_30_concoct_251 | reverse complement strand
TCCATTTTGGCGGTCTTGTCTTCTTCTTTGGCGGCAACAGAGGTTCAATAATCTCCCATTCTTTATCGGTCAAATCAGTTGTATAGACCATGTCTTGAACCTTTTTTACTTATTATAAGATACCAAATGGGTTCTATACTGCTCTTCGAGCGCTTCAGCTTTTGGGCAATTGCTGCTAGGGGTATCCTAATAGTTGTAGTAAATATCAGAGTATCCTTATGAGTCCCTTATAGCGACACTCCTAGATGTTGCACTTCAGATTTGAATTGGCGGCTAATATCAGTGTCACCAGCTGGTTCTCCGAAAAAAACTTCGGGATGTAAACTGAGGTAAAGTAAATGAAAAATAACACCATTCAAGATGTTCTCCCACAAGAGGCACAAGTCCTACTAGATCGCTGCCGCTCCAGGGTAACAAGCTGCGCCCGTGAAGGATACGCCAGAGGCGGTCGCGGAGTCGTGGTTCTAATCGATCTGCCAGAGGCCGTGTCTCTGCAATACATGAATTGTGGGCAACACTGGCCAGATACTCCTTTACCCTGCTATCACGACTACGATCCCACAAACGAAGCAATCGTTCTGGTTGATAAGAGCGATCGGGTATTTATTTGTAAGTTAGACCTGGATTTGCACCCATAGATGCGAAATCCGCACTAAAAGCAAAACTCCACTGAGGGAATAACCAGAGCTTAAACTGAGCTTAATCAAATCTTAGATTCACATCATGCGAACTATGGTCTTATGGATATGTAGCTGTAATGAATTTAACTTTATTACATAAATATATCTTTATTCAAGGAGTAATCTCCAATGAGTAATGCCAAAGAGTCTAGGCACCCTCAAACAATCCCGTCAAAGGAAAATTTGAACCCCAACAGCAAGCTTTTTGAATTCGAGCTTTGGGCAAGTGCAGTCAAAGAACAGATGCTTTTACATTTTGACAACGGGAGCTCGTCTTTAGGAAAGAGAGGCAAACCGAGATCGAGAGTAAATATTTGAAAAAGCGCATTTTAGAGGTAGATAGATTCTAACATCTTGCAGACCTCTTCGGCTAAGACATGTGCCTAACAAGCATTTTTGCCTCATGGGCAAAACCTTAAGGTGTGTAAACTCTACATCCTGATTCTCAAATAGGTTAAGGATGTGAATCAAAGAAACCTTCGATCTCTATTTTCTAAAGCTTTCACGCAATAGCTACTCTGGTTTAATGCGACTAACTAAGAGGCTTTCAATGATTGTTACAGATTGCCCCCCAGTTTCATGCAACTATCGGAGAAAATGGCTGTCTCTCCGAGAATCTCATACTGGCTAATGTTCTAGTTTTTTGCTACCAAAAGTAAACATCAAGTGATTTTAAATTATGCTAGCTACACCTGACAAACTCACTTCTATCAGTGCTTACGGACAAGCTAGGTCTACAGTTGAGGGTGCACCACTAAGTAACGAAGAACTCCACAATATGCACGCATTCTGGCGTGCTGCAAACTATTTAGCTATTGGGATGATTTATCTGCGGGACAATCCCTTGCTGAAAGAACCACTCAAGCCCGAACAAATTAAGCTGCGATTGTTAGGTCATTGGGGATCAAGTCCAGGTATCAGCTTCCTCTACACTCATTTAAATCGAGTCATCAAAAAGTTCGACCAGGACATGCTGTTCATGGTTGGTGCAGGTCACGGAGCACCTGGTTTTCTGGGTCCTTGTTACCTGGAAGGAACCTATTCTCGTTTCTACTCCGAATGCTGCGAGAACGAAACTGGAATGAAACGATTCTTTAAGCAATTCTCCTTTCCAGGCGGTGTCGGAAGCCACTGCACTCCTGAAACCCCTGGCTCCATTCATGAGGGTGGCGAATTGGGTTATAGCCTCTCCCATGCTTATGGTGCTGCTTTTGATAATCCAAACTTAATAGTAGTGTCCATGCCTGGTGATGGAGAGTCCGAGACAGGTCCTCTAGCAACCTCCTGGCATTCCAACAAATTCATCAATCCAATTCGGGATGGTGCGGTGCTGCCTGTGTTGCATCTGAATGGATATAAAATTAATAACCCCACGATTCTTTCTCGGATTAGCCATCGAGAACTCAAGGCACTGTTTGAGGGCTATGGGTATGAACCCTACTTTGTGGAAGGTTCCGATCCCGAATCTATGCATCAGGCAATGGCAGCAACCATGGATCTCTGCATCTCAAATATTCGCAGCATTCAGCAGGAAGCCCGTTCTAGCGGCGTTGCAACCCGTCCCATCTGGCCCATGATTGTGATGCGAACTCCAAAGGGTTGGACGGGGCCTGAGACAGTGGATGGTCATAAAGTCGAGGGGTTCTGGCGTTCCCACCAGGTGCCGATGGGTGGAATGCACAGCAATCCTGAGCATGTGCGTCAGTTGGAAGAATGGATGCGCAGTTACAAACCCGAAGAACTGTTTGATGCCAAAGGCACCTTGCTTCCTGAGATTAAAGCAATGGCACCGCTCGGTGACAAGCGGCTCGGTTCCACGCCCTACGGGAATGGTGGATTGTTGCTGCACGATTTAAATATGCCAGATTTCCGGCAGTATGGGGTGCCGGTAGAGAGACCAGGCACAATTGAAGTTGCGAACACCCAACCCTTGGGTGAGTTCCTGCGGGATGTCATGAAAAACAACATGACTAATTTCCGTGTATTTGGACCGGACGAAAATACCTCTAACAAATTGGGTGCGGTTTACGAAGTCAGCAAGAAATTCTGGATTGCTGAATACCTGCCAGAAGATGAAGACGGCGGCGAACTGTCTCCCGATGGTCGCGTGATGGAGATGTTGAGCGAGCATACGCTGGAAGGCTGGTTGGAAGGTTACTTGCTCTCTGGGCGACATGGCTTCTTCTCTACCTATGAGTCTTTTGCCCATGTGATTGATTCCATGTTTAACCAGCACGCCAAGTGGTTGTCGATCTGCAATAACATTTCCTGGCGAAAGGAGGTTGCATCCCTCAACCTGCTCATTACCTCAACGGTTTGGCGTCAAGACCATAATGGGTTTACCCACCAAGATCCGGGTTTCATCGATGTGGTGCTGAATAAGAGCCCAGATGTGGTTCGCATTTATATGCCGCCGGATGTCAATACATTGTTGTCGGTGGCAGATCACTGCTTACGCAGTAAAAATTACATCAATGTGATTGTCTGTGATAAGCAATTGCACTTGCAGTATCACGACATGGATGCAGCGATTAAGAACTGCACCAAAGGGATCGATATCTGGGAGTGGGCCAGCACGGATCAGGGAGTAGAGCCGGATGTGGTGCTAGCGACTGCAGGTGATATTCCCACGCAGGAATCGCTGGCAGCATCCTGTATGTTGCGGGAGCATTTCCCCGATCTGAAGATTCGTTTTGTCAATGTGATCGATTTATTCAAGTTGCAGCCCCAATCAGAGCATTCACACGGCTTAAACGATCGCGACTTTGATAGTCTCTTCACCCCCGATAAACCGGTGATCTTCAACTTCCACGGTTACCCATGGCTCATTCACAGGCTTACTTACAGCCGCACCAACCACCAAAACATCCATGTGCGCGGCTACAAAGAAGCGGGTAATATCAATACCCCGTTAGACCTGGCAATTCAGAACCAGATCGATCGCTTTAGCATTGCCATTGATGTAATTGACCGAGTTCCCCAACTCAAGGTTGCCGGCGCTCACATTAAGGAAATGCTCAAAGACGAGCAAATTGCTTGCACTAACTATGCCTACGAACACGGTATCGATCGCCCCGATGTTGTGAATTGGAGGTGGCCTTACTAAGTCACAGATGGTTCGAAAGGAGTGAGATTCGTGCTCATTTCTCCTGAGAAAATTGAACTTTGCCGAAAGCTGATTTTGGACAAGATCCAGAAAGGCGAAATTGAATACGGTTGGTAATTTTAGATTGACCAGGGCACGCAAAATCATGAGTGCCCTGTATTGTTTCTGATAAATCTGGTGAAAATTATGAGTGCCACTATTCAAACTATTCATGCTAGAGAAATCCTAGACTCTCGGGGGAATCCCACGGTTGAAGTTGATGTCATGCTGGTAGACAATAGCAAAGGACGGGCGGCTGTACCCTCTGGCGCTTCTACCGGAAGCCGGGAAGCGCTGGAACTGCGAGATGGCGACTCAAAACGCTACGGCGGCAAAGGGGTATTGAAAGCGGTAGCCAACGTTAATGGGGCGATCGCTGCGGCGCTAACTGGAATGGATGCCACCGATCAGGTCGCCATCGACACCAAAATGCTAGAGCTAGACGGCACCGAATACAAATCAAACCTGGGTGCCAATTCCATTCTGGGGGTTTCGATGGCGGTTGCCCGTGCGGCGGCTATGGCAAAGGGGCAGCCACTTTATCAATACTTCGATAGTACTGAAGCGAATCTGCTGCCCGTCCCCTGTTTCAACATTCTCAATGGTGGCGTTCATGCCGACAACAGCGTAGACTTTCAGGAATTCATGATTGCTCCGGTGGGTGCCCCAACCTTTTCAGAGGCACTCCAAATGGGGGCAGAGGTGTATCATGCGCTTAAATCGATTCTGAAAAAGCAGGGTTACAGCACAGGGGTGGGCGATGAGGGGGGATTTGCTCCCGATCTTAAAGCCAACGTAGAGGCGATCGAACTGATCCTGCAAGGGATTGAAAAAGCTGGACTGAAACCAGGAGAACAGATTGCGATCGCCCTCGACCCTGCAGTCAGTGAACTCTATCAAGAAGATGGCAACTATTTATTCTTCAAGTCCGATCAAAGCCGGAAGACAACCGAAGAAATGATTGCCCTGTGGGAAAGTTGGGTCAGTCAATTTCCGATTATTTCCCTTGAAGATGGTCTTGGTGAAAAGGATTGGAGTGGCTGGCAACAATTAACCAAGCGACTGGGCGATCGCATCCAGTTGGTTGGTGATGATGCCTTTGTGACCAATCCCAAGATCATCAGACAGGCGATCGCGGACGGTGTGGGCAACTCTTCCCTGATCAAAGTCAACCAGATTGGCTCCGTCACTGAAACCCTCAACGCTATTAACGATTCTAAAGCAGGCAACTATACCTGTATGGTCAGCCATCGCTCTGGTGAAACCCCTGACGACTTCATCGCGGATTTGGTGGTGGCAACGGGAGTGGGTCAAATTAAATCCGGCGCTCCATGCCGGGGTGAGCGTCTGGCGAAATATAACCAGTTGCTTCGCATTGAGGAGGAACTGGGAACCCGTGCAAAATACGCGGGATTATCAGCATTCAACAAGGTAAAACAACCCATTGCCTGACTCTGCTTACCATAAAACCTGAAACCTGAAAACATAACAAACAACTATCCTAACCAACGAGATTGAGAGACTAGCTGATGAATGATGACAAATTAAAATTTGAAGTATCTGAAGATGTGAAAGCGCTAATCCCAGAGGAAAAGTTGACCTCGATCATCCAGACATTTACGCAACTTGACTCGAACCAAGACGGCAAAATCGAGATCGATGAATATCTCAACTTTGCCCTAGCAAAGGAGAAGATACGTCTGACCAAGAAGTTTGAAGCTTTAGATACTGACAAGGACAGATGTGTCGATTTTGAAGAGTTTGTGTTTGCAATTGAACCAACCTTCAACATTCTCAAAAAATTCCGCGAACTAGACCTCGATCAGAATGGACTGCTTTCGCTTGAGGAAGCAATTAACATTGCCGATTGCCTGGTCTTACCCATCAATACCGAGCAAATCAAAATCATTATGGAGCAAGTCGATCACGATGGTGATGGACAGATCACCTACTACGAATATCTAGGCGCGATCGCTCACATCGGGTTCCAGTGATTCGAGTTCGGTTGGTTGGTTTCGATTTTCCCCTTTGCCCACTTACTGCGACTTAAAGAGGTTTGTATGGATACCAGGGAACTCTGGCAACGTTACGAAGACTGGCTTTATTACCACGAAGGTCTGGACTTATATTTGGACGTGAGCCGAATACGGTTTGATGACACACTGGTTGAAACTCTAAAGCCTAAGTTTGCCAAGGCGTTTAAGGATATGGAGGCACTGGAGGGAGGGGCGATCGCCAACCCAGATGAAAACCGCATGGTCGGTCACTACTGGCTGCGCGATCCTGAAATCGCGCCAGCACAGCTTAAAAAAGAAATCGTGGAAACCCTGGATCAAATTGAAGACTTTGTCCAAAAAGTGCATGAAGGGACAATTCACCCACCGGAAGCGGCAAAATTCACCGATATTCTCTCAATCGGCATTGGTGGTTCTGCGTTGGGGCCAGAGTTCGTCGCGGAAGCGCTGGCTCCAGATTTTCCTCCCATGGGAATTCACTTCATCGACAACACCGATCCGGCAGGCATCGATTGCGTGCTGAACCGGCTGAAAGCTCGGCTCAAAAGTACTCTGATTATCATTACTAGCAAATCCGGCGGCACTCCCGAAACTCGGAATGGGATGCTAGAGGTGAAGCACGCCTACGAGCAGCAGGGATTACATTTTCCCTCGCACGCAGTTGCCATCACCGTTCCGGGTAGCAAAATGGACGAACTGG
>JANMRU010000161.1:0-2559 GCA_031388585.1 Pseudanabaena sp. SOY_30_concoct_251 | reverse complement strand
ATCAAAGCTAACTGGCGAAACTTTCTGGTATCAAGTCTTGATCTGGCATCGGTGTTGAGCCTATTCCCAAATACTGTTTGAGAAAACCTCTACCGAGATTTACTCTAATCATCATTTGCTGGTTGAGTTCAATGAGAAACTCCTTCGCCTGCTCGGGGGTGAGGTTTTGCACCACATCGGCAAATAGCTTCAAGTTAAATTCTTGTTCCAGGGATAAGTTGGCAGATTGGTTCATAGCTAGCTCTTTATCTCTGAAGCGTGAGTATTGGGAAAGTGGCTCCAAGACAGAGGGGACTGTCTGATTCGCCCCAACAGGGGCAATTCCTTAAGATTCGTTACCTTCATTATAAAGAATTATTACAATAATTTGACTTTTAAGGCACAATTGCAGGCAAGCCCTCAGCAGATCGGGCTCAATTCAGTTCTACTTTGAGGACAGATAAACAGATGAAATACGAAATTAATCAGGGCAATGTTTTAATTGTGGGAGCGAGTCAGGGCATTGGTCTGGGTTTTGTCAGAAAGCTCCTCCAAGATGGTAGGAGCGCCAAGATTTATGCCACCTACCGCTGCCAGGTATCGGCGGCTGAATTATTGACCTTGAAAAGTGAATATCCTGAGAAAATCTGCTGTTTGGAAGTAGATGTCACGGATGAAGGACAGATATCCCAAGCTGCTGCCTGCATCGGGGAAGAAGTGGGCAAATTGCACCTAGTTATCAACTGCGCGGGCATCCTTCACGAAGGGAGCATCCAACCCGAGAAAAGCCTGAAACACATTAATCCAGAGCATTTGCTGCGCTACTTTCAGGTTAACAGTGTTAGTTCCCTCCTACTAGCCAAACACCTCTTGCCCTTATTCCGTCACGGCGAAAAAAGTCTTCTAGCGGCGATTTCTGCTAAGGTCGGAAGCATTGGCGATAATCAACTCGGTGGGTGGTACGGCTATCGTGCCTCGAAAGCTGCGCTGAATATGTTCATGAGAACTGTAGCAATCGAGTACTGCCGAACTAGCCCTCGAACTATCGTTATCATGTTACACCCCGGCACGACTGACACGCGCCTCTCCCAACCTTTTCAAAAAAACGTGTCGGCGGGAAAATTGTTCTCGGTAGAGCGGACTGTTGCCCAATTGCTAGAAGTGATCGAAAATCTTGACGAAGGCGATAGTGGGCAGTTTTTCTCCTGGGATTGAAGCCGCTTACCTTGGTAATCAAAAGCTATACGGCTCTCCCCGGTCTCAGTGTAATATCTGCATCATCCTTCCGAGGAAGGAGTTCGTCTCCCTCTACGCTAGACGAGCCTCAGCCAAATCACGAATCAGTGAGGTTTTGGAGCAGATGTATTAACTTGGCAATATGAGATATCAGAGAAGATGCTGATACAGTAAGGATTACAGCCTCAAAAACGCACAATCAACGATTACCAGGTTCGCTCATATTGGAAAGCAGGTGAAAGTCGGCTCTATGGAAGTGTTTTACCTTACAACTATAAGGCTCGGGGTCGGGTTCTTTAACTGGCTTCACCTATTAACCCAGGTGAGCGAAAATTTTAGCAACAGAACCAGACAATCAACTCCCTTAAAATAATAGAAGTAAAAGTATAATCTTTCTAAACTTTTAGATAAGCCCTTCTAAAGTTGCAGCAACAACGCGATAATCCGAATCATTTCTGAGCCTTGCCAGAGCAGATTCTACACGTGGATCTTCAAAATTCCTCAAGGCACTTGCTACTTGGACTCGAGCTGTAACTTTTTTGGAGTTAGCTACTTCGAGAATTATCTCTAAAGCTGAATCTGCATAAGGAGTTTTCGCCAGTTGCCCTAGATTAGAGATCGCCGATTGTTCAACAACGGGATCATCTCCTTTTAAGCCAAGAATACAAAGCTTTAGTAGTGTTTCAGAATAATTCATATCTCCCAGAGCAGCTAAAATACTCTGTCGTACCAACCAATTAGAGTCTTCCCTGAATAGCTTTACTATATGAGGAATTGATTTTTCACCATATTTAGTCAGGGAGTTGGCTGCCTCAGCCCTTACGTTGTAATCTTTGTCATGCTCAATTAAATCTAATAGTAAATTAAAGGCTTCTTCTGATTGCTTATACCCAAAACCCATAGCAACAAATGAACGAATTATAAATTCTTGATCGTGCATTCTTCGCTTTAGTAATGGGACAGACAAAGAGGGTTCATAGTTCCTTAATTCAGTAATAGCTTTCATTCGACTTTGAGGATTCGGACTGTCAATGCAAGCTTCAATTTGATGTAATTCCATGAGAGTACCTAAATGATTTGGACAATGTAGATCGAATAAGTGGTTCACTAAACTAGTTCTAAAAAATGATTTTTTGTAAGCGGCACTGGGTTAACCAATCCTAGTTACCTATATTGAACAATAAGAGATTTCAGCGCTCCCGTTGGTCTAGTTAGTTGAAATAGTTCGGTTCAGAGCCATTAACTTGAGCTAAATTCTAACTATTTACATCAGTAGTTTCTTCCTCGCCAGGAATGGAAGCTATGTAAGTAGTTTCTAGTAATTCGAGGCGGCGTTGCGTTCTC
>JANMRU010000152.1:0-1214 GCA_031388585.1 Pseudanabaena sp. SOY_30_concoct_251 | reverse complement strand
CTAGACTCAGATCCGCCAGGCAAAATGGTAGCTGCCTGGTATGCCTTAGAAGATATTCATGAAGATGCTGGCTGTTTTTTTGTACTTCCAGGAAGTCACAAGGGCAAAGTGGTCGAACGGAAGAGTGCAGCAAATTTTTCCGACCATGATACCTTTGTAAAAGAGATAAATAGTTTGATTGATGAGAGCAAATACGAATATCGCAGCTTCCCGCTTAAAAAAGGCGATGTACTTTTCTGGCACCCTTACACTATCCATGGAGCCTACAACAATCGCGATCCACATTTCAGTCGCAAATCACTAACTGCTCACTATTATCCAGGTAATTTAAAACCGCTCTACGCGGGCAATATTCCCACGGTTAGAAAAACATCAAATTCAAGTATTCAAATTCTAGGCAGCGAACGAGAATGCTATGTATCTAATGCAATGCACTATGTAAGATATATCGCAAATTATATTAGGGGTAGAGGCCCCGATTATGATATGCGAAGGGATAGCTATGTATAAATAGAGAAACTATAGCTATAGACACTAAGACTTAGGACGGGTTGCAGGAGGAGGGCTACCCCTGCGTGGGAGCGCAGCCCCCACAACCCTGTACTAACCGATCAGTCTACAGCCATACATTGAAGTTGATGGTAAGAGTTTCTTGGCAAATTGTCATAGTAAATTGAGGTGAGTTTGGTGTGAAGTTAGCTATTTTGTTTTGGTTTTATAAAGCGCCAGATATTTGCAAGAATCGTCTAGAACTCCTGCGCCAACATAATCCAACTATTCCTATTTATGGTGTGTATGGCGGCGATCTAGCGGCAGTAGACCAATACAAATCCCAATTAAATCAATACCTTGATGACTTTTATACTTTTACCGAGAATAAAGATCCTCTTTGGAAGTGGCTTCAGGGCGATCTAATGTTAACTCATTGGTATCGAGAGCGCGGCAAGCACCTATCTTGGGACACTGTGGTGATTGTTCAGTGGGATATGCTGGTTTTTGGAGCTATTGAGGAACTTTTTTCAATGCTTAAGCCAGATCAAATCTTGCTGTCTGGACTTAGACCGATCGCGGAAGTTGAAAATGACTGGATGTGGGTAACTCCAAAAATTCCAGACCACAGGTGCCAGTACCTGGAATTCCTACAATATATTGGCAAAACCTATGACTATCAGCAAGATCCGATGGGATGTATCTTTATTGTCGCCTGCTTGCCA
>JANMRU010000131.1:0-4142 GCA_031388585.1 Pseudanabaena sp. SOY_30_concoct_251 | reverse complement strand
AAAGCCTCTTCGTAAGTATCTCCCTGTCCAACAACCGCACCTACAAAACCAATGGGGTAGGCAACATATCCATCTGGGTGCTTCTCTATGACTATTTTAAACTGTTTCACAAATTCCTTATCCCTGGCGGAGTAAAGGTTTATATGAGTCGAAATGTAATTTGGCTAGAGTCTTTCAATCCCATCTTGCCACAGATATTCGAGTAGTATGCCGAGATTAGATAGAGCTATAGTTATAGGCGATGCCAAAATTATCAATGCTCGACAGGGGTTTGGGTGGTGTTAGGAGTCGCATTATTGATTTTGATCTCGTCGGTTTGATGTCGATCTGGCTTCGCAAAAGACTTAGTCCGCAATGTTTCCTCTTCCCTAAACTTGTCTAACTCGGTAGCTGGCTTTAGATGCGGTTGTTCAGAGGGTTTATCTTTGGGTTTTTGCTTTGCCTTTTGCTTTAATTTCAATTCGGGAGATTTACTTTTGGACAGAACTGGTGATTTTGTTTTGGCGAGAAAAACCGACCCCAGTTCGATTTCTGGGTTGGGAGGAGAGGCCACGGGTGTAGTCGTCAGGGTAGGAGTGGATGAGAGTAAACCACTGAGTCCATTAACCAGATTACGAACATTTGAGCGAAACTTTGGATCGCCTGTGAGTTCATCGAGATCGGCAGTGATCTTTTGGGTGTTGGCAAAGGTAGCGCGTGCCGAATCCAACGTCTCACGCATGGTCGAGATCGTATTGGGATTATTCACCTCGGTCGAAAGTTGGCGCAGATTAGCGGCAGTTTCCGCCGCATTATCAGACAGTTTTTGCAAATCTTTAACAAATTTGCCATCATCAAGCAAGGGACGAGTACTCGCTAATAAAGCTTTAGCTTCCTGCGCTGTCGCACTAATGCCCTCAAGGGTCTTTGCCAGCTTTTCTTTATTTTCTAAAATTAGCCCGTCAACTTTGCCTGCAGTTTGACTGAAACTATTTGCGGCTTGACTAATTGCTGCGGCAGTATTGCTAAACTGCGATACGGGCCCTTGGAACGAGTTAATGAGCTTGTTTGCGGAATTAGCCAGAACTTTGAAGCTTTGAGCAGCCTCATCGGTACTTTTGAGCGTTTTGTTAAGGTTATTTATCAGTTCCGCATCATTCAGTTTGCGCATCGTTTCGCTAGTCTCTCGAACTATCTGCGTAAAATTCACGCCCGTTTTGCCATCAATTGTGATGCCGCGACAGACAATCTTATTGTTGTCGCAATCTTGGCTGATTGGATCGAAATTAGCGCCCTCTGCCAAATTGGCTTTAGGGAAAATATCAATTGTCGTACTGTTGAGAAAACCACTCTGGTTTGTTTCGACAAGTGAGTCGCGCGGAATGACTAATTTGGGGTTATCAATCGCCACACTAACTTTGACACTACTGCTCTCTGGTTGCAGGTTTTGCACCTTACCAATTTGTACGCCGCGAAATCGTACTGGCGAACCCACGCTTAAGCCACTGGCATCAGTAAAATTGATCGAAAATGAAAAGCCACTATCACCTCGAAATCCGCGCAACCACAGCACGCCCCCGCCTAAGACAGCAACACCAGCTACGATTAGCAGGCCCAGAGAACCCTCACGTATTGTTCTAGACTGCATTTAATCTATGTCTCCCTATCCACGATCTGAATTGGTCCGGTGATGCTACCGCTAAGGAACTGGCGCATGTAGGGGTTATCTGTGGCATCAAGCTCATTGATACTACCCTGCCAGCATACCTTTCCACCATATAACATGATGACGCGATCGGCAGCACGACGAATGGTACTGTCCTGGTGCGTAACTACAATATAACTATCGCAAGCCTCTTGTTTGTGTTTGAGCGATCGAATTAAATCTTCCACAATCGTGGAAGCAACAGGATCTAGCCCAGCCGTAGGTTCATCGTAAAGCAGGATGTTTTTTGTGGCGGCCGCTACTGTAGGGTCGGAAATAATCGCGCGGGCTAGACTGACACGCTTGCGCATCCCACCTGATAGTTGACTGGGGTAGCGATCGCAAATATTCAGTAAGCCGACTTGCCTGAGCTTTTCTTCGACAATTTCGAGAATTTTGCACTTTGGCAAACGGGAGTGCTCAAACAAATAAAAGCCCACGTTTTCAGCCACAGTGAGCGAGTCAAACAGCGCCGCCTGCTGGAACACCATCCCAATATTCACCTTGCTATCAGTCCCAGCAATTTCGTGGAGCGGTTCGCCATCAACCAAAACTTCACCCGCATCGGGGAGCAATAAGCCGCTAATTATTCTGAGGATGGTGGATTTACCTGTGCCCGAGGGGCCAATAATGGCGACTGCTTCGCCAGCATAAAGCTGTAAGTCTATCCCATCAAGGATTATGCTATTGCCGAAGCGCTTGTGAATTCCCCGCAGTTCTAGCAGTGGTGTAGTTGTTTTAGTCTCACCCATAGGTCTAGGAAAACAGGACTAGCAAGATTGCGTATCAATCGAAAATAGCATATTTCAGCGAGCAGGATACTAGGAGCTAGCTGCCAAAGACTTCTCCAATTTACGACTACCTAACGACATGGAGTAGCAGAAAATCCAGTAAATGAAGGCAGCAAATAGATATACTTCAGCATATCGTCCCAAGTAGTCTGGTTGTGCCAGGATATTCCGACAGACTCCCATCAAATCGACCAGACCAACGATCGCTACGAGCGAAGTATCTTTAAACAAACCGATAAATTGACCGACAATCGCGGGAATTACTGCTTTTAAAGCTTGCGGTAAGACAATAAATAAAACTGTCTGAGGTACCTTTAATCCCAAAGCTTTTGCGGCTTCGATCTGTCCTCTCGGAATTGATTGGAGACCACCGCGCACATTTTCTGCCAGGTAGGCAGAACTAAACAGCAGAAAACCAATAACGGCACGTATTACCCTTGATATTTCTACCCCGGGCGGTAACAGCAAGGGAAACATCACCTGCGCCATAAACAAAATCCCAATCACTGGCAAGCCGCGCATGACTTCGATATAAATAATGCTGAACCATCGAAATACTGGCATGGTGCTCTGCCGCCCTAGCGCTAGTAGAATGCCTAAAGGGAAAGAGAGAAAAATCCCAGCCAAAGCCATTAATACGGTCAGAAATAAGCCATTCCATAGATTATCCTGCACTGGGACTAATCCCATGCCACCGCCAATTAACCACAGCATTAATGGGAATGATAGCAGCCAAATGAGAGATAGCCATTTACCAACAACCGACTTGAGCCGTTGACCGAGCCAGAATCCTGCAAATACGGTAGCGCCAATTCCCAAAATCCAAATTTTGTCTGTCAGGGCGATCGGGAGCAAAAGGGTAAGGGCAATGGGGACAGCGCCAGCGAATATGGCGAAACCCCGACTAAACCTCCCCCATATCCCCCACGACAAACCTGAAAGTAGTGATAGTAAGGCAGTTACACCCCAAAGCCGCCAAACTTGAGCGAGTGGATAACGACCGATAAAAAATTGATAGAGATTCACACCCAATACTTCCCACTGAGCACTAGTGGTTGCCCACGTCCATGCACCTGTAAATACTGTATAGATCAGCAGCAAGCACAACACCGTTAGGATGCTATTAAACCAATTGCTAAACAGATTGACTCGCATCCATTGGATTGGAGCTTTAGGAATTATTGGTGGCAAGCGACTTTCGAGAGTTGGCGGTAGCTGCATGGGAAAATAGGAAAGAATGAAGAGGGAAGGCGGAAGAAGCTGACCGCTGATGGCTGACAGCTACATAACTAACCAAAGGAAATAATCAAATAGCTATCTTGAAATTTAGCACCTGTGGCTTGTTTACCTGCTAGTTGTGTAGGCAAGAAAATATTGCGCCGCTGATCGCCTGCCTCGATCGTTACTTCTGGCCCCGACTGGATTAGCTTGACTTGGCGTTTGTCGAATGTAGGCAAATATAGTTTGACTTGTCGCGCCCCAACATCGATCGCCATCGGAACAGGTGCCAAATTAGCTGCCATCGGGATCGTGAGTTCGCCGAGATTTTCAGCGATCGCTTCGACAGGTAAAGGTGCAAATTCATCTGCCATCACATGTCCTCGGGCAAACACACCGCCAATGGTTAAACCAACCTGCTGGGCGCTGCCCCACATGTATTTGGCGGT
>JANMRU010000444.1:0-2401 GCA_031388585.1 Pseudanabaena sp. SOY_30_concoct_251 | reverse complement strand
GTCCGATCTTCCTCTCTGGTTAGAAATACTCTCAAACGCGCACCCATAAATAGTTTTACCTACCTTTAAAACGGTTTCTTAATCTATATTTATATAGTTTACTATTCCTCCACCTACATACTTATACACTTGAACTGTATCAGGATAGACTCCAGGCCATGACCAATCCTGTCTACCAGAATTAAGATTCGTACCTTGATCGCCGAAATAATATCCGGTTGCATAGAATTCGCTAGGACCAAGATATCGAGAATTAAATGCTCCCAATGGTCCAACAAGCCTAGCTCCTTGACTAGGAGGTGGTGGTGTAGTTTGCGACCAATTTCCCGCCGAACCACCGCCATTGTTGTAACGAACAGAACCCGAACCATCCCTTGCAATACCACGAAGCACGACTGCATAGATTACTCCCGAACACTGCCCACCAGGGAAAGGAAGTGGATAAGGATTCTGTTCTGCCATCGAAATCTCTTGTGATATCCAAGTTGGATTGTGAAGTTGAGTTGAAGCCTCTAAAAGGCTAGCACGATCGCATGGATATTTGAAGTTATCACCCACACACAGTGCCCAAGAACTCAAGTTCTTGGCTCAAAGCTAAAACCCGTTAAAACGGTTTAAATTCCGTCGTTTTTAGTCAGTTGAAACTGACTTTAGCTATCAGCCCGCACTTTGAGTGCAGGGCGGGATGGAAACGCAGCAACAGAGCTGTCAAAGACAAACCTGTATGCTTTATTTCTGCCCTATCCGCAGGCTAACCAACCTGCGAGATGACAAAATCAATCACTCGCTCCAAACCTACCTGGGTTTTCAGGTTAGTCATCACAAATGGTTTATCCCCACGCATTTTTTTCGTATCACGCTCCATCACCTCCAAACTTGCCCCGACATAGGGAGCCAGATCGATTTTGTTGATCACTAGTAGATCGGATTTAGTAATTCCTGGCCCACCCTTACGCGGAATTTTGTCGCCCGCCGCCACATCAATTACATAAATTGTGGCATCGACCAGTTCAGGACTAAATGTGGCTGCCAGATTATCGCCACCGCTTTCCACAAATACAAAATCCAGGTTGGCAAATTTAGCTTCTAGTTGCTCGATCGCTGCTAAATTCATTGAGGCATCTTCGCGGATTGCTGTATGCGGACAGCCTCCCGTTTCCACACCCACAATGCGATCGCGGCTTAAGGCTTCACTGCGCACCAAAAACTCAGCATCCTCCTGAGTGTAAATATCATTAGTAACCACAGCAATGTTGTAACGCTGGCGCAAGGATTTACATAGAGCATCCACCAAAGCAGTTTTACCAGATCCCACAGGCCCTGCAACTCCGACTCGAAAAGTACTCATGGCGATTTTTGGCTGGACTTGAAAGTACACAAAAAATATAGCCGAGTCCGAATACTTACTGCGATCCCAATATAATTCTGTAGGACTACAGATCGTGAATACCAACATTACCAGATCGAAGTAAGTTTGAGGAGCGTAGCCTCTAGCACAGAATAGTATGGAAATACTAGGATTGCTTGCAATTTACACCAATTTACACCAATGGTATGATTACCTTGTAAGTGCTTAAGTACAAGCTAAGTAAGGAAATATTTCTATGGTGACGGGGTCTGTTTCTCCACTAGTTCTGGTCATATTAGACGGCTGGGGATATCGGGAAGAGACGGACGGGAATGCCATTACTGCGGCTAATACTCCAGTCATGGATAGCCTGTGGAATGCTTATCCAAAAACTCTAATCCAAGCCTCTGGTAAAGATGTTGGTCTACCCAAAGGGCAAATGGGTAACTCTGAGGTGGGGCATCTAAATATCGGTGCTGGCCGAATTGTGCCGCAAGAATTAGTCAGAATATCCGATGCGGTCGAAGATGGCAGTCTGCATTCTAACCCAGCCTTGGTCGGTATTTGTGAGGCTGTGAAAGCTAATGATGGCAAACTGCATCTGATGGGATTATGTTCTGATGGTGGTGTGCATTCCCATATCGATCACCTATTAGCCTTACTAGATCTTGCTAAAACCCAAGGGGTCAAAGATGTCTGCGTACATGTAATTACCGATGGACGCGATACACCTCCCACGTCGGGAATCGGACATATCAAGAGATTACAGAACTATCTCGATCTCGTCAGGATTGGTCGTATCGTCACCATTAGCGGTCGCTACTATGCCATGGATCGTGATCGCCGCTGGGATCGGGTGCAAAAAGCCTATGAAGTGATGACAAGCAATGTTATTACAGCAGACATGGCAGCTGAAGAGGTGCTAATGGAAACCTATGCCCAAGAAATTACTGACGAGTTTATCGTGCCAGTCAGGATTGCTAAAGGTGCGATAGAACCTGGTGACGGTGTGATTTGCTTTAACTTTCGCCCCGATCGCTCACGCGAAATTAC
>JANMRU010000056.1:0-2819 GCA_031388585.1 Pseudanabaena sp. SOY_30_concoct_251 | reverse complement strand
TTTTGCTGTAACGTGACGAGATCTAGATCGCTGATGTCTTTTTGCAAACTATAAAATTTGATATTAGGAATATCTAATAACTGCAAGTAGGAGCTTAATGGGAAAGAGCGATTAGGTGTGGTTGAATGACTTGGATTACTAGCCCAAACCAAGCCCACCTTTAACTTTGCTGACTGCTGGGAAATTTCTAGGGCGATCGCACTTCTCGATATTGCTGGGATCGCGAGATATGGGACGGATGCAGGAATTGTTTCTAGTATAGTGCCAAAAATATATGGTAGGCTCATCAGTGGAAAGCGCAGGTCGAACTTGGGTAGAGGCAAATCCCGAGGAGCAATCTCAATACCTTCAATCGAAGCCAACAAATGTTGCAACGACTCTGGGCAAGCAAGTAGTAGCTTGCCGCCCTTAGCTTTCACCATTGGCAAATAACGACTAAATTGGAGAGTGTCGCCTAGACCTTGCTCGCTATAAATCAAAAGAGTACGATTGCGGAAATCAGTTCCATCCCAGAAGGGTTGAGAAGATGGAGGGATAGGATTC
Organism: Pseudanabaena sp. SOY_30_concoct_251; assembly: GCA_031388585.1. GTDB lineage: Bacteria > Cyanobacteriota > Cyanobacteriia > Pseudanabaenales > Pseudanabaenaceae > PCC-6802. The sequence goes on along the minus strand of JANMRU010000056.1, from coordinate 2,276 downwards.
TCCGCAATAAAGGATTCGCGCTGCCAACGCCATTCATATTCGGCAAACCCCTGTTTTAGATCTCCTACACTTAAAAGTGCTAAGCCCAAATTGTAATGCGCATCCACATAATTGGGATTGAGTAATAGAGCCTGTTGATAGTGAGCGATCGCTTCTTCCAAATTCCCCTGACGAATATAACTACAACCCAAACAATTATGCGAATCAGGAAAATCGGGCTTGAGCGCGATCGCTCGAAGTAAATGTGCGATCGCATTTTCCAAATCGTTTTGCTGCATGTAAGCACAACCCAAATTAGTATGAACTTCAGCACTTTGCGGATCTATTTCAAGAGCTTGTAGAATGTAAGGAATTCCGACCTCTGGTCTCCCTGACTGCGATACAAGCGTACCTAGCATGTTAAGGGCACTGAAGTGCTGCGGTTGATGCTGGAGAATTTTGCGATATAGAACTTCCGCTTCCTGCAATCTACCTGCTTTATGCTCGGCGATCGCTCCCGCGAGTAGTGCGGATAGGTCTGGGGCTTTCAATACAGATTGATGCACAACTGATTGATGCACAACTGACTGAAAAAATTCTTCCAATGCCCTCACTGAGATTTGATCGTCAAAGAGTACATTGAGGCGATCGCACATTCTCTGCACAATGCTCAGTCGCCAGTTAGGATCTTTGGCGAGTTTAATTGCTATTTCAATATATTCTTCTGTGTTATTTGCGATCGTCTCTTCTACTTGTAAGATTTTGAGCATGGCATAGCTATGCCGTCCGCGCATAAACTCCCCAGGAAGTGTCACAATTGCCGATCCGCAAGCGATCGCCTCTAGTGTAGTGCTTCCACCCGACCAATCGATCGTGTCCAGGAAAATATCACTAACAAGATGGAGACTTAGATAATCATCACCCAGTTGACGTTGCAAAAAAATACAATAGTCATCTACATCTAAATCAAACTGAGTAAATGCTCTTTGCAAGCGTTGGCGAAATTTGATATTGATATGAGGGAAGTCTGTAGCGATAAAAACAAATTTGCTGTTGGGAACGCAGGTTGCGATCCGAGCAAAAATATAATCGTTCTGAGGAAGGTATTTAAACCAGGATTGGCAAGTAAGATAAACGATCGCATCCTCGGGTAAGTTGAAAGCGGCGCGAGTTTTTGTGATTGCGGGAAGCGATGGCTTGAGATAGGATAAGCCTAATTGGGGTAGTCGAATTAACTGCTCAGAATAATGAGTTTGGGCATCTTCTGGTTCCATCAAATCGCTAGACAGAAAATAGTCAACCGTGGGAAGACCAGTAGTGACAGGATGTCCCCAACAAACACATTGCACTGGAGCAAGTCGAAGAGCGCCCAGGTAATTTGTGAGTGGATGCATACCGATATCAGGGAATACCAAGATATGTATGCGATCTGCATAAACCTGCTTGCAAATCTTCTCTAGGTTATTTGGAAGATGATAAAAGCGATCGCTTTCCGCTTGAAAAGCATCCATCCCAACTCGGGGTTTGTCTTCGGTGTAATAGCAGTAAACTTCAAATTTGGAACGATCTCGGTAGCGCAGCCATCCTATTAGCCCCCTTGTGCCTGCGTGATCTCCTAAATGCGGGGAGATGTAGGCAATGCGGATTTTACCTTCTGGAGTTAAGGGAGAGATTTCTAAGGGTTGCGTCCACTCAGGGTAGTGTTTTGCCATCGCTAGACAAAGAAATTTGCCATAGAGTTGTTGGAGTTCTAGATCGTTCTTAGCTTGATAAGCTAAGTAGAAGTTAGTATGAATGCCTAACGCGTCGAAGATTTTTTGCCTTTCTGTTTTAATCTCAAGAGATTCTGTAGATTGGCTAATATACTGTTTTAAGCCGATGGTAAATTTCTGCCGCCAATCTGCGATTTGCTCTTCTCGATCGTACATAGTTGGGATTAGTAAGAATCCCATGAAGTTGGCGATCGCATGATCGGGTTCGTAGCGCAAAACTTGTTGATAATAGGCGATCGCTTCTTCGACTTTGGCTTCATTAACGAGTATTTCGGCACAAGCACAACAGGCAGCACTATAATTCGGCTTAATCTTACATGCAGTCTCATAGTATGCGATCGCTTCTTCAGGTTTCTCTAGCTGACAATAGACATCACCGATTTTTTTGTGCGCTTCAGCATGGTCTGGCTTTAAAGCGATCGTTCTTTGGAAATATTCTATTGCTTTAGCGGGCTTTTCTTGGCAGGAAATAACTATCCCTAATAGGTATAATGCATTGAAATTGTCTGGCTGATGTCGCAGAAT
>JANMRU010000529.1:0-9312 GCA_031388585.1 Pseudanabaena sp. SOY_30_concoct_251 | reverse complement strand
CAGGGCGATCGGGATTATAGTGGGGCTTGGCACCCGGCATTTGGAAAGGTTTCCGCGTTTTTTTGCCATCATTGCCATTATCTGTGTCCCAGTTAGCCATAGATTTCTGCTCTAGAAGTTTGCAATTAAACTCAATCATAGCCTTCTCCTCAGCTTTATTTAATTCTGGGGTCTCATTTTTTAGAAAGAGGCAATTATCAAGACCGACTGGGATCATTAGAATGGGGAGCGATCGCCACTTGGTAGAATAAAGGTAGGATCTATCGACTAGAGATATGCACTTCATTAATCCCAAGACCGATTATGCCTTCAAAAAGATTTTTGGCTCAGAGCAAAGCCATGATATTTTGATCAGTTTTCTTAATGCCATCCTCTACAACGGAAACAACACGATCGAGCAAATTGAAATCCTTAATCCCTATCTTGCTCCCCGTATCCGAGGTGTGAAGGACACCTATCTAGATGTGAAGGCTGACCTCGATAACAACACAACCGTGATTATTGAAATGCAGGTACTGAATGTAGATGGTTTTGAAAAGCGTATCCTGTATAATGCCGCGAAAGCATATTCACTGCAATTAAGTGCGGGCGAAGACTATGCCCTGTTAGATCCTGTAATTGCCCTCACCATTACAGACTTTGAGATGTTCCCTGAGTTAAATCAACTGATATCTCGTTTCATTTTGAAAGAGAAGGAATATCTAATTGACTATCCCATTTATGACATCGAATTAGTATTTGTGGAATTACCTAAATTTACGAAGGGAATAGAGGAGCTAGAGACATTAACCGATAAATGGTTATATTTCCTTAAGAGTGCAAAAAAACTACAAGTAGTCCCAGAGAGTATGAATGCGGTACCTGAGATTAAGAAAGCATTTGAAATTGCGGATCAAGCTAACCTCAGTCAGGATGAGTTAGAGGACTTAGAGCATAGAGAGATATTTATTCACGATCAGCGTAATGCGATCAAAAAAGCTCTGAAGCAAGGCTTGGAGCAGGGTAAACTTGAAGGTAGGCTTGAAGAAAAGCTGGAGATTGCTAGACAGCTTCTTGATATTCTTGATGATGGTGCGATTTCACGTACTACTGGACTTAGCTTGGATGAAATAGCGAGACTCAGAAACCCTTGATTTTGCGACAACTCACACTGATTTTGGCGGGAAGCATAGGGAAATTTCTTATAGCAGGTGATGAACGTGCCGAGCAAGAACGGCAGAAGCGACTAAGAATTACAGATCGCAAGCGATCGCTCAGTCCCGAACAACTTGCAGCATTAGGTATTGATCCAGAACTACTGGATTAGGACGATATTCTGGGGCAAGACTTGTTGGTCACGGCGATCGCCGTGCCAATATTTAGCAATTTGGCTGATGCTGTATATTTTTTTCGCAATTTTTGCGTTATATGACAGAAATGTTAAGCTTTGCAAAGTAAAATGAAAAGAAATTTAGAGCAAATTCAAGTATGCGGGTTGCGATCGCTGGAGCAGGACTAGCAGGGTTATCCTGCGCCAAATATTTAACCGACCTGGGGCATACCCCCATCGTTCTAGAACGGAGTGAAGTGCTGGGCGGACTGGTAGCTGCCTGGAAAGATGAGGATGGCGACTGGATGGAAACTGGGCTGCACGCTTTTTTTGGGGCTTACCCGAATATGCTGCAACTAATGGCAGAGTTGGGCATTAGCGATCGCCTGCAATGGAAACAGCACACCCTGATTTTTAATCAGCCTGAAAAGCCTGGAACGCTCTCTCGATTTGATGTCCCCGATATTCCTGCCCCATTTAACGTAATCGTGTCGATTCTGCGCAACAACGACATGCTGACCTGGCAGCAAAAGATTCGGTTTGCGATCGGCTTATTGCCTGCGATCGTGCGGGGGCAGAAGTATGTCGAAGAGATGGACAAATACTCGCTGACGGAGTGGCTCCGACGACAAGGCATCGACGAACAAGTTAATTCCGATATTTTTATTGCAGCCTCTAAGGCACTTACTTTCATCAATCCTGAAGAAGTTTCGGCAACTATTATCCTCACAGCACTCAACAAATTTTTACAGGAAAGATACGGCTCTAAAATTGCCTTTTTAGATGGTGCGCCACCAGAGCGCCTCTGTCAGCCGATCGCCGATTATGTGACGGCGCGTGGCGGGGAAATCAAGGTAAATGCCCCACTAAAACAGATTGTTCTAAATGCCGATGGCACCGTAAGTCACTTTGTGATGCGGGGCATGAATGGGGCACCTGATTTCGAAGCGATCGCCGATGCCTATGTATCTGCCATGTCAGTCGATGCACTCAAATTGATGCTACCAGAAGCATGGAGAGAATCTGACTATTTCAAAAAGCTGGATGGCCTAGAAGGAGTACCAGTAATTAACGTGCAGATCTGGTTTGACCGCAAACTTACCAAAATCGATCAATTGCTATTCTCGCGATCGCCCTTGCTCAGCGTATACGCTGATATGAGTAACACCTGCAAAGAGTATGCCGATCCCGATAAATCTATGCTGGAATTAGTTTTAGCTCCAGCAGCGGAGTGGATTGGCAAATCTGACACGGAAATTATTGACGCTACGATGGCAGAACTGGCCAAGCTCTTCCCCGATCAAATTCCGCAACCAGCGAAAGTACTGAAAGCCAAAGTACTCAAAACACCAAGATCGGTCTACAAAGCCATTCCTGGCCGCCAACAATACCGTCCTAGCCAAGTTTCCCCAGTCGCTAATTTCTTTTTGTCAGGTAGCTATACAATGCAACAATTTCTTGGCAGTATGGAAGGTGCCGTACTTTCTGGTAAGCTGACTGCACAGGCTATTAATCAGCCCTCCGCCAGACAAAATCACTCAAACCACTAGAACTTCAGATCAAACAATTGCTGCCAGAGCTACTGCCTAATCCGATGGGAATGCGTCCTCCAGTTTCCCTATCCGAAGCATACGAAATTTGTCGGTGTATCACCGCAAAGTATGCAAAAACTTTTTATCTTGGCACCATGTTAATGTCCGAAGCCAAGCGAAATGCGATTTGGGCATTGTATGCTTGGTGTCGGCGTACTGACGAGTTGGTTGATGGCATTCAGGCTGATACCACTACGCCACAGACTTTATTAGACTGGGAAGACCAACTAGAATCAGCCTTTAGCGGCCGCCCCACTAATGCCCCAGATTTAGCTTTAGCAGATACGCTCCAAAAATATCCTATCCAAATTCAGCCATTCAAAGACATGATTGCTGGAATGCGGATGGATCTAAGCTACGATCGCTACCATACCTTTGACGATCTGCACTTGTACTGCTACCGCGTTGCAGGCACTGTAGGTTTAATGTCAGCAGCGGTGATGGGTTTTGAAGCCACCGATTCGGCAACTGTTAGTGCGGCTACCGAGGCGGCGATCGCCCTTGGTATTGCCATGCAGCTCACTAATATCCTGCGTGATATTGGTGAAGATGCCAGACGCGGGCGGATCTATCTGCCACTTGAAGAACTAAAAAACTTTGAATACTCTGAAAAGGACTTGATCGATGGTGTCGTTGACGAGCGCTGGGCAAACCTGATGCGTTTCCAGATTGAGCGGGCGCGAGGTATGTATCAGCAAGCAGAAAAAGGCATTTCGGCGCTGTGTCGCGATGCTAGATGGCCCGTATGGGCATCCCTGATCTTGTACCGTAACATTCTCGGCATTATCGAGAATAATAAATATGAGGTGTTTGGTCGTCGTGCTTATGTCCCAACTCCTAAGAAGATCGCTACGATCCCCTGGGCTTGGCTAAAAGCCCAAACTTCCTGATTCAGCTCTAGATGGTCTTCCTATGACAGTCTACCAAGTGCGCCTGTTAAATCCCGCGATCGCGCTCGATCGAACAATTGAGGTACCCGATCGCGAGTATATTCTCGATATGGCGATCGCCCAGGGCGTTATGCTGCCGGCGGGATGCCGTCAAGGTACTTGCTCTGCTTGCGTGGTTAAAGTTGTAAGCGGAGAGGTCGATCAAAGCGAACAAAGATTTTTACGCGCCGCCGAAATTGAGGCTGGATATGCAGTCACCTGTGTTAGCTATGCTTTATCAGATTGCACGGTAGAAACCCATCAAGAGGGAGTTTTGTACAAATCCTCTCTCTATTTTTCGGCAACCAGCCAGGACCAAGGCAATGGCACATAAGAGCCATAAGTGCGTACATAAAAGCACTAAACCAGTAGCCATCCCCATCCGACCGATTCGCCAGGAATACGAACAACATAGCGTGCGTGGTTTCTACGAGAGTTTTGGGGCAGCATATAGAAACCCGCATGAAGGCGCGATCGCCAAGCTCGTGGCATTAGGTATCGATCGCTGGGAGTTAAATTGCGATCGGGTTTTAGATTTAGCGTGTGGCAGTGGCGAAGTGACTTTAGCTTTGCGTAGTCTGGGCTATCAAAATATCTCGGGCATCGATCCCTTTACCTATGCTGCTTACCGACAGCGGACTGGCAACGAGGCTGAAACCTATAGCTTTGAGGACATTGCTGATGGTGTTCTGAGTGGCAAGAACTATAGTCTGATTATTTGTAGTTTTGCTTTGCATTTAGTCTCTCTATCCTGGTTGCCTTTGATAATTTATCAGTTGAGTTTAATTACCAGTAGCTTGGTTATAATCACACCTAATAAAACTCCAAACCTAAAAACAGAATGGGGGTGGATTCTCTTAGATGAGATCGCAATTAATCGTGTACGGGCGAGGTTATATCAAACAGAAAAATGACTTTAGCACCATGGCGATCGCCCTTAGCCCGTAATTTACACAAACATCGCTCAGAGCCACAAGCTCGCTTCTTGCAGTTGGCAACCATTGGCACAGATGGCTATCCCGCCAACCGCACTATAGTGTTTAGGGGATTTCTCGATGGCAGGAATCAGCTCAAATTTATAACCGACGCACGCAGCCAGAAGATCGGCCAGATCGAGCAGAATAGCAAGTGCGAGGCTTGCTGGTATTTTCCCAAAACGCGGGAACAGTTTCGCATTGCAGGCTCTCTCATATTAATAAATTATGATTGCCCCGATATCTCGATGCAGGCTGCCAGATATGCGGCTTGGCAAGAACTATCCGATTTAGCCCGCTTACAGTTTGATTGGCCTGCTCCAGGGCAATCGCGGACAGATGATCCTCAGCTCTTTTTACCGCATCCACCTGATGCCACAGCACCTCTAGAAACTTTCTGTTTGCTTCTATTAGAACCAGTTCGAGTCGATCGCTTAGAGCTGAGAGGTAAGCCACAAAATCGTTGGCTCTTCACCTTAGAAGCCGCGCAAGATTGGTCGTTACAGGAAATTAATCCCTAGTCTCTGGCTAGGAACTAGATACTGATGCCTGGATGCTGACTGAACTAATCGTGTACGCTGCCATCAGGCATGACAGTGCCATTTAACTTGGCTTTGCTCAGATCGGCTAAGCTTAGATCGGCTTTGTGAAGATTAGCCTGACTGAGATTGGCACGACTGAGATCGGCGCGCGTTAAAATTGCTCCCCTTAAGTCTGCACCCTGTAAATTAGCACTACTCAAATCAGCCCATCCTAAATCTGCACCGCGCAGATCAGCCTTACTCAGGTTCACATGGGTGAGAATAGATTCGCTTAAATCGACACCATGGAGAACAACCCCGTTCAGATCGACTCCGATTAGCCGCGTCTGCTCGAAATCTCTTTCGCCAGCAGCGTAACGGCTAAGCAATTCGTCAACATTTAAAGCAGCGTGTCTGGGTAGAGAAGCCATACCTATTTCCTATCTAGCTAACCTCAAAATTTATCTAATGGCTTCAGTCTAGATCGATTTAACAGCATTGGCTATGAATAAATCATGAAATTGCGATCGCGCTCGTTCTGGGCAAGTAAGGTTCTATTCCCTAACTCTATAGCGATCCGATCAGGATTGTGAAACGAGTTCCCGTCGGGAACTCGTTTCACAAAGCCCTAAAATCCACAAATGATTTCAGATTGCGATATGAGCTATGAAAGTTGAAGTTCAACATCTTCGTATAGCAGGGAAATGGGAAAGCAAAAATCGATACTTGTAAGGTGAATCTCTTCTCCTTCACTGTAAGGATAGAGTTCCCAAATGCCGCGATCGCCCAAGCGAAAACATTCAACATTTACCTGTTCGGCGCTAATTACAGGAGATATTCTTACAGCAAATAGATTAGGAAATACCGAGAGATCGCATTCTTTCTTGTAATTCTTTTAACTTAGCTTCAGCACTCTCGGCTCGATTTAACTGCTGCTCAGCTTTCACACGTTCTTGCTCAGCTTTCACACGTTCTTGCTCGGCCTTCATATGTTCCTGCTCGGCCTTCATACGTTCTTGCTCGGCCTTCATACGTTCTTGCTCAGCCTTGTGCATCTCACTTTGGGCTACTTCTTGAAGTGTAGGTAATAAAACCCCTTCCAGCGAAAAATAGCGCAATTGGCGATTGTAAATTCCTAGAAATGAGCCAAGTACTTCACTCCACATCCAGCCTTGAGGATTAGGCTTGATCGGCTTATATCGATTAGTATCTAAACGGAATCCCGCAAATTCTAGTGTTTCTGGCGAAAAATAAAAATACTCAGGCGTGTGGAACCTTTCAGCATATAAATCTCGCTTTAAGGTGCGATCTACATTGGCAGTGGAGTCAGATAAAAGCTCAATAATTAGATCGGGGTATCGCCCATCTTCTTCCCATACCACCCATGAATTACGCGGAGCCCTAGTCGTGTTTTTGACCAGGAAAAGGTCTGGCCCACGGAAGTCATGATTTTTTAGTTGTTGGCGGCTAAAATAAATTGTGAGATTTGCCCCAACAAAAAAGTCATTACGCTCTTGCCAAGCCCATTCTAAGCAGGTCACAAGTAATAACAATTGCATATAATGCAAAGAGCTTTCCATTTCAGGTTCATCACTCAAGAGCTTAGTAGCATCGGGCATTTGCATCTCTAGTTCACGCGCGGTAATAGCTGCCATTTGTTATACCTACTGACGCACCAATACACAATTATGACTTAAATTCATGAGATTTGCATCTCCACATCTTCATACAGTAATGAAATAGGAAAGCCCAAATCGATACTGGTGAGATAAATCTCTTCTCCTTCACTGTAGGGATAGAGTTCCAAAATACCACGATCGCCCAGGCGAAAACATTCAACATATGTCTGTTCAGCGCTTATCAAGAGATATTCTTTCAGAGTGGCGATACGGCAACAATGCTTAAATTTATCCCCACGACCGTACCCTTCCGTGCTTGGTGAAAGCACTTCCGCAATTAAAGAGGGCTATTGCAAAAATTTAATCGCTTTTCTATCGCGATCGTCGCACGTTACCGCCACAGCGGGATAAAACTGAACATCTCAAACACTAATGGTAACTTTCCCCCTCACCTGCCGCTGTTCGAGGGAGTTAATTGCCGCCGGAACTTCGCTAAGACTGTAAGTTCGATCGATAAAAGGTAAAATTTTTCCAGATTCGATTAGATCCTTCAAAATAATCAAATCCGATTGATCGGGCTTGACAATAAAACACTTCACCTTCCGGCGCATAATTCTCGAAATTGCCGAGCCGAACAGCAGCACCTGGAACAATCGAGGGGTGGAGCCGCCGATGAGGACATAGGTGCTCTCATGCTTCAATATTGGTGAATAGTCGAAAACTGATCGATAGGCGGCTGCATCTAGAATTAGGTCGTACTGCTGACCATTTTTGGTGACATCTGCTTGAGTGTAGTCGATGATGTGGTCTGCTCCGAGCGATCGCACCATCTCCATTTTATTCGTACTGCATACCGCCGTCACCGCCGCACCAAATGCCTTAGCAATCTGCACCGCAAACGACCCCACACCACCCGACGCACCATTGATCAACACTTTTTGCCCCGACTGAATCTGTCCGCAATCCCGCAGCCCCTGGAGGGCGGTAAGAGCAGCAGCAGGGACGGCTCCTGCTTGCTCGAATGAGATATTTTTAGGTTTGAGTACCAATGTCGCTTCGGCTGCACAGACATACTCAGCAAACGCGCCGAAGCCAGACTCAGACAGATCTCCAAATACCTCATCGCCCACCTGAAACTGCGTGACATTTTTGCCCACTGCTTCCACACATCCAGCGACATCCATACCGAGAATCTGGATTTTGGGCTTGAGGATGCCCCCGAACATCAAACGGGCAAGGAAGGGGGTCCCGCGCATAAGATGCCAATCGCCAGCATTGACAGAGGCGGCGCGAATTCTTACCAGTACGCCATTATCTGTGACAACAGGCTTGTCAATTTCTTTGAGGCTCAACATATCAGTTGAACCATATTCAGTCTGGACGATCGCTTTCATGCTTGTCAGCCTCTACAGGATGAACTTACACCGTAAGTATAACTTATGGTGTAAGTTTGTCAAGATGGAAACAAAAAGTGATCTAGTCAAAGATGAGTAAGTCAGATACCGCGCCCCATATCCCATTAAGTCGGGAACGAATCTTACTTGCGGCGATACTTCTGGCGGATAAGGGCGGAATTGAATCGCTCTCGATGCGGAAGATTGCCCAGGAGCTAGGCGTTCAGGCGATGTCGCTGTACAATCATGTGGCGAATAAGGACGATCTGCTCGATGGGATTGTGGACATTGTAATCGGCGAGATTGAGGTGCCCGATCTTGGCGTTGATTGGCAGACGGCGATGCGGCGGCGGGCGAATTCTGCCCATGAGGTGCTGTTGCGTCACCCCTGGGCAACGATGCCGATCGTGTCACGGATCAATGTGGGGCCAGCGATGTTACGCTATATAGATGCGACTCTGGGCTGTCTATGTGAAGCGGGCTTTTCGTTCGAGCTGGTTGATCGAGCCTGGAATGCGATCGATAGTCACATCTATGGATTCACGCTTCAGGAGCTAAACTTTCCGATCGAGGCGGCGGAATATGTCAAGGCGGCGCAGGAATACATTCCCAACATCCCCGCTGACAAATACCCCTATATGAATCGGCTGACACATTACCTGATCGACGGATATTATGATGGTACTGCTGACTTTAATTTCGGTCTCGAATTGATTCTCGATGGACTCGACAGGTTTCTACATAAGACCTAATTGTTGGTTCGCTTAGCCAAGGTTATATTTGAGGATGGCGATCAAATCATTGCGGCGTTAACGAAATCGAATGTTATTAAATCGCCAATTCAAGGATGAAGTGCAACAGGTTCTGACGATGAGGAGAAGAATACTTCATAAGGAGTGCGATAGTCAAGAGATTTTCTTGGTCTATGATTAATCAAGTTAACTGCTTTTTGGAAATCCACTTTCTTCACGATT
>JANMRU010000516.1:0-6583 GCA_031388585.1 Pseudanabaena sp. SOY_30_concoct_251 | reverse complement strand
CAATCTGATCAGTCTAGGTGGGCGATCAAATTGGCTAGATGGAACTCTTCTTCTGGCAACTTACGTGATTTTAAGTGTAGCCTTTTTCTATCATCCCGCGTAAAGCAAATATGCGTCTAGGAGATTTTGACGGCAAGCCCACTTGCTTGATCAGCATTCCTACTTCTATGCTGTTGCATGTAATGTGGTAGCAGCATTGTTTCAGGCAGTTCTTTCGCAATGACATCATGAATTAATGTTTCTATATACAACCTTTGCTCTAGGGAAGAGTATCGGTAATTGGCTTTTCCCGCATCGTTTTGCATCCAGTCAATCACTTTATAACGATTAGGAATCTTAGCAATCACACAATTGATCAGCTTTTGCCGTAACTCTAATAGTGAGATATTTAGTTTTAACTCAGGCAGACAGAATAGTTCCGAATGGAAAAGATCGGCTAAGAAATTTTCTACTTCTTCGATCGCGACTAGAAGTGTAATATTAATAAGTTGTTTGGGCATCTTGGTTAATTTTGTAATGCTTTCTAGTTGAGATGTAATATCGAACAAGATTTCTCTAAATCCTAAGATACTTGCGCCAAAATGGAACCTACTTTATCGAGTATACGCAAGTCTTGACATGGAGTGGTTTTGTCAAGCATAGATGTGTTGTCTATATAAGTATGGACTTCCAGGGTGGCTTGGGGAATACCTAGAAACAAGATACGATCGCCTGCAAAAACGACCTTCTCTAAACGTAAGTCTAAACGCAAGTTGGGAAGATTTGTAATGCGGATGATCTGAGTTTTTCTGGTGGAATTGCTATAGGCGCATAAAAAGCAATCTTGATGCTTAGAGAGCACTGAATCAAAAAAATATGACATGGTGTTTATTCAATTTATTGTTGGTGTGAGGAGGCGATCGGGGAAGATGCAGGTATTGCCCAATCGAGATCGTTAACTGCCAAAAACTTATATCTAAACCTGGGTGGAATATATTTAAAAGAGTTTATAAAAATATCGAATCAGCTCAAGTAGCAAGCTGAAACTCAACTGCTTCGAGTAGTTGACTTGCCGCAAATGGCTTTTTCAGATAACGATTGGCTCCAAGTTCAAAACCGAGCGTGCGTTTGGTAGAACTTGCTTCGGCTGTGAGGAATATAAACGGAATATGTGCTGTTGTCTCATCTCTTCGAATGCGCGCAAGTACCTCGTATCCACTCATCTCAGGCATATTCAGATCGCAGACGATAACATCAGGTTGTAATTCCTGAGCTAGTTCTAAGCCCTTTATGCCATTTGCAACACTAACCACTTGCGAATTTTTTAAATTAAGACTAAGAGTGTCTGCAACACAACTAAGTAGCACCGCATCATCATCAATCACTAAAATCCTTGCCATTTTTATTCAGTTATCAGCCAGCGAATATTATTTTTGAGCGACCTAGTAGATTATTCCGACAAAACTCATACACACCACATGTGAGGGAACGAGGTAAGCAAATGACTTACGACCTTATCCCAAAAATTGTTAGAACGATGTCTACCTGTAAAATTGCTAGACAAAGCTTAGATCAAGATTGTGTGAATTTTGTTTGGATGCTAGACCTGCCAGCCTAAAATTTTGCATATTTGCTTTGCTAAGCGATCAGCTTTAAATGGTTTGGCGATCGCTCCTGCTATTCCTAGATTTAACCAGCGCTGCTGTTCGCCAGCGATCGCCTTAGCAGTGAGTAAAATAGTCGGGATATTTTTGGTGGCGGCGTTTGCCTGTAAGTGTTGAAATGTGGTCTCACCATCCATATTTGGCATCATCACATCTAGCAAAATTGCATCGGGTTGCTCGATTTCAGCACTGGCAATCCCTTCACGGCCTGAGACAGCAGTCAGTATTTTCCAGACTGTCACTGCTTCTAAAGAAAATTTAATAATTTCCCTTATCCCGTTGTCGTCATCGATCACCAGAACGCTTTTTGTTTGCATAATTTTTTTCTATTCACCTACAGCTAATTGCAATCAAAACCACCACGGATAAGATGATTAAAACCCATGCGGGGGATACGCCCCTGCGACCTATTTTTTGTGGTTGACTTTATCACAAGTTGCTATCTAGTCATGGGCAAGGTGAAATAAAAGCTGCTACCTTCACCCAGAATACTCTCTGACCAAATCTGTCCACCGTGCTGCTCGACAAGATAACGACAAATTGCTAGCCCCAAGCCTGTTCCACCCTTGGCGCGAGAATCTGAGCTGTCAACCTGCTGAAATCGCTCAAAAATAGTGTTAAGTTTGTCGGCGGGAATGCCATGACCTCGATCTTTGACGGCGATTAGCAAACAGGGTAGAGGTGTAGAAGTATGCACGCCAGGCAGCACGGAGCTAGCTTGTGTGTTTGCCTCTACCAGTTCGCTGGTTAGCCAAACTGTAGAGCCTGCGGGAGAAAACTTGATCGCATTGCCCAGCAGATTTACTAATATCTGGATAACGCGGTCGGCATCGATATCGATCTGAATGGGTGGCTCAGAAGTAAGTAACGTGATATCAGCTAGGTTAGCAATCATCTGCATCATGTCTACGACCTTGAGCATCAGATCGGCAATATTACAGGGCTGCTTTGATAGGCTAATCTGACCCGATTGTAACCGCTCAACATTGAGAATATCCTCGACCAATCGACCCAGGCGATCGCTACTCTCTCTAACAATTTCGATAATGTGTTGGCCTTTAGCGGAATGACTTTCGACTAGGCCACTAGCCAACAAACTTAGTCCGCCTTGAATTGATGTTAGAGGCGTACGCAGTTCGTGGCTGACCACAGAAATAAACTCATCTTTCATGCGGGCAATCGCTTTGCGATCGCTAATATCGCGGATCAGCCAGCGCAACCCCACAGCTTCTCCGACAGCATTAAATATGGTGACGACATTCAGCTCAGCGCAGAATTCGGGTTTGTGTCGGGGTTGCATGAAGATCTCTTGCCCCCAGATCGCTTGACATTGGCGCAACTCCAGCAACAAGGAGTGCAAGTTGGGCCTCCCTAGCTGTGGCTCTAACACAAATACGGTCAGAGGTTTCCCCACAAGGAAATCTTGACTGAGGTTAAGCAGGGTTGAGATCGCGCGATTTGCCTCCTGAATGTTGCCATAGAGATCGGTGACTAGATAACCATCGGGCGCAAAGTTAAATAAGTCTTGATATCGCTGTCGCTCTGTTTCAAGATCGATGCGGGTAACTACTAATTCCTCGTTTTGCTGCTGCAATTCCTCTACAGTGATTTGCAACTCCTCTAGGCAAATCGACACCTCTTCGATCGCTTCGGCGAGTAGAGATATTTCTAGTGTAGGCACTGGGCATTGCGCTGGCAAGCTATTAGTGCGTTGCTGAATATCTTCGAAACGTTGTTGTGCCTTTTCAATTAGATCGTCAAGAGCATTAATACTCATCGATCTGTCCTCCTCAAATTGGTGGGGATTCTTCCATTAGTAAGATCGCGCCCTGACAATCTCCGTCTTGACTAAGCAGGGGTGTAATAATGATCTGGCAGTTGATCGTGCGGCCGCGACGGTTTGTGGCTGGCAGGACTAGCTTTTGGGCATCGGCTTCTCCAGTTAAACATACCTCGATTGGCGATCGCAGTTCCTGCACGGACAGGCCAATATCCAGGCTAAACAGCGATTTCCCCTGCACTTCATCGCTGCGTAATCCCCACAATTCTTCAGCTCTGCGGCTCCAGATCGTGATATTGAATTGCCGATCCACGACGATCGCCGCCGCTTGCAGTCCTGCCAAAATCGAATGCTGAAAAGCATTGGCTTTATTTAATTCATCGGTACGTTGGTGTAATTCCTGATTAATTGTTTGTAATTCTTCGTTGGTCGATTGCAATTCCTCATTCATGGTCTCCAATTCTTCGTTGGTCGATTGCAATTCCTCATTTGTGGTTTCTAATTCCTCGATCGTCGATTGCAATTCTTCATTCGTGGTTTCCAGCTCTTCGTTGGTCGATTGCATCTCTTCGTAGGCGGTGTCTAGCTCTTGCGAAGTGCGCTGTAGATCGGTTTGCAACTTGATGAAATGGGTGATATCTGTAAAAGAAATGCCGCTCCCGATCGTATTTTTTTCACTGTCGTAGAGGGGAGTAATGCACACTTCTAAATTTTGCGTTTTACCGCTGGGGAAATGACGTTCCACATTTGGGAAAATGATCGAACGATGCTCTTTAGTGGCAGTTTGCATTGGCGATCGCAGATCCACAGGTCGATAGGACAATTCTAAATCTTGAAACGGACGACCCAAGTCATTGATGCTGAGACTAAACAACATGCGCGCCTGTTCATTCGCCAGGAGCAAATTGGTATCTGAGTCTATGATGATTTGGGCGATTAGCGAGGAATCAAAAGCCGCCTCTCGCAATCGGATATGCCGTGCGGAACTCTCAGGAAATACCCGCTCTTCCAGGGGCGGCAGTACCAAAAGGCGATCGCGAAAACTGAGCGAGGGCACTTTGGTAAATATGCGATTGGGCAAATCGATCGGGCGAAATAGGTTAGAGTGCGTCAGCAGCATCTCTGCCCTGCCCAGAAACAGAAACCCTTTGTTATCTAGAGAAAAATACAGCTTATTCAGAATCCGCGCCTGCGCCTCGGCATTGAAATACATCAGCGTATTTCGGCAGGTTAATAGATCGATGCGAGAGATGGGAGCATCTTGAATCAAATCGTGGCAGCCAAAAATCACCGAACGTCGTAGGTTATGCCGAAATACGTAGCGGTCTCCAATCAGCTCGAAATATTTGTCTCGCCATACTTCTGGAATCGCCTGTACGGCTTTTGCGTCATAGGATGCTTGTCGTGCCTGGGCAAGCGCCTCCTCATCGCAATCTGTGGCATAAATCTTGACTCTGGCGCGAAATTGTTTTTCTCCCAGCGCCTCAGCCAGCAAGATTGCTAGAGTATAGGCTTCTTCGCCAGAAGAACAGCCGGCGCTCCAAACTCGAATTGCGGCGTCGTCATTTGGCTTGTCGGCGATGATGCGCGGTATGACTTCCTGCTTTAGGTAATCCCAAGTACTGGGATCGCGAAAAAAGCTGGTGACATTGATCAAAATACTGTTAAAAAGATAGTGAAACTCCTCTGAGTGAGCTTCTAAATAATTGAGGTAATCGTTAAAATCCTCTAAATTGTGTACTTGCATCCGTCTCTGAAAGCGTCGGATCAGGCTAGAACGCTTGTAGCCAGAAAAGTCAAAGCCGCGATTTTGCTTTAAGTAAGTAAGCAATTGCTCAAAATCCGGATCTCCTTTAGCACTACTCAATTATTTTCTCCTTTGCCAACTAGCTTGATCAAAGCAGCGGGTATTTGCTCTAGCGGCAAAATTAAGTCCGCACTGGCGGTTTGAATTGCGGCTTTGGGCATACCGTTAAATTCAGCCGTTTTCGCGTCTTGCACCAGGACTGTTCCGCCCATTTGCTTAATCGCCGTCACCCCCATCGCACCATCACTACCTGTGCCAGTCAGGACTACAGCGATCGCGCGGTCTTTGTAACTAGAGGCAGTAGATTCAAACAGCAGATCGGCGGAGGGGCGCACAAAATGCACCAATTCAGTCCTGGTTAAGGACAGCGTGCCATCAGAATTAATCAAGACATGGCGATCTGGAGGGGCAATATATACCGTACCTGGAGCGAGGCAATCCCCTTCCTCGGCTTGCTTGATATGCAGAGAGCTGCGGCGACTTAAGATTTCTACTAGTAGCGATCGATGGTGCGGATCGAGATGCTGCACCACCACAATGGCAGCGGGGAATTTTGCGGGCAACCCTGATAAAACCGCCATCAGTGCAGTTACCCCACCTGCGGATGCCGCAACAGCGACTACATCAAATGTCGTGTTAGTAAACTGTGGAGGCTGATTTAGAGACATGAGACTATTGGCCTGATTGTAAATTCAACCTTTCCTGATCTATTTAAGCATTTTGGCACCAGCCTATTCAATGCGAAGTGTTGCGCGGTCTTGATAGGCGTAAGGGATTTCTCTCAAATAAAATATCGGTAGGGGCAGCGCCTCTGGGCAAGCCCTCAAACAATCAGGGCAACCACGGGGGGATTGCCCCTACAATTATCGGTACATTTTTTCGTGGGAATCACCTAATTGGCTAAGTTAAAAGTTGTCTTAGCTGCACGATCAGGCGATCGAGAGTGTCAATTTGTGATTGGTCATGGACTTTGGATTGCAGGAGCTGTTCGATCTGCCTAGCTAAATCGGCGGCTAGATCGAAGCCAAAACTGCCTAACGCGCCAATTAAAGTATGTGCTTCGTGTAACGCCTGATCCTGTAGTTCGTCGCTCAGCTCCTGTTTGTGTAAATCCGCGATCGCGCCTTCTAGTACTTTCAGGCGATCAAGATACTTGGGCTTGCTGCGTTGCCAAATGATGCCCAGCTCCTTGCCAGCAAGAAAGTTTGAACTTTCTGTATCGTTTTGCCGGCTAATCCTATCCTCTTGAAATGTTTCTCTAGCTTTGAGGCGATATCCTAAGCCATGCACTGTTTCAATCACATCGTTTAAATTGTTAACTGCGCCCACTTGCTTGAGTTTTTGTCGCAAGCC
>JANMRU010000504.1:0-1793 GCA_031388585.1 Pseudanabaena sp. SOY_30_concoct_251 | reverse complement strand
AGCAGATGCCCATCACTTGCTCACAGATGTGTGGACATCAGTAGGCGTAGTGCTAGGGATTGGATTAGTTAGCGTCACAGGCTGGCTCGTGCTTGACCCCATAGTTGCCCTACTAGCCGCCGCCAACATTGTTTGGACTGGACTCAAACTGCTCGCAGAAACTGGGTCAGGGTTACTCGATTCTGCGATCCCTGAGGATGAACAAGAGGCGATCGCGCTGATCGTCAGTGAATACAAAACGCAGGGAATCCAGTTCCACGCCATGCGATCGCGCGTTGCGGGAGCCCATCGCTTTGTATCCTTTCATGTATTGGTTCCGGGAGCATGGACAGTTAAGCGCGGTCATGATATCTGCGAAGCGATCGAACAGGCGATCTCCCTAGCACTACCAGGAACGGATGTCACAACCCATCTGGAACCCTCAGAAGATCCAATATCCTGGAATGAAGAAACATGATGATATCCTCCTGACAAGAAACTTACAAGATTTTGAGAAGGTTCCAAAGCTTGTAATTCACTAGATCGAGATTTACTCAAACATTTTTAATTACGTTTTGTACTGTACTCAATCAATTCATTCACTAAATAAGACATCTATCCCTAACAGTAACAATAAATCACGAGGCGAATTAATTGTGAGGAAAAGAACTCGAACGATCGATTCAGAAGAGACATATTTTCACAAATCTGATCGCTTTTTGATCGGATTTGATCGTAATACCATGACTGGCTTATCTGAGCAAGAGGCAATCGCACGGCTCAAAGGCAATGGTTACGATGAACTGCCCTTAGCTCAAGCCCGTAATTTTTTAGCGATCGCTTGGGAAACAGTTCTAGATCCGATCTTTCTCTTACTCATCGGCGGTGGTGTCGTTTATTGGATTTTAGGATCTTTATTATGGACTTAGAACACAACAATGCCCTCGGAATATTTCCCGATCTTCAACATACCGAATTGGCACTCAGTCAACTGAAGGCAAGTGGTTTTCCTATGGATAAGGTTTCGGTTGTGGTTGAACATCTCAAGCCAGAAGATTCGACATTAGGGGAATTGACGGAGCCGATGGAGCAGTCTAAAGATCAATTTAGCCGCGATCGCACATTCAAGCGCATTGAAATCGGAGCTATAGAAGCTGGAGCTTTAGGAGGTGTGGTTGGTGGTTTAGTTGCGGGAATCTCCACATTAGCACTTCCAGTAGTTGGTAGCGTTGGTAGCGCTGTCTTATTAGTGGGAATGGCAACCGGAGTCTTCTATGGTTCTGTATCGGGGGCATTACTGGGGGGTGCGATCGGCAATAATATTACTCAACAACAAGCGCAGCACTACAGCGATCTTTTGATGCAAGGAAATTACTTGGTTGCGATCGCCGGAACTAAGGAAGAAATTAATCAAGCTGAGTCAATTTTGAAGTCCGCAAATATTCAAGATTGGATGATTTTTAGGACACTTTAATCCTCAGTTTAACCATCATAAGATCATATTCAATGAAAACGTTGAGCAAATCCCCCAAACTATCCCAAAACTCTAAAACGAAATCTAACCGCAGTATAGATTCATCCAAAAAGCTAATCAGTATTGCTCAAATACATCAGAATGGTTACTAGCTCTAACTTTGGCAATATGTTTAGTGTCTTGGGCGCGAGTGCGATTCTGCCATTTTTACCGATGCAGCCAGTGCAGATCTTGATCAATAATCTCCCCTTCGACTTTTTGCGCACACTCCATTCTTATTAATCCTTTTAAGGATCGAGAATTTAATTAAATGGGGGTTTGGGGGCAGCGCCCCTGCACC
>JANMRU010000492.1:0-2458 GCA_031388585.1 Pseudanabaena sp. SOY_30_concoct_251 | reverse complement strand
TAACCAACTCTTTAAATTCTTTGATGTCGCCTGGGTATCAGTCGTATCGGTGATGAGATGGACTTGATACTGATACTCTGTCTCTAAAATTTCGGCGATCGCCTCGGCATCCTGTCTCGCTGTCCCTAATGTCGGAACGCCATTACGGTAATCATTAATACCAATCACGACTGCGAGGTTTAATTTGAATTCTGAAGCATTCATAATAAATTAACCGGAAGACTAACATTTTTAAATCGATAGAATGATGGATTTGAGGTGCGATCGCGGTAATTTCACTTGTCAGACAAGAATTCTGAATGCGCGATCGCACCTCTATCCTAGGAGGTTTTAGAGGGCGATGCTCCGTAGGAGCCGACGCGATCGCCCTTCTGCGCTCAAAATAATGAGAGAAATCAGGAAATATGTGTCAGGCGATCGTTAAGATGTATAGCCGCATCAAATACCCGATCTGGCTAAAAGTTATAGTCTAATTTGCTGGAACCGCTTCTAAACTTTTTTGCCAGTTGCTGCAAGTAAAATCGGCAGCACCTTTTGCGACCTTCTTTACAATCAAAGCGCCAACCATCACGGCAAGAGACTGAGGTAAAGCCAGTTGGCTGACTAAAACTGGAGATAAAATTGCCGTAACCTTAGCTGCTGCTTCTGTCGTTTTGATATTCATAACATTATCCAGCGCCTTACCCAACTCGCTATCTTGTCCGATCTCCGTACAAAGAAGATTAAATGCTTGAGAATTTAATGGCGAGAAGAAGTCTTTGCCAGCGTTTAAAAAATCATTGAAACCTCCCCTTGGAACCATTTCGTCTAGGAAATCAAACGAATCATCATTTAACTCAGCCTCTCCACCTCTTGTTTGTAACTGAGAGCGCATTCCGATCCTGGCCGCCAATTCATCTTCATCTAATTCGATCAACTTTGAAGCTACGACGTTTATCTGAGACATGTTTTTTCCTTTTTTATACAATTGAAAGTTAAATCATTACCCTTACTGGAATTGCTAATCAGACTACTTAGCAATAGTCAATATGACCTGCTTGGTTGTCCATTCAGTGCTGGGAGAGGCTGCAACGGTTAGTTTGCGAGTCTTAGGTTGCTCGTCATCGATCGCTCCCAACAGTGCTGCCAAGGAATTCCCCGATCGTGTCCCTCGTCCAAAGGGCAAAGGTTCATCCAAAGATGGCAGTTCCAAAACTCGGTAGTTGGCTGCGTCTAAAGTGCCAAACACTTTGACCGTATTTTCGACAGAATCATCTTTACCATCTAGAGTAGGTTTTAACGGTACAACTTTCTCGCAACCTGGTTCTAAAGTAATAAAAGACTCATTTGTGGGCAGAATTTGTTCAATCGCCCACTCAGCATCTAGGCTTAATGCTGCCACGTTGAGCACTTGCTTTGAATCATTACGGATACCTAAGAAAACGTACTCTCCAAGTTTTACGGTTGGCTGATTGGGATCTGTAAATTGGGTTAATTTATCCCTTTTCGGTATTGGATCGCCCAGTTCAAAATCATCCGATGTTCCTAACCATTCAACGGTTAACTTGCCAGAAAGCGGTGAGTCGGCATCGGCATTATCGATCTCCAAAGTAGTTTTATACTTGGCAAGATGGATAAGTCGTTTCACCACTTTAGCTGGTGCATCTGAGTCTTCAATTTTCACAGGCGGATTAATGTTTTTGAAGGGACTTCCTGCACCATCAGCAATTTCATACTCTCCATCAGTATTAATCGTGATGGTATAGTCACTCCCAGCTCCATCCTGTGCTATCTCTACCCAGCCCTTAACAGGCAATGCCTGGGCGATCGCTAACAACGCAGAATCGTCCTTGGGAATGAAGGATACTGTCCTGACTAGATTGACAGAGGCTGAAATCTGAACTGCCTGGTCGCCTTGTTCAACTTGCCTTTCCTTGCCTGCAATCGGTTCTAGTTTACACAGGGATTGAGAACTGCCACGCTGAACAATCGTGGCGATCGCAATCCGATCTTCTTTTTTGGTTAAATCGATGGTGCCGCGAGGATAGATCGCAAATTCTGCTCCTTTAGACACACCATTGGCTTGCCCAACCGCCAGCAATGCTTGAGGCATACCCTCCTCATTCGGTTCAACCTTCATCACGGGAATGGCAAACACTGTTTCGCCAAACTCAGTTCCAAAAATCTTACGATTACCCTCACCCAAAAGGATGGGAGTTTGAGTGGAAAATTGGCTGTGAATCTTAGCATTGATGCGATCGAACAAATCCTTGTAAGTTTGCCCAGGAAAAGATTGCTTCAATGTATCCAGCAACCAATACGTCAAGGCACCATTTTTTTCTTTCGTTTCCCGATTGAACGGAAATTCAAAAGCATACTCATTTTGACGACAGGCTGCCAGAAGCACATAATCGTTTGACGCTGGCACTCCTCCTGCTTTAAGTCCACGCGTTACTCCTCCTGTTAATGACTGCCAGAG
>JANMRU010000479.1:0-1373 GCA_031388585.1 Pseudanabaena sp. SOY_30_concoct_251 | reverse complement strand
CCGCGAGTTTCGTACCAAATCCGATGAAATTGGTGCCTTCCCTCACGAAACCAGTTGCTTAACCGTATTCTTCTTGGTGATTGAGCGCGATCATGCTAAACATGACCGTAAATCTGTGGCGAATAATTCATGACACTAACGGTATTGCAAAGAAAGTTTCAATCCGAGGACTGACAAACTGTAGCTATCGTAAAACTGGAATTCGGGAAGCTCAGCCAGATATTTCCTATTACATCGGCGATCGCGTTAGTTTAAAGCCATCAGGAAGTTCTGTTGTGGATTTAGATATTTATCCACCTCCAGATCTAGTGATTGAGATAGCTTCTACTTCGCTAAGTGACGATATTGGCGCTAAAAGACTACTGTATGAGGAAATGGCAATATCTGAATATTGGGTAGTTGATGTTAAACAAGCTCGGATTATTGCTTTCGAGATTATTACCAACAATGGTAGCCAAAGGATCGTGCAGTCAAAAGTACTGCCAGGTTTAAATCTTGCCTTAATTGAAGAAGCTCTAAAGCGCAGTCGTTATCAAGATAATAGCCAGGTTGGTAGTTGGTTTATGGCAATTTTGATTAATTAGTCCAATCTGAGACAAAATATCTACGCAAAGACCGATTGCTTCGTTTGTCAGCTTTGGTAAACTTATGTAAAGTTTTATCAGAGCTAAGCACTACCTTATTAAATGAGTTTTTTTAACCCTGAAGCCCCACTGATTAGAATTAAGCAAAAAGATCTCGATATTCAAGATTTGCAAGGTATCTGGAACATACATCTAAAAATTGACACCAAAACCTTACTTAGAAGAGTCTATACGCGCATAGATCAAGTTTTCATCATCTGGGGCGTAATTACAGCGATTATCTTCACCACAGCTCAGTTTCTCCCCATCGATTGGTCAACCCAAGCCATGATTTGGACGCCACTCACTTTTGTTGGCACAATTTGCACGATCGTATTTACACATTACTGGGCAAAGGTAGAACGGCTGAGTTGGGTCATTTACTTCTGGTCGTCACTAATGATGGCGGGAGTCGCGATTACAGATTGGGGAGTTTATCAGTCGCAAGCAAATATCCTGGTACATCTCTGTCCGATCTGGTTGGGATTGTGCGCAGTTGGTTATATTGCTACAGCACTTGGATTGCGATCGCGCGCCTTATTGCTGACTGGGATAGCGCATCTTTTGGCGATCGCCGCGCTCAATTACCTTGAGGGTTGGCAGTTTTTAGCTACAGGGATGGTGATGGGCAGCAGTTTAATCCTGCTTGCTGAGATGCAATGGGATATGCGACCACCGATTGACAACACTATCCTCACGCAGCAACAAAAGCAGTTTAATCAAGAGCAGCAACAATTGCGGCGATCGGCT
>JANMRU010000467.1:0-5877 GCA_031388585.1 Pseudanabaena sp. SOY_30_concoct_251 | reverse complement strand
GGAGGATGCGAGCTTCAGCGTGGTGCCGGGCGAGTTCGTCGTCATTGTCGGCCCCAGCGGCTGCGGCAAGACGACCATCCTCAACATCATCGCCGGCCTGGAGGCGAAGCAGACGGGCACGGTCACCGTGGGCGATCGGACGCCCAAAGCGGGACGCCACGACGTCGCGTACATGTTCGCACAGGACGCTCTGCTGCCCTGGGTGGAAAATGGCACGATTGTATTAATTGGTGCTACCACTGAGAATCCTTTCTTTGAGGTGAATAAGGCGCTGGTGAGTAGATCGAGGCTATTTCTGCTTAAGCCACTCAATGAGACAGATCTCAGACAGATTGTAGCGCAAGTGCTGAAAGATCCAGAGCGCGGCTATGGGAATAAGCAGGTCAATCTGGAAGCCAAGGCGCTCGATCATCTTGCGAACGTAGCAAATGGCGATGCTAGAGCTTTACTAAATGCGCTGGAGTTAGCGGTTGAAACGACCTCTGCTGATGAGTCGGGGATGGTGCATATTACTTTAGCGATCGCTGAGGATTCTATTCAACAAAGAGCGGTTCTCTACGATAAAGAAGGAGATGCCCACTTCGATACGATTAGTGCTTTCATCAAAAGTTTGCGCGGCTCCGATCCTGATGCCGCGCTCTACTGGCTCGCCAGTATGATTTATGCGGGTGAGGATGCTCGGTTTATTTTTCGGCGCATGTTGATCTTGGCCAGCGAAGATGTGGGCTTAGCCGATCCGCAGGCGGTAGTTGTGGTGAATGCTTGTGCGGAAGCATTCGATCGCGTTGGTTTGCCAGAAGGTAGATATCACCTCGCCCAAGCTACTCTCTATCTCGCTACCGCACCAAAATCAAATAGCATTATGGGATTTTTTGATGCCTTGGCCGCAGTGGAGCGGGAAAAGCAAGCGGAGGTTCCCAATCCGCTCAAGGATTCTAGTAGAGATAAGCAGGGATTTGGTCACGGTGCAGGCTACCTTTATCCCCATGCCTACCGAGATCATTGGGTAGCACAGCAATATCTGCCTGCGAGTTTGCAAGGACAAGTATTCTATCAACCATCCGATCGCGGTGCGGAAGCCCAGATCCAGGTGCAGGTCACACGGCAGCGGGAAGCCCAACTAGCAAGCTTGGCGGATGCTAGTTGCGATGTTATGCCTGAAATATTCACCGTGTCTCCTCCAGACATAGCGGCTGAACGTTGGTTGCGGCGATCGCTTGAGGGCACAGGAGAGAGGTTAGCTACAGTACGCGATCGCCTATTTGCGATCGCCCAACTCCAGCGCCATCATGTTGTTCTCGATCTTAATGTCGCTAGAGGTCTGCTGACCTGGGAAGCGGTGCGTCAGGTGCCAGAAGGAGGAGTCTATGCCTGTAGCTATAGCGAGGCTGATTCTGATGCCTTAGCGGCTCAAATCGAAAAATTGCCCGAACTAATGCGCCCTTATCTAGTTACTGCTGCGATCGCTGAATTACCAACGATCTTGTCAAAGGGTATTCCCGAGCTAGATGCTAGTCTGAAATTCGATCGCATCATCGGACATCATGCCCTGATGCGCGAACCCGATAAATCAAGAGCGATCGCTATACTTGCCCAACTACTTTTAGCAGAAGGCACGATTACTCTACACGAGAGTATTCCACGCCACACACAGCGCATCTATCGTTTATTAACTCCCCGTCAGATCGACTCTAACCTCAGTACTTCTACTTATACATCCTGGATAGAAGCAGAAGAATCGATTTACGCCCAGGCATCAGATCCGATGCTGAACTGGGATGTTAACGATTTATCACGAGCTTTTACTGCCAGCGGCTTGCTAGCTGAGATCCAAACCGAGGAGATTTCTTCACAAATGCATATCACCCCAACTCTACTAGAGCGTTGGTTCAGTAGTTCAGTCGCTAAACCTACCTACGCCGATCGTTTGCAGCATATTCTTTCCAAGACAGAGATCGACTCCATCCAGAATTTGCTAGCACGGCATTTGACTGGCAAATCTGTTCCTTGGCAAAGCAGAGGCGCAATTATCCACGCCAAAAAATAAGCCCCTGAGTCAAACTCAGGGGCTACTGATTGAAGACAGCTCTATTTGCCTTTGGCTTTCTTAGCTGCGCCTTTAGCTTCTTCTTTCTCTGCTTTTGGAGGTGCTACTTTTTCTTTAAACTGCTTGCCAGCAGAGAATGCAGGCACCTTGGTAGCTGGGATGGTCATCACTTCTCCAGTTTTGGGGTTGCGGCCTTCACGTGCCTGGCGATCGCGAGATTCAAACGACCCGAAACCAACCAGGGTTACTCGGTCTCCAGACGAAACTGCATCCACAATTACCTCAAGGGTTGCCGTGAGGACAGCTTCGATATCTTTTTTCGTGACGGATGCCTTTCCAGAGATGGCATCGACTAGTTCGCCTTTGTTCATAGAGTTGATTGCACTCTTTCTATAGGTTTCATGGGAGTTATGTTACCGCAATTTCGCTCTGAGTCAAGCATTCTACACAAATCATCTAAATTTTTTTGAATCTCTGACTATTTTCTGCACGGATAAAGACGCGATCGCCCCTGAAAAACTCAGTTACAATGCTTGATATAAAAGCGCTCAACAGACGCAAATACAAGCTTATGACGTATTTTCTGTCAGCTTCCAAGCTCCAAACCTACAGCCGTTGCCCTCAATCTTATAATTTCAGGTATGAAATGGGCATAAAGAGTGCATCATTTTTTGGCTCGGCAGCATTAGGTACATCCCTACACCAGGCATTAGCGCAAATTTACCGCGACTGGCATTATCGCTATCCCATTCCCGATTTAGATTGGGTTAATTATTGCTGGACAGAAAATAGTAAGGGTCTATCCGATGCGCAAATTCATGAAGGGCGATCTATCTTAAGTACTTATTACCAGAGCCATATTGCCAACCAAACCGCGATCGCGCCACCGATCGCCGTCGAGGGTAAAATTCAAGCTCTACTCCTAGTCGATAATTTGGAATTTGCGCTCA
The DNA here is from genome assembly GCA_031388585.1 of Pseudanabaena sp. SOY_30_concoct_251. GTDB lineage: Bacteria > Cyanobacteriota > Cyanobacteriia > Pseudanabaenales > Pseudanabaenaceae > PCC-6802. The sequence continues at coordinate 2,880 of JANMRU010000467.1, read as the reverse complement.
CGGGTCGCTACGATCGCCTCGATCGCCTGGAGGAAGGGCTAGAACTGATTGATTACAAATCTACAAAGGAAACGAAATTACCCAACCCGATCGAATTAGATTTACAAATGGGTCTTTATTATCTGGCGCTGGAGCAGCGCTACCACCAGAGCTTAAAGCAACTCAGTTTGATATTTCTACGCACAGGGGAAAAGGTAACCTTTGTGGCCACACCTGAGCAAAGGTTAAAAGTAGAAGCGACGATCGGCGAGCTAGCTGTGCAGTTGCGCCAGGATTGCGAATGGCAGCCTAAAACAGGCGAGCAGTGTGCGCGTTGTTCCTATAATCGTTACTGTGGGGCTGTGCGCGAACATCCCGACCCATTGCCAGATGATGTCAAACCAAGACAGCAGTTGCAGTTAGTATTGGGTTTATGACAAATACAATGCAAAACTGCTTATTAAGTCAAAAATCCCTGCGATCGCAAGACTTACTGGCCTACTACCGATATATTTGCGAGCAACCCCTCACGATTGTGGATGTGGAAACCACGGGCTGCAAGGCAGAGTATTGTCGCGTTATCGAAGTCTCCGTCTTGACCGCGAGTCTTGCGGATGGCATTCGGTCGCAAGTTACCTATTTAGTTAATCCGCTAGAGCCAGTACCAGCAATGATTACTGGCCTCACTGGGATTTCTCAGGCAATGGTGGATGGTGCGCCACGACCCCACGAAGTATGGCCGCAATGCCAGTCCTTATTGCAAATTGGCGTTCTTACGGCGCACAATTTGTCCTTTGACTATGCTTTTTTGAAATCAGAATATGCTCACCTGGATATTTCATTCTCTCGACCTGAGCGAGATCGCTTCTGCACCCTATCTCTAGCTAGAATGTTGCTGCCAGAGTTGCGATCGCGATCTCTACCTGCTTTAGTCCAAAACTTCAATTTTGATGTGGGGGAATCGCACCGAGCTGAGGCAGATACGCTGGCCTGCTGGCTGCTGGCGAAGCAATTACTCAGGCAAATTCGCAATACTGCTGATGACGATTTATTGGAGATGTTTGCTCAGCAGTGGATTGGTAGTGATGGGGCAGCCGCCTTACTGGGATGTAATGAGAGCGAAGTAGGCATCGTGATGAAGCAGGCGGGTTTGCCCTCAAAATCCTACAAGCGTAGTGGTGGCCGATATCGTCGCGGTGTGGTGGAAAGCCTAATTTATAGCGGTTAGCGGTCAGCTATTACAGGACTTACGCAAAAGCCTTGCAATAAATTGCAGGCTCAAAGCTTAAACCTGTTGAAACAGGTTGATTGTAGGTATTTCTTAGTCATCTTTAGATGACTTTAGCTTTGAGCCAAGAACTTGAGTTCTTGGGTAGCACTGCGTAAGTCCTAGAGATATGATGTTGATTGTAGAGTAGGTAAAGTCTTACACATCAGATAGAAACTCCAGAGATCGCACGATCGCAACTTTGGTCAATCATTTCGGCGATCGAGGGCAGTTAGCAATTATGCGAATTTTATTGGTAGAAGACGACGAAGGCTTTGCTGACATGCTGATGCAGGTGTTGGCAAATCAAAACTATCTGGTCGATTTAGCAACGGATGGCCAGATGGGATGGGAATTTGTCGATGCATTTACCTATGACTTGATTTTATTGGACGTAATGCTACCAAAGCTGGATGGCATTAGCTTGTGCAAGCAGATCCGCAAAAGGCACAATAATGCGCCAATTCTGTTTTTGACTACTCAAGATACTAAGGTGACGGGGTTGGATGCAGGCGCAGATGACTATATGATTAAACCCTGCGATCTCGACGAATTATTGGCACGTATGCGCGCCCTTTTGCGGCGCACCAATGACAAATTCCTGACTGCGATCGCCTGGGGAAATCTCTGCCTTAACCCCAATAACTGTGAAGTCACCTATGCAGGACAACCACTGCATCTGACGACGAAGGAATACGCTTTACTAGAGCTTTTCCTGCGCAATCACACCCGCATATTTAGTCAAGATGCCTTAGTAGAAAGGCTCTGGCCACTAGAAAATTCACCATCAGCCAGTACGATCAGGGGGCATATCAAGGGCTTGCGACAAAAACTCAAGCAAGTGGGAGCAGTTAACAATTTAAACGATGTAATTGAAACAGTGCATGGCTTAGGATATCGCCTCAAAGCTAGAGAATCAGATCAAGAGGATAGGATTAGGAGGCAAAACGATACGGAAAGCCTGACACCTCCTGCTGGTGTGGAGCTAGGCATCATTTGGCAACGGAACAAGCCAAAGTATCGCGATCGCATCAAAGTCCTGGAACGCGCTTTCGCAGATTTACGCAGGCACGAGCTGAGCCCCGAACTCCAGCAGCAGGCATTACACGAAGCCCATACTTTAGTTGGGGCGCTAGGCAGTTTTGGCTTCGATCTAGCCGCCGATTTAGCCAGGCAGATCGAACAGCTCCTGCAAGCCGAAGTCCAGGAAGAATCACAAATTGGATCTCTCGATCGCCTGATCGTGCAGCTAGGACAACTGTTGACTTAACCAATTGTTTAAAAATCACCCCACCCTAACCCTCCCCTTGCCAAAGGGAGGAGACTAGATTTCTGGTCTTCCCCCTACCCTGCGGGAAGTCGCTTCGCGCCTAGTGCAAGGGGGGAATTAAAGGGGGTAAGTCTAGCTGAGCATAGGGTAGAGAGTTTCTTTGCTAGAAATGTCCTAAGCCCTATCAAGACCGCGCAACACTTCGCATTGAATAGGCTGGGGCTAAAATGCTTAAATAGATCAGGAAAGGTTGAATTTACAATCAGGCCAATAGTCTAATGTCTCTAAATCAGCCTCCACAGTTTACTAACACGACATTTGATGTAGTCGCTGTTGCGGCATCCGCAGGTGGGGTAACTGCACT
>JANMRU010000453.1:0-6103 GCA_031388585.1 Pseudanabaena sp. SOY_30_concoct_251 | reverse complement strand
ACAGTTTTCAACATTCACTCTGAGCTTGAAAAATGCGATGACTGGCAGCCCAATTTTCCTCAGATTTAAGCGAATTCCGTATCCTTCAATAATTCCATCATCCTCCATGCGCCGAACCCTCTCGGCAATTGCTGTTCCAGTCAAACCAATGCGGTGACCTAGCTCTTTATAGGAAATTCTCGCCTCTTGTTGCAAAATCGACAGGATTTGCCAACCAATTTCATCTAGCAGACTTTTAGGAAGCTTGGATTCATTCCCATAACCTCTGAATTTCATAGGCATCAAACGCTACATCTCGACTTACTAGATGCAATGAATAATTTATTGTTTGGGCAATCAATATGCAATCGAATGGATCTCGGTGTTTTTTTGGCGTGTTTGGTAACGGAAGACCTGAATATATCTTAATGTCCCTAGTAGTAATGGGTAAGAGTTGAGTATGAATGTATTGTAATTCTATTGGTAAGGCATCAATAGGTCGATTTATTTGCAGCTTACCAATATTAACTTTGATCGCAATTTCCCAAAGGCTGACAATACTAAAATACAAGTCTGCTCTACCGTCTACAATTCCTTTCGCTTTGGCACTTAGATTAGGATCTTTGCTTAAATACCACAGAAGTACATGAGTATCTAAAAGATATTTCATATCACATATATTCCTCTAAATCTTCTAATGGTTCGTCAAAGTCGTTCGACATAAAAATTTGACCAGCCCAACTGCCATAGCCATGAAGTTGTTCGGGCTGTTCATCTGAGGCTTTGTTTTTTGGATACTTGTCAAGTAAATATTCTGCGTAATGCAAAAGTTCTGTCTTAAGATCGTTTGGCATATTAACAATGGCTTGCCATAAAGCAGTATCAGTACTCATAACTTCTCCTTTTCAACTTTTACGAAAAGTATCACAGCCATAAATTAAATCGGTAAGTCTCGCAAGAAGTAAAAGCGATCGCCCCTCCAATCACTATTACTTTTTTCTCCGCCTAAATAACCTGTCAAAGTTGATGAAAGCTCAACTAAAAATAAATAATTCATCTTTCTCTAGAAGAATAATCATTGTTGGCATTACTGCGCCGCACCTCCCAATCTTAGCAATAGCCCTACAAGTGCGATCGCCGCGCAAACAGAAAATCCAGCGGAAATGGCTCCAACCCATTTGAGAACATCCCAAGTTCTATCCTGCCACTTTTGCAAATCTTGCCATGCTTCATCCTCCTCTGCTGTCAGCCAATCTTTGGCAAGTGACGATTCACTTAGAACACATGTATCAAGCTTTTGATGCTGATGTTTTGTTTTGAGAAAGAGTAGAAAGTCAAGTATTTCCTCTAAAATAATCTCTGGTGTTTGCTCTATTTCGCGAATAATAATGTCTTTAGTACTCATAGAAATTATCCACTTTTTTAATCAATAGTTAGATCTCTTAGGAAGTAAAAGCGATTCCTTGCAGGATGCGTCCCGCCGCACTTTTTACCATTCTCTTCAACTCGACTGAATGGGACGTGTTACACGAATTAGTTTATTGTTTAGAGTTTCCGCATTGATAATTGCTTCATTAATCCGTATGGCTAATCTTTGCCTATCTAAATCTTCTGTACAAACGATAATACCTGCATGATTAGGTTGTGAGTTATGCAGCCGAATAAAGTCACTCCTATTGATAGTTAATACAGCACGGTTGTCACTAATCGCAAATGCTAATACTTCTTCATCTGGAATTCTTTGGTTGGCTTTTCCTGCTTCTTGTACTGTCAAAATATCATGATCTATATCTCGTAACATTTTAACTACAATTCGGGGGAATTGCTCATCGGCATAAAGGCGTGCCATACTAAGCTGCCTCTTGCCTTTGAATAGCTGCTTCTATTTCATCAGGGTGAGTTTCAGCATAGCGCCATGCATTTACTAGGTCTGTTGCGGATAGGGTGGGATAGTCTTCTAAAATATAGGCTTCGCTTGCGCCTTGATGCTGTAGGCTCACTAGAAGCCATACGGGAATCCGTGTTTGGCGAATGCAAGCATCACCACCCATGACTCCAGGATTTTTTTCGATTCCCTGCCAGGTGTTGCTTAAGCTCTGAACTAGTATCTGGATCGCTTGGGATTTTTCTTCTGATGTTAGGGATAGTAGTTGTGTTTGCAGTTCTTTGAGTGTCATATTATATCTCCTTTTCTATTAGTAAGTCGCGCAGGAAGTAAAAGCGATCGCCCCGCCAATTGCTATTACATTTTTCTCTACCTAAATAACCAGCTAAAGGCGATGAAAGCTCTACAAGAAGATCGTGTACTTCTCGATCTTCCAACTTGGGATTTTTGTCTTTCCCAAATGTGGCATTGTATTGTACTCTAATCGCCTGTGGTGTTGGATTCTCAGATGAGCCAGTTTGCAATTCTCTTACTGCCTGGACAATATGCGATCGCAGTTTTATCTCAAGTTGTACCTTTTCAATAAAATCTAGCAGTTTAGAGTTAGAATCTTCCCCAAAGGGCGCACTTTCCAGGCTTGATTTTAAATTCCATAGATTAATCGATCCTGGGCATGAGATTTTAAGTTTTACTAGCTTTTCTAAAGTTTCTGGTCTGATCACGTTCATTTTGCTTCCTATTGCAACTGGGTTAGAGTGGTGATTTAGAGAGCCTGCGGCAATTATTATTTTGATTGCTTTTTCATAGTCTGGACAATGAGCTAGACCAAGATAAGTAAGTTGACTACAAACTTCAGTTGGGATGTTCTTACTAGCACTTGCCTTGCATTCCCCGACAACTGGGTATGGATGTTCGCAACACAGGTCTATTCCACCTGCTCCGCCTGTCGCTTCTGGATCGAGACTAGCTTTTGGCTTGGTGTTTGAATTGCTAAAACCTAAAGCAATAAAGCTTTTTCGAGCCAATTTCTCGAATTCGTGCCCTCCGCTAGAGTTCCCAATCTTTGCAATCCGTTCAACCCAATCAAGTTCTTTTGATAATTCTTGCTTGTGCTGAAGTTCTGCTTCTTCTAGCACTCTTTCGATCTTCTCAAATAAAGATTCTGGTGGCTCTAGCTTGAGTAATCTTTGTTTTTGCACTTCAAAATCGCGATCGCTCATAACTGGCGATTCAGCAGTCACAGTAATAGAATTCGGCAGAGGTATAAATTGACCTGTTGTTTTGACAGTCACTTCTACTGGACTCGGTAACGAATAAACGCGCAAATACGCCAACCAAAACGAGCCTCTTTGTTCCAGGATCGACTGCAATGTATCTACTGACCAGACTGTAAGGCGAGATATCGTATCTAAAGCTTTTGGTGAATCGGTAGGCTGACATAGTTCGCACCTAGCCCAAGCTTTAACCAAAACATTGCCCGAATCTGCATTAGGATCGTCGGGATAAAGTCCAAATTGCTTTCCTGGATTCAGAAATGTTTGTGGCATTGCCGCGATCGTTCTCCCCTGAATCAAAGCCTCAATATCAGAAGCGGGTAGGCGTAGGGCATTAAAAATTGGTGCTAACTCGCTCATTTATTGTCCTGTACCTGCGAATCTTAGTAAGAGTCCTACAAGGGCGATCACGGCGCTAATAGAAAGTGCGGCTGAGATGCCTCCAACCCATTTGACAACATCCCAGGTTCTAAGCTGACCAACATTTTGATTGCTACATGGATAGAATAGCTAGCACATCTCTGTGCTTGGTGTTTGCAGAGTATTTGCATTTGTAGTTTAAGGTAAACTAAATAGTGATTAGCTTATCTTGCCACTTTTCGGTTTGCGCAAGTTCTTTCGCGATATCCTTAATTTCGTCTCGCAACTCGGGAATTTCTTTGAGTATATCTGCTAGGGTTGGTTCGTTACTACTGGCTTGCATGGGTATTACCTCAGTTTAGATCTATATTTACGCTGTCATCAAGTTCAGATGGGCTTTCAGAAATGGTAATGGGCTTATCTTCATCAATTAGTCCAGAAGGTACTTGCCCAGATGGATCGCTCAAGATCTCTCGAACAAGAGCATTATCAACTACCAGACGATTCTCATTGACAAATTCATACACTTGTTCTTCTTTCAGATCGTAGTCTTTAAGCTTTTTCAAGATCTCCGAAACTGCAATCAAGGGTATAATATCCTCTTTTGATAAGGGAACCCACTCTCCACCTTGCTCATTGATTAGCTTGTTTTCACACTCCTTGGGTACTCTAGCGTTTTTACTTATTTTGTGAGAACGCACTAAACATCCGCGAGTAAAATCAAACTTTTCATAGTCAATTAGTCGCTTTAAAGCCGCGCCAACAAACAGACCAGTTGCTTGTAAGATAGCAGCTACACCAATCTTAGTGACCTTACCGTTTTCTTCAGCAATAATTTTTAAGTGCAGATACCCTCGGTCAACTTTTCTAGAGATCTTGTCATCAATCCATTCAACATCTTTGATTTTAACACCTTCAATCTCTTTGCCAATTAAAGACCTAAAAACCTGGAACAAGGCATTGCCAACTACAGCGTTGTTTTCCATATACTCATCAATGGAAGCTGTAACAGATTGGAATTCATTGTCAAAGCCAGCTTTAACAGGATTTGCTAGAGGAAGATCAACTAGCGGAAGAATTGGATCTGGAACTCTCCACTTTTCAAAACACCATTTTAAAATTTCTCTTGCAGTTGGCTTATCCTTACCAATTTCCCTGATTTCAGGCTCATTAAAAGGATAAAGTGGATTTGGGGGAATAAGGTCTTTACTTGCATAGAAATCTTCTAGCCACTTACTCACAAGAGCAACCGATGTCTCAGAGTTGAGATAATCAAGTTCTAAAACCTTGTCAGCAGTTCGATCATAGGATGCTCCAGTGCCTTCACCTTCTCCGCCCATAAGTTTGATCTGATGTTGCAAAATTGTAGGATACATAGCCATTAGCAAAACACATTTGCTAATCAGATTGCGTAAATCCTTTGCCAAGGCTGATACAACTTGCGCTCTTGTATATCCGCTTTCATTAGAACTAGGATCGTCTAGCTCATCAAAACAAAATACTAAATTACTGTAGTGACTAATCAGAGCTAAGAGTTCACAGGTTGTTTTAAAAGTTGCTAATTCGGTTTTCAGTGAATTATTTGGCAAGCCCAACTCATCAGCTTTTGATTGGGTTAGTTCTTGCCCCGATAGCCATCTAATCGCATAGGGAGCATGATTTTTGGAAAGTGTCCAAAGAATTGCCTTAACAAGATAGGGATTATTTAGCTCTGACTTCCTTGAACAGATAGTATTTGCCCAGTTCTCAGGAATTTTTGTGTCCTTCTTGACAATATATTCAAATCTGCCGTTAGCTAGTTCCTTGGGAGTACAAGGGCGATCTCCTCTCGCAGTAAAAACCATATTTGCTGCTAATTCTTGCCACTGTGTCACCCCTTCAACGCCAATTCTTTTGAGGCTGGCGGTCAAAGTTTGCAAAAATTCGGATTTGATAGAGTCAAGATCTCCATAGTTCCCCATGTAGACAAAAAACGCATTTCCTTCCGCCTGGAGCCGATGGCGAATGCGGCTGATTACCTGAGTTTTGCCTAAACCCTTTTCTCCAGTGATAATGATACCGATTGATGGAGGTTCGTTTTTAGATACCCGATCGATGGCATGAAAAACAGCATCGGATACATGAGCATTGATTTCAGGGACATCTGGAAAACTTGCTCCCCAGATATGGTGCTGATCGACAAATTTAATTGAAAAAGGATTGCTATTTTTAATAGCATCGTGGATATTTTCAAGTGGCAAAGGTGAACTAGACATATGAATCCATTAATTTAAAGCTTGAGTGTGAAGAAATGTGAAAGGAAAATGAGATAGGTTAATTAGCTAATTCGTTTAGCGTAGCAACGCAATCCACTTACTTTAGTCATGATCGAATCTTCTAGCTTGTCTGGAGCATTGTCTTCTATTCCTGTGGTGTGAAGTTGCAAGATATCATTGGCTTGCATTTCTAGCATCCAGTCATTAAACTGCGCGCGAGTAACCCGATCACCTATTTCCCGCCTAATCCGATAAATCGGTACAAGATTGTCATAGTTATAGTCACTGTTCAGGCGATCGTATGCTGCTAAAGCCACGCGTTTGAACTGATCGTAGGATGCGATCGCCTT